>JAIOPX010000303.1 GCA_021413705.1 Planctomycetota bacterium | reverse complement strand
TACGATTCCTCAACCGGGATCGCAGCGGCCGACAAGTTGAGTACCTCAGCTACACTACGGGGCGTACCGAGCGTGACAAATCGATGGTACCGTCCATGACCCGGCTGTTGAGCCGCGTCACGGGCCGCCAAGTGGAAGAACAAGACCTCGATCGCCTGGCCCAACAAAGCCTGGCGGAAACGCCTTCGGTCGATGCGTTGTTTGCGCCGACCGCTCCCGCCCAGCGAACGGTGGGAGATTACGAGATTCTGGCCGAGTTGGGGCGCGGCGGCATGGGTGTGGTCTACCTTGCCCGGCAATTGTCGCTCGGTCGACTTGTGGCCATGAAAATGTTACCCGCATCGCTGGCGGGTGACGAAGTGGCCTTGGCCCGTTTTCGACGCGAAATGCGTGCCCTGGGCCGCTGTGAACATCCGCACATCGTTAAGGTGCTCGCCAGCGGGGTGCTGCCGGACGGCCAGATTTATTACGCCATGGAATATGTGCCCGGGGCCGACTTGGAAATGGTGTGGCGAGAATTAAGCGGCCGGAAACGCCAGGGCGAGGCCTCCACACTGACAGGCCGTGCGCTGACCGAGGCGGTTCTCACAGCCAGCCGCAAACAGCGCGACGAGGTGCGCCGACATTCTGAACCTGGACGAGCAGCGGGGAAACGCTCTGAGGATTCTGGTGCGGCGCTCCCCTTGTCCGAGGCACCTGGCGACTCACTTGAACCTGCATTTGGGTTCACTACCGAGCCACCCATTCCAACCTTGCCTTTGCCGCCGCTGCCGAGTTTGCCGGCTGCCGACCAGGATGCTGGCGGCTACATGCGCCGCGTGGCGCAGTTAATTCGTGACGCCGCTATGGCGGTACAGGCGGTTCACGATCAGAGCATCGTGCATCGCGATATCAAGCCAGCTAATCTGATGCTCACTCCCGATGGCTCGCGGGTGGTGCTGATGGACTTCGGCCTGGCCAAGGGACAAAGTCTCGCGCTTACCAAGACGTCGTCTGGAGAGTTTCTCGGTACGCTCCGCTATGCCGCGCCGGAGCAACTGGCCGCGGCCAAGGTCAAAGTTGACTATCGCGTCGATGTTCGTGCTCTGGGGGCCACCCTGTGGGAGTTGCTCACCCGGCAGCAGGCATTTGGCGAAGCAGAAGACCAAAGCCAACTGGCAGCCTGGGTATTGTCGCGAGATCTTCCCCAACTGCGCATCATTGATCCTACGATCGACCGCGACCTGGAAGCTATCGTCGCCCGCGCGGTGGAACGCGACCCGGAGCGCAGGATCCAGACCGCCCGCGAACTGGCGGAATATCTCGACTTGTACCTCAGCGGCAAGCCGGTGCCGATCCGCACACCCGGCTCGGTCGTTGGGTGCGCGATCATCGACCTTTGGTGGCCGTTGCCGCCGCGGCCTGCCTGGTGGTGGTGCTGACCGTCTTGGTGGCATTCATTTCCATTCTTGGATCCCGCGGCAAAGCGATTATCGCCCGCAACGACGCGCAGACCGCACAGAAACAGGCGGAAGTCTCGGAGAAAGCGGCGGTAGTGGCGCGAAACGATGCATTGCGACTTGCGGAGCAGAACAAGGAGCTGGCCGACCAGGAAAACAGTGCCCGCAAAAAGGCTGAAGCCGCCACAATCAGCGAGTCCGCCCAGCGGAAGCGAGCTGATGAGGAAGCTCAGGCGGCACGACGCAGCGCCGACGTGGCGAATCGCGAGCGGCTTGTGGCCGATCAACGGCTTTATGTGGCCACAATGAACCTGGCGCAGTTGGCCTTGGACAATGGCCATAGTGCTCGCTTGCAAGATTTACTGGCCCGGTATAGCGAACCCGCTCCAGGCCAGGACGATCCACGTGGTTGGGAATGGTACTATCTCAAAAGTCAGAGTGGACAACAGCTTCGCACGCTTCCAGGCCACGACCACGACGTGGCGTTTGTGGCCGTCAGTCCAGACGGTTCGATCATCGCCTCCGGAAGTAACACGGAGTTTGAGCCGGTGGCATTCCCCTTTGGCAAGCAACCGCCTCCCAAAGTGTTGCGCAAGGGAAACATCAAGTTATGGAATACGAAAACGGGGGCGGAATTCAGGACGTTTGGTCAGCATGAGCATACCGTTCGCGGCCTGGCCTTCACCCCGGATGGCAAGCGGCTGATTTCCAGCGATTTCCAGAAGCTCCACATCTGGGAAGTGGCGACCGGACGAGAGTTGCCGACGAAATACGACGGCCAAGCAAGTGCTATTGCCATGCGGCCCGATGGCAAACGCTTGGCGATTGTGGACAACGACAACTTACGCATCTGGGATCTGGAGAAAGACGAGGAAGTCAAGCGGTTCGCAGTTGTGCCGGCGAATTTGAAACGTAAAATCTCGTCGGCTCGACTGGCCTACAGCCCAGACGGCACGAGTCTCGCAGGTGTTGTCCATTTGCAACCCGATTTTGAAGCGTTGCGCGATCCGCAGCGACGTTTGAAAGATTTTGCGGATAGGAAGCCCGACTGTCTGGCTATCTTGTGGAATCCAGAGACGGGGGAGGCGCCGACGCAAATCTGGGGAGCGGGAGAGTACGTGGTGTTTTCGCCGGAAGGCAACCGTATTGTGACCGGCTTCACGACGGAGGCACATATCGTCGCTTCCCAAGTCCGGGTGTGGGAAGTCAGCACCGGCAAAGCAGCAGTGGAACCGCAGCAGAGCGCCGGCCCCACGTTTGCCACAGCCGCATTCGCGCCGAACGGAAAGACGTTTTGCGTGAGCGCCGGCGCCAACATCCAGGTTTACGATGCCGTCACCGGCAAAGTAACGACGACCCTCCGCGGCCACAAGGGAACTATCCTGTCGATGGCTTTCAGCGCCGATGGCCGCTATCTGGTTTCGGCGGGAAACGACAATGTGATTAAGATTTGGACCATTTCGGGTGCCGAGGCATTCGCGACGCTCGACGTCCCCGCCACCGATGTGGCGGTCGATGGCGCTCAGACGCTTCTGGTTCTGGCCAATACAGATGGCAAGCTCCAGCTCTGGCAACTCGATCAACTCAAAAAGATCAAGGAAATCTCAATTCCTTTTCAATGGTTTCGTCTGCTTGCACTGTCCCCCGACGCAACGCGCATTGCCGCCCGCAACCAGCACCTGGCAACGACGGTCTACAGCGCCAACGAGGGCAAGTCCGTAATGAGCCTGCCAGGGCAGGGGGAAGGATCGACCAGCGCGACGTTAGGTGGCCCGGCATGGAGCAGCGACGGCAAATGGATCGCGGCGCCCGTGTTGGGTTTTTCCGTTGGCGATTCGGTCAAAGTCTGGAACTCCACCACAGGTAAGCCGCATTTCAACGTGCCCAATGCGAGGTTCGTGGCATTTAGCAGCGACAGTCGTCAGATTGTTACCGGCGGTCGGAGCGAGTCTTTTGCAGTTTGGGATTTTCTTGCGGGCCGGCAGGTATTCACCAAACGTCTCAACGGCGCCGATGGCCGGGTCGAAGGTCCAACATGCGTTGCCTATTCGCCCGACGGTAAAACCGTGGCGGCAGGTTTCTATAGCGGTCGAATCGCACTATTCAGCGCCAAGACCGGCGACCAACTGCTCGCCATGGAAGGGCACGCCAACGAAGTCAACAGACTGATCTACACACCTGACTCCCGGCGGCTCATCTCTGCCAGCGATGATACGACAATCAAGCTGTGGGACACGACGACCGGCATGGAGACGTTCACGCTGCGAGGCCACAGCACGGGCGTGTGGGCCATTTCGATGAGCGCCGACGGACGCTGGCTCGTCTCGGCCGGCGGTGGCGGCGTCCACCTCCGCGACATCGGCCGGGCGCTGCCGAATATCGTTCCGTAGCGGTTGTGGTGGAACTTGAAGCCCGCAATACCGAGTGTCTTACGCACTATCCGATTCCAGGTATTGCCACCTTAGGTACGCTTACATCGCTCCATTCATATTTCGGAGGGCTCAAATCGAGCGGCGACGTCATGGCCTCGGCCCATGTCACATCCTTGCCGGAATAGGCCGACATACGGGCCATGATGGCTAGCATCGTACTGTGAGCCATGTACTCACCGTTGTTGATCGGCTTTCCGCTACGGATCGAACCGAACAAAGCCACATGCTCATCGCGATACATATTGCCGGCCGGCCCGCTGAATTTCCACGGCTGTTGGCCTGTGATCCTGGCCTGCATCAGATCGGCCGTTCCCTGGGTTCCCATCACGTAGTCATTGACGTCCGTGGTGCAGCCCGCTTGCTGACGGCAGAAGCTGAACATCTTTGCACCGTTCTTGTAAGTGAATACGCTTGCAAAATGGTCGTAGGCGTTCCCATATAGAGGTTCCGTCCGCTGCTGTCGGCCGCCGATCGAACTCACTTTAACGGGCGGCTCGTCTCGCATGGCCCAAGCCATCTTATCGAGGCTATGGACGTGTTGCTCGCAAATAAAATCACCTGAGAGCCAGGCAAAATAGAGCCAGTTACGGATTTGATATTCCATTTCGCTCCACGTCGGCTTGCGTCCCCGATGCCACAGGGTGCCTGTGTTGTAGGACGTGTGCAGAGAGAGGATCTCTCCGACCGCTCCGTCATGCACCCGCTTGATGGCCTCCAGCTTGGGCTTGTGATATCGATAGCAGAGGCCGGAGACTACGGATCGCCCTTTTTCCTTGGCCAACTGGCAACTGGCCAACACGGAGCGTATTCCCGCTGGATCCACGGCCACCGGTTTTTCGGCAAACACATGCTTTCCCTGCTCGACGGCATATTTTAAATGCATCGGGCGGAAATGGGGCGTGGTCGTGAGAAGTACGACATCGACTCCACTGTCGATGACCTTTTTATAGGCGTCGAATCCCACGAAGATATGATCTTTGTCAACGCTTACTCGCGATCCAAATTGCGGATGTTGCTTCAATCCCGCCACGCTTGCTTTGGCCACTTCAGCAAAGACATCTCCTGCAGCGGTCAACCGGCAGTTCGGGTCGGCCGAAAGTGCATCGATCACGGCCCCGCTGCCGCGTCCTCCGCAACCTATGATTCCGATCTTGAGTTCATCGCTCCCGGCGGCATGGGCAAGAGGAGCTGCGCCGAGCGTGGCCGCCATGCCTGTGGCGACTGCGGCGGCAGTCGAGGATTTCAGGAATGTGCGTCGCGAAGTGTTTGAGACGTGAATCGGTTGATTGTTCATGCTGTTTCCCTGGATGATCGCTTAGCCACAAAGCAAAATTAGGCCAAGATTTCCTTGACGACTCGGGAGGGTTCCACCCCCGTCAACTTTTGATCGAGACCCTGGAAGTTAAATGTGAAGCGGTTGTGGTCGATGCCCAGGCAATGCAGGACGGTGGCGTTCAGGTCGTTTACGTGGACTCCGTCTCTTTTCTCATCCAGAATGTTGTAACTGAAGTCGTCCGTCTCTCCGTGGATGTGGCCACGCTTGACACCGCCGCCGGCCAGCCACATGCAGAAGTTGCGCGGATGATGGTCGCGCCCGTAGTCGGTGTTGGTGAGTTTGCCTTGGGAATACACGGTCCGACCGAATTCACCTCCCCAGATCACCAGTGTCTCATCGAGCAAACCGCGCTGCTTGAGGTCCATCACCAGCGCTGCCGTCCCTTGGTCGGTGTCTCGGCATTGATCGGTCAGTTGCTTGGGAAGTGAGCCGTGCTGGTCCCAGCCACGATGCATGATTTGCACTACCCGCACGCCACGCTCCACCAGCCGCCGAGCCAGCAATGCGCTGTGCGCAAATGAGCCGGGCTTATTGACGTCGGGGCCATACATGGCCAGTGTTGCTGGCGTTTCCTGCTTGATATCTGTCAATTCCGGCACGCTGGATTGCATGCGGAAGGCCATCTCATATTGAGCGATCCGCGTTTGCGTCTCGGGATCGCCGTATTTTGAGAACCCGCGCTGATTGAGCTTGTTGAGCGTATCGAGCATAGTGCGGCGATCGGCGCCGCTGACGCCTTCTGGATTGGGTAGGTACAACACCGGATCGCCCGCGCCGCGCAAGGCCACGCCGCTGAACCGGGTCGGCAAAAAGCCGCTCGACCACATGCGGGTGAACAATGCCTGCCCGTTGCTGGTCTCTGGAAACCGCGGAGTGAGCGCCACGAATGCGGGCAAGTTATTGCTTTCACTCCCCAAGCCATAGGCCAGCCACGAGCCAATGCTGGCCTTGCCCGGCACTTCCGATCCAGTCATGACGAAGGTGCAAGCCGGATCGTGGTTGATGGCGTTGGTGTGAACGGACTTAATCAGGGTAATGTCGTCGATGATGTTGGCAGTATGCGGCAAGAGATCGACATTAATCCACGCCCCGCTTTTGCCTCGCTGCTCGAATCGGAACTTGCTTGGGGCGACAGGAAAGCGAGCCTGCCCGCTGGTCATTGTGGAAAGGCGCTGTCCCCCCTGAATGCTAGGCGGCAAGTCTTTATTGAAGAACTGAGCCAGCTTCGGTTTGTAGTCCCAGGTGTCGATTTGTGAAGGCCCGCCATTCATGTGCAGGTAAATGACCGCTTTGGCTTTGGCCGGAAAATGCGGCAGTCCAGGCAGATTCGGGTGAACAATCTCGGCCGCGGCGGAACGAGAAGCACCGGAACAAATCGCCTGCTGGGCCAGCATGGCCAGAGCCACACCACCGGCCCGCACACCCACACTGCCAAAAAACTGCCGACGGGTCTGCGACAATTGGTAATCGAAGATCGGATCCATGGTTAGTTCCTCGTCGATTTAGTTCCGCGTCAGCGATTCGTCGAGATTCAGAATCATATTGGCCACGAGCGTGTAGGCCGCCAATTCCGCCGGCTTGAGCCCGGCCTTGGGCTTGGACTGGCCTTGGGTAATCAGCTTGGTTGCCGCCGCCAGCTCGTTGCTGTATCGCTCGAGATGAGCATTGAGTTGCCCCTCGATCATCGACAGTTCTTCCGCATCCGGCCGACGGGACAGGACCGTACGGTATGCGAATGCAATTCGTTCGGCCGGTGTTGCTCCCCCTTCGGTCAACATCCGTTCGGCGAGCGCCCGTGCTGCTTCGACGTGCTGCACGTCGTTCATCAATTGCAGCGCCTGAAGCGGCGTGTCGCTCCGTTCGCGCTGACTGCAGAACTGCTCGCGATTGGGCGCGTCGAAGTTCGCCAGGAATGGCGGCGGTGCAGTGCGCTTAAAGAACGTGTAGATGCTGCGGCGGTACAATTCTGGTCCGCTATCTTGTTTGTAAAAGCGTGTGTTGGACCCCACAAACCCGACCGGCTCCCAGATGTTGGGCGGTTGATAGGTCTTGGCTCCTTTGCCACCCATTTCAAGATTGATCAAGCCGCTGACGGAGAGCGCATTATCGCGAATCTGCTCCGCGTCCAGCCGAAACCTTGGCCCGCGAGCATACAGCCGGTTCTCGGGATCTTTTGTCCACAATTCGGGAGTGACGCGCGACGACTGCCGGAATGTGGCCGAGGTGAGCATCTGACGGACCAGATTCTTGACATTCCAGCCGTGATCTCGAAAGTCCGTAGCCAGCCAATCGAGCAATTCAGGATGGCTGGGAAGCTGACCTTGGGAACCGAAATCATAACTCGTTTTCACCAGCCCCATACCGAAAAATTGCTGCCAAAAACGATTCACGGCAACCCGCGCGGTCAGCGGATTCTCCGGGGCCACAAGCCATTTGGCCAGATCGAGTCGCGTCGCACGCGCCTTGGAGTCGGTCTTCTTCAGCGGCGGCAGAAAGGCGGGCACCTCGGGTTGCACTTTGTCGCCCGGTTTGTCGTAAGCGCCGCGCATCATCACAAAACTATCACGGGGCGTCGGCAGATCTTTGTAGATGAACGTGCTCGGGGCGCCTTTATCGACGATCGCATCACGCTTGCGGCGCAGAGCGTTGATTTCCGCCACAGTGGCGGCGAATTGCGGCATCGTATCCACGCAGACCGTTTTCAAATAATGAGTGCGCAGCCGCTTCTCATCTTCGGGCTTCACATCGTCCCCTGGACCTCGTTTGGCAACTTCATGGAGATCCGGCGCAATACCGGGCGTATCTTTGCCGGCGGCTCGTTTCCACCAAGCCACAAAGGAATGGAGCGGATCGTTTGCCGGATCACTTTGACCGACAATGCCGAGCTTGTCCCAGTACACCGTGCCGTCAAATTGAGTGAAGGCAAATCCGCTGATCTGCTCGCCGGCCGCCAGCCCCACCTTCTCAGCAGGTATTTCCAGTCGCACCCATTGGTCCGGTGGCGGCAAGGCTCCCATATGAACCTTCTGAGTTGTATTGGGAGTTCCAAATGGAATTGCAACATAGTCCCCCCATACGGCGCGGTGCAGCCAACCTGCTTTGTGAAACTGCAGCATAATGGCTTTGGGGAGATTAGTGGACTCGAGATAGACATAGGCCACTATTTTGCCTTGCGGTGGAATGTCCAAGGGCGCCGCACCCGCCGAGTAATAGTCTTGGGAAAGCCCCTTGCTGGATCGCTTCAGTGCGAGCTTTCCGCTAAAGAGGTGTCCCCCTTTCGTGGCATCGACGAAGATCCCCTTCTGCCCACGGTCGGCAGTCACCTGAGCTCCCGCGGGGAAAGCGTCGTCCATCCAAACGGTTTCCACTTCGGCCGGCGCTGGTGCGGGGGAGAGCGATCCTGGATCAGTATATTGTACGGTCGCTGCTTCCTCGTCCAATTGTTGTTGCTTCTCGGCAATTTTTTCATCGAGTGCCCCCCGCTGACGTTTTACTTGTGCCGATTCCACCTTCATCACCGGCTGGGTCAGCAGGGCGTTTCC
>JAIOPX010000302.1 GCA_021413705.1 Planctomycetota bacterium | reverse complement strand
AAGATGATGCTCCACGGCCTCGACGACGACAATGGCGTCGTCCACCACGATCCCAATCGCCAGCACTAAGCCGAACAAAGAAAGATTGTTGAGGCTGAAGCCCATCCCCATCATGACCGCGAACGTGCCGACAATCGCCACCGGCACGGCAATCAGCGGGATCAGCGTCGCCCGCCACGATTGAAGGAACGCCAGCACCACAATCGCCACGAGAATGATGGCGTCTCGGAGCGCCTTAAAAACCTCGTGAATCGATTCCTCGATGAAGGGAGTCGTGTCGTAAACGATTTTGTAGTCCACATCCGGCGGAAAGCCGACTTTGAGTTCGTCCATCCGTTTGCGGATGGAGGCTGCCGTATCCAAGGCGTTGGATCCGGGCTGCTGGAAGATTCCCAAACCAATGGAAGGTTGGCCATCGAGGCGACAGGAAGTGTCCTCTGTTTTCGCTCCTAACTGAATGCCGCCAAATTTTTCTCCGGTTTCACCTTGGCGAACATCCGTAACGAGATCCCGCATCCGGGTGATTTCACCGGTCGCTCCGGTTTTCACCACGATCTGGCCGAACTCCTCTGGAGTGGTCAAGCGGCCGAGAGTACTGAGCGTGTATTGAAACGCCTGTCCGGTGGGGACCGGCGGCCGTCCGAGCGCTCCAGCGGCCACTTGCACGTTCTGCTCGCGCAATGCCGTCACCACATCGCTGGCCGACAAGTTCCGGGCATCCATCCGATTCGGGTCGAGCCAGGCTCTCATGCTGTAATCGAGTTGCCCCAAATACGTCACGTCTCCCACGCCTTTGATCTGCGCCAACTCGTCGCGAAGATTGATCGTGGCGTAATTGCTCAGATAGAGTTGGTTGTAAGTCCCTTTCGGGGAGATGAGGTTGACCACGAGCAAGATGCTGGGAGACTTTTTCTTGACGCTCACGCCGGTCTGCTTGACCTCGCTCGGCAAGGTTGGCAAAGCCAGGTTCACGCGGTTCTGCACGAGCACCTGGGCCATGTCCAGATTCGTCCCGACCTCAAACGTGACCGTCAGGTTGTAGCCGCCGTCGTTCGTACACTGGGAACTCATGTAGAGCATGTTTTCGACGCCGATGACCTGCTGCTCAATCGGCGCGGCGACCGTGTCGGCCACCACTTTGGAACTCGCGCCCGGATAAAAGCAACTCACCTGCACGGTCGGTGGTGTGATCTCAGGATACTGAGCGACGGGCAGGCCACTGACGGCGATCGCCCCTGCCATCGTGATGATCACGGAAATGACCGCGGCGAAGATGGGACGATCGATGAAGAATTTTGCCATCGGGGGAGTCAGCTTGGGTTGGAGATTGGGCGTTAATGGTAAAACGGACCGCGCAATCGCTGCGGGCTACTGGGCCCTCGGAGTTTCGGAGACCGCCTTCGGCTTTTCGCCTTTGGCTGGTTCCGCCGGCGTGGGGAGCAGACGCGCCAACCGCAGGGGGCGGCGCCGCTTCCGCTTCCACTTTCTGCCCTGGTTTGACTCGCTGCAGACCTTTCACGATGACTCGATCGCCTGCCTTTAACCCTGACTTCACGATGCGCAAGTCGCCGCGCTGCGCCCCCAGCACCACATTGTGGCGCGTGGCCGCCCCATCGCTGCCGACGACGTACACAAATTTAATGTCCTGGTCGGTGGCCAATGCACGTTCAGGGATGAGCAACGCCTGATAGGGTTTGCTCACCGGAATCCTGACTCGCACGAAAAGCCCGCTGGCCAGTTCGCGCTTCTTGTTGGGGAACACGCCGCGAAGCCGGGCTGTTCCCGTGCCGTAGTTGACTTCCGCCGAGGCAAAATCGAGTTGGCCTTCATGCGTGAAGTCCTTTTCATTGGCCAACTGCAGGAAGCAAGGGATGCCCAATTTGCGCAAGCTGCCCGGTGCGGATTCGCTTTCCGGCCGCAGCTTCATATAGCCGAGCAGTGACCGCTCATCCACGTCAAAATAAGCGTACATCGGCTGCTCTTTGACAAGCTTGGTCAGCTCCGTTCCCGAAGCCTGGCCGCCGGTCAAGAGACTTCCGACGCTCACGAAGGCTCGGTCAATCCGCCCGTTGAACGGCGCCTTGACCACCGTGTGCTTCAAGTCCACGGCCGTCTTATTCGCATCCGCTTTGGCCGCGGTAATAGTAGCCTCCGATTCCTTGACTGCGGCGATCGCTTCTTCATATTCCTCCTGAGTGATGTGGCCCCCCTTTACCACTTTTTCTTTCCGGGCCAGGGTAGCCTTGGCCAGATCATTTCTGGCGGTGTTCAAGGCAATGCGGGCCATCGACTGTTGATGAATGGCTTCATACTCTTCGGGTTCGATCGTAAACAGAGTCTGTCCCTCGGTGACAAAATCACCATCCTTGAAGTCGATCGACTTGAGAAAGCCGAACACCCGCGAACGGATTGTGACCGAATCGGAAGCTTCGGTTCGTCCGGTATATTCGTCGGTGTCGGTGATTTCCTGCGAGATCACCGGGGTCACAGTCACTTTGGGAACCGATGGTTGTTCTGCAACCGAGGCCGCAGGCTTGCAGCCCGGACTGAAGAGCAAGCAACCAGACAAACCCGCCGCCAGCAGGAGCGCCGACTTGCCGGGAATAAAAAAGACCGTGCGATTGACCATGGAAAGTTCCTGCGAGGTGGACGAGCTTGCTGCTTTCAATGCGTTGACTCAATCAGGAGACGGAGATCGCCTTTCGATTAGCCTCAGTATTTAGCGGGCACAAACTTGAACGGGTGTTTCGATTCTCGGTAATCTCCCGCTTTCTGGCGTTTGGGCAGTTTGATCTTTTCGCGCGGAGTGTCTTTATAGGGGATCTGGCTTAAGAGGTGGCTGATGATATTCAGGCGGGCTCGCTTTTTGTCGTCCGAGGGAACGACAAACCATGGTCCCCAAGCAGTGTCGGTCGCCGCGAACATATTGTCTCGCGCCCGTGAATAGTCGTACCAGCGACTGTACGACTTGAGATCCATCGGCGAGAGCTTCCAGATCTTCCGGCCGTCGTGGATCCGCCCTTCCAGCCGCCGCGTCTGTTCTTCCTCGCTCACTTCCAGCCAATACTTCAGCAAGATGATTCCGGATTTGACCATCGCCTTTTCGACGGCGGGGACGGCCTGAAGAAACTCTTGAACTTCCTCCTCCGTGCAGAAACCCATCACCCGCTCCACGCCGGCGCGGTTGTACCAACTGCGATCAAAGATCACGATTTCGCCGGCCGCGGGAAAATGGGGCAGATACCGCTGAATGTACATTTGAGTCTTCTCGCGGTCCGTCGGAGCCGGCAACGCAAGAACCCGAAAGACCCGTGGGCTGACCCGCTCGGTGATGGCCTTGATGGCCCCACCCTTGCCAGCGCCGTCGCGCCCTTCGAACGCGATGCAGACTTTCAGCCCCTTGTGCTTGACCCACTCCTGCAACTTCACCAGCTCGACGTGCAACTTATTCAACTCGGACAAATATTCTTTGCCGGAAAGCTTTTCCTTCTCGCCTGTGGCCGGCTCACGTTTCTTTTTGTCGCGGTGGGACACGTCATAGCTCCTCGATGGAATTCAAGCACAAGTCACGCAGCGGCTAGGTCTTCGCCGGCGCGCGGCGATTCTCGAATTCGCGTTTGGTTTCTTCACTGATGAAATAGTGCGTCGTGCCACCGACTTCAAGCGTGGTCTTGGCGGCATACTTGGGCATCTGTACCCCGGCGACGGGATCGGTGACCAGGTGGTCTTTGAGGTAGTACTGGTTCTGAGCGATGGCCGCGACGGTCTGAACAAACTTGACGATGCGGTCGTCGAACCATTGTGTGATCGCGGCATCGTCAATCTTGTCTAAGGGCATGCTGAGACTGGAATGGTCGTCGAACTTCATTAGGATTGGCAGGATCTTCAAGTTCTCTTCCAAAACCAGGTTCTTCACATCGGCGTCGTGGGTCAGGCCGAAGGTCAGTGCGATGCGGGCCAGCGGCCAGTCGAACTTCAGCTCGACTTCACGCGTATGTTCGGTCATGACTGGCTTGACATTCACGCGGTCCTTGAACCGGTCGACGAGCAATTGCAGGCGCGGTCGGATCAGTTCCACCACCCGTTTCGTCGCGGGCACAAACAAGTCGCGGAAGCGCGCCTCGCGGGCTTCGTACTCCGTTTTGGCCGCCACCTGAAAATCCTCGGCCTGGTGTTTGAATCCGGCGAATTCGGCATCCATCCGCTCCGTCAAACTTTTCAGATCAGCCATGAGAGGGCTCCTCTTTGTTGAGATGAATGATAATTCAAGGGAAAGGCCAGTGCCACACAGTTCAACGAACATCCAGTGCGCAGTAGCGGCCACGATCGCCAGGGCCCACCGCCACGGGAAAAACAAGCCATTGAGACAAGTGCCCAGCGAACTTCCCGTCATTCTAAGCCGTTCAATCTGGAAGTATAGTAGCCCGCCGATTTTATCCAGCGACAAATCCCTTATGGACTCCTGCGGGGTCGCCTCACGCGGTGCCGGTCGTGTTCTGCTGAAATGCCTCCACGGCGTCGGCCACGGAGACAATTCGATTCACCTCGCCCAGCTTGTTTTCCGGGTCTTCGCTCCGCAGCCGGTCGCGCACCGAGGAACGTGGTTCCACGGCCTGGAGGCGTACTCCGGCGGCTGCCAGATCGGCAGCCAGCCCGACCAGCGTGGCTGCGGCTTGCATGTCCACGAAGGGGGCGGCCGAGAGGTCCAGCACCACGAGCTTGGGTGGCGGGACTTCAGCAAGCGCGGCGTCCAGAATCCGCTGGCATACGTGGTCCACATTGAAGTAGACCAGGCCCGATTCCGGCCGGAAGATCAGCATCCCTGGGATCAACTCGTTGTCCGGGTGCCGCTGGCGATCGGAGAAGCGTCGCGTGCCGGGGATACGGCCGAGCAAAGCGACATGCGGCCGCGAGGCATGACGGATCACTTGCACCAGCGAAATGGCCGCCCCGATCATCACTCCGCGCAGCAAACCAGAGCCCAGCACTCCCGCCAGTGCCGCCAGCGCCACGACCAACTCCCCGCGGTCGCCATGCCAGAGGTGCTTCAGCGCGGAGACATTGAACAGTCCGGCCACCGCCACCAGCACCACGGCGGCCAGTACCGGCTGGGGGAGCGCCTGGAGCTGGTGCGAAAAGAACAGGACAACGACCAGCAGGAGGAGCGAGGCAAAGGCGCCCGACAACGGCGTCCGCGCGCCGCCCCCCTCGTTGACGAGCGATTGGGACATGCCGCCACTGACCGGAAAACCACGGCCGACTCCGGCAGCCAGGTTCGCCGCGGCCAGTGCCAGAAATTCTTGATTAGCGTCGAACCGGCCACCGTGCTTGGCGGTGAACATCCGTCCGATGGCCGCCGACTCCGCGGCCCCCAATAGGAAACAGGCCAGTGCCAACGGCAGCAAAGCATTTACATCGGCCCATCCAATCGCCGGCAAGCCCACGGGGGGCAGTCCTTGCGGCACCTTGCCGAGCAATTTCACTCCGTAATCATCGAGGCCGAGCAGGGACGATGCCGCGATTCCGCCCAATACGACCACCAATGCTACAGGCTTGTTCTTGAGGAACACCTTACCCAGGACCAGCACGGCCAGCGCGGCTGTGCCGGTGAAAAGCGCGACGGTGTTCGTCTCACCCAGGTGCTTAAGGAAGTGAGCGCTGTTCTCCCAGAAATCGCCATGCTCCCCGTGGAAGCCAAATAGCTTGGGCAACTGCGTGCTGGCGAGAAACAGCGCCACGCCGCACTTGAAGCCCACCATAACCCCTTCGGAAATGAAGCGGACCATCGCGCCCGCTCGGATCAACCATGCCAGAAAGGCGATCGCCGCCACCAACAGGGCCGCGGCGGATGCCAAGGCGCCGAAACGTGTACTATCACCCTCTGCGAGTCCACCGAGTGTCGAGCCCAGCAACAGCGAGATGGCGGACGTGACCGCGATTGCCGTGTGCTTGGAACTACAAAAGAGCCAAAAGACCAACCCTGAAAAGAGACAGGCATAGAGGCCAGTCTCCGGGGGCAATTGAGCGAGTGAAGCGTCCCCCATGGCTGAAGGGAGGAGATACGCCGCCAGGGTCAGACCGGCAACCGCATCGCCACGGAGACACACCCGATCGTAGCCTGGCAGCCATCGAAAAGCAGGAATCCATCGGGCGATGGCTGGGACAGACTGCATAGTGTTTCAATCCGAGCCGACTCACGAGAGTGCAAAGACCGCAGCAGGAAGAGTTACTTCGCGTTCGGCAGTATAGACTATCCATTAAAATCAGCCCGTGCAAATAGCCGAAATCTGCTTGCTGCCTAAGGAAATTAAGATTCTACTAGTTGCAATATGCAGTTTCTGCTTTTCGCTTTGAAGCTCAGGAGGAGTTTTATGAACATGAAAAAATATCTGGTGGAGTTCATTGGGGCCTTTTTTCTCGTCGCCACCATCGGCTTCACCGTACTCAAGCCGGGAGATGCGGGCAACCTGGCTCCGCTGGCGATCGGTTCCGCGCTGATGGTGATGATCTTCGCCGGGGGGCACATCTCGGGGGGGCATTACAACCCCGCAGTCACCCTGGCCGTGTTCATGCGCGGCAAGTGCCCCGCGACCGACGTGGCTCCGTACATGGTGGCGCAGGTGCTGGGCGCCGCTGTAGCCTCGGCAGTGGTTCTCTTCGTGAAGGGGAATCCTGTGGTTGAAGCGGCCCACCCAGATATCGCACGGGCGTTGGTGGCAGAGTTTCTGTTCACGTTCGCCCTGTGCTATGTGGTGTTGAACGTGGCCACGGCCAAGGGGACCAGCGGCAATTCGTTCTACGGCTTGGCCATCGGCTTCACCGTTCTGATCGGTGCCTACTCAGTCGGTTCCGTCTCCGGTGGTGCGTTCAACCCCGCGGTCGCCGTGGGCATCACTCTCATGGGACTGTCCCTATGGGCCAACATCTGGATCTTTCTCGTGGCGAACTTGGCGGGTGGGGCCTTGGCGGCGCTGGTCTTCCGCTTCATCAATCCCCCGGAACGAGAAGACCAGGCCAGGAGATGAACACTGAAAACGCACGTCTCGAGGAAGCTCGCCAAGGTTCAACGGAGTGGAAAAAGTGGGGGCCGTATTTGTCCGAGCGCCAATGGGGAACGGTGCGCGAGGATTACAGCGAAAATGGTGACGCCTGGAACTTCTTCACCCACGATCATGCGCGCTCGCGGGCGTATCGTTGGGGCGAGGACGGGTTGGCAGGCATCTCCGACGACCAGCAACACTTGTGCTTTGCTTTGGCGCTCTGGAACGGCAAGGATCCCATTCTTAAGGAGCGGCTCTTCGGATTGACCAACAGCGAGGGCAACCACGGCGAGGATGTGAAGGAGTACTACTTTTATCTCGATAGCACTCCGACTCACTCGTACATGAAGTACCTCTACAAGTACCCGCAGGCGCCCTTTCCCTATGCCGACCTGGTGGAGACGAACCGCCGGCGCAACCGCAGCGAGATGGAGTATGAACTCCTCGACACGGGCGTCTTTAAGGACGACCGATATTTCGACGTCTTTGTGGAGTACGCCAAATCCGGTGCGGAAGACATTCTGGTGCGCATCACGGCCATCAACCGGGGCCCGGATGCGGCGGAACTGCATCTCCTGCCGACACTGTGGTTCCGAAATGACTGGTCGTTGTGGATTGCCGATTCGAACCGGGTCGCCGAAAAGCCCAACCTCAAGCAGGTTAAGACTTCGCCAGGCATGAGTGCGGTCGCAGCGACGCATCCCGCACTTGGTGAATTCACCTTTTCCTGCGAGGGCGAGGTGGTGCTGCTGTTCACCGAGAATGAAACCAACCACGCGCGGCTGTTCCCCGGACAGAAGAACGAGAGCCCCTATGTCAAGGACGGCATCAACGACTTCGTGGTGCAGGGGAATCAGAACGCGGTGAATCCAGCGCAGCAGGGAACGAAGGCCGCGGCACACTACCGCGCCAATATCGGCGCCGGTCAGACCGAAGTGATTCGCCTGCGGCTCACCAAGACTTCTCCCGGCCAGAAGGCCAAACCCTTTAGCAAGCAATTTGATGAGGTCTTTGCGGACAGGCTGCGTGAAGCCGACGAGTTTTATGAGTCGGTCACGCCGCCATCGGTGAGTGCCGACGCGGCCAATGTGATGCGCCAGGCACTGGCCGGAATGCTCTGGAGCAAGCAGTTTTTCTTCTTCGACGGCGACAACTGGCTCGATGAACACAACTCCAACCCGCTGCACTCCGGATATCGCAATTCCCGGAACTCGGAGTGGTTCCACATGCTCAACAAGGACATCATCTCGATGCCCGACAAGTGGGAGTATCCTTGGTACGCGGCTTGGGATTTGGCCTTCCACGCGCTTCCGCTGGCGATCGTGGACTCCGACTTCGCCAAAGATCAGTTAAAGCTGATGCTCAAAGGGGTGTACCTGCATCCCAGCGGCCAGATTCCAGCCTATGAGTGGAATTTCAGCGACGTAAACCCGCCCGTTCATGCCTGGGCAACACTGTTCCTGCATCGCACCGCGCAGGCTCTCGGGGGCAAGACGGACACAGAGTTTCTCAAGGGGGCGTTCAACAAGCTGATGTTGAATTTCACCTGGTGGGCGAATCGCAAGGACCGTTTTGGCAAGAATGTTTTCGAGGGGGGCTTTCTCGGCCTCGACAACATCGGCGTCTTCGACCGCAGCGCCCCGTTGCCCACCGGCGGCCATCTGGAGCAGGCAGATGGCACGGCCTGGATGGCCCTTTTCAGCCAGAACATGGCGGAGCTCGCCATAGAACTCACGGTCGATGATCCATCCTACGAGGACATGGTCCTGAAGTTTGTCGAGCAGTTCTACTATATCGCCGCGGCCATGAACCGCCCCGGGGAGGACGGCATGTGGGACGAGGAGGATGGCTTCTACTACGACCTTCTCCGACTCCCGGACGGTAGCGCCACACGGCTCAAGGTGCGCTCCCTGGTGGGGTTGCTCCCCCTCTGCGCCACGACCGTCATCGAAGAGTGGCAGCGGAAGCACATCCCCAATGCATTGGCGAGCATCCTGGACCGGCTGCGACGCATCCCCGAGCTGTCATCGACGATGCATCCCACGGGGCCGGGACACCAAGGAGTGCAGGATCGTGGAATTCTCGCCCTGCTTAATCCAGAACGACTCCGCCGGATTCTCACCAAGATGCTCGACGAGAATGAGTTCCTGAGCCCTTACGGAATCCGCTCGATCTCGAAGTTTCACGAGCAGCATCCCTACGTCTTCCATGTGCAAGGCCAGGCATATCGGGTGGACTATCTGCCGGCCGAATCGAACACGGGCATGTTCGGCGGCAATTCCAACTGGCGCGGCCCGGTTTGGATGCCGGTCAACGCCATGATTCTCCGAGCTCTCCTGCAATTCTACCTGTACTACGGCGACAGTTTTAAGATTGAATGCCCTACAGGTTCAGGAAACATGATG
>JAIOPX010000301.1 GCA_021413705.1 Planctomycetota bacterium | reverse complement strand
TTGGTATGCGCCGCTGACCGACTATCAACTCAGCGCTCGCTTTCGCCGCCCGGAGCCGGAAGTCAGCGTCTCGACCAGTCTGCTGTTGACGTTCTCCGATCAAGGCGCCGACGTGCGCGGCGAGTTCGCCCTGCAACCGACCGTGGAAAAACTCTTTGCGTTCGATTTCAGTGCGCCGGCAGGATGGACGGTGGACACGGTCAGCGATGCCAACGGCGCTCGCTTGAAGTTCGACGTGCTGGGTGCTGCGAAGGACACGCAGCGGATCCACGTCACCTTGCCGCGCGGCGTGGCGGCTGGCGAAGTATTCAAAGTGCAGTTCCATGCCGCAACGGTGCCGGCAGACTGGCTCGATACCTGGCAGAAGCGAGACATGGAGTGCCCCGTGTTTGCCGTTGTCGGCGCCAAGAACGACCAGGGTATTCTGGCTGTCAAGGCCGACGATGACATCGTCGTGGATCCCGGCAAGACCGAGGGGCTTAACCCGCTCTATGGCGATGAAAAAGCCCGCTTCGGCTTGGAAAAGCTCGATGCCCAGGTGGCGCTGGCCTACCGCCAGCAGCCCTATTCGGCAATCGTGAGCCTGCGCCGGCCAAAATCCTGGGTGACGGCCCGCACCTATCAGTTCTTCAAGGTCCAGCCCGAAGCAGTCCAAGCACACTATGAGTTGCAATATTTTATTGCCGAGGCTCGCACTTCGCTCCTGGCCTTCACGTTGCCCGAGTCAACGCCGGTGGCGGTGAACATCGAAGGGCTCGATGGAGTGAAGTACAAGGAGTTTCGGTCTGAGATCGAAAACGGCCTGCGGCACTGGACGGTCGAACTGGCAGAGCGGCGGCTGGGGCGCGTGCGGCTGAAAGTCACCCTGACGCAAAAGCTGCCCTCTTCAACGAAAGATAAGAAGTCGATCGCGCTTAAGCTCCCGCTGGCAGAGGCTCAGGGTGTTACCTATCAGTCGGGTCTGGTGGCTGTGGAAGGGAGCCCCGAGTTGGATGTTCGCGTCGCGGCGGGGCATCCGCGTGAGGTGGACGTTGGCGAACTGGCGGCGGCCGATTACACCCCGGGCAAGCAACTGCTGGGGGCCTATGCATTCATCGGAAATCCGCCGGCGATGGCCGTGGACATTACACGCAGTCAGGACTACGCCATCCCCGCCTCGCTGGTGCAGAAAGCGGAACTCACCACGGCGCTGAGCATTGCCGGCGTCAGCCAGACTTCGGCCTACTTTCAGCTCAAAACCAAGGACAACTATTTGCACATCGCGTTGCCCGTCGGTTCCACGCTCTGGTCGGTGATGATCGACGGCCAGCCGGGGCGTCCGCAGCGGGATGCCGACGGCGTCCTAGTTGTGCTGCCCCCCGGCAAGGCGAACCATATCCGGCAACTGCGCATCGCATTTGAAACTCCTGTCAGTCCGCTGGCGATGTCAGGCCGAATGCAGCTCAATGCTCCTCTGCTTAAAGTGCGACGGAGTGAGGACGGCGTGGGGCTGGATGTGCCTGTGGCCGATATCCAATGGAAAGTGCGGCTCCCGGATGGATACTACTTGATTGATTCGGACGGGACCGTGCATACGACTGAGTTGACGCAAGACCAGCCGTTGAAACTGCTCGGTGCAGCGCTCTATGCGGCCGGAGGGGGATTGTTTGAATACGGCCTCCTCTCACCGGCCGTTCAATCGGCGCGCGAATCGGCGCGACGCAGCAGTGAGGGTTACGAGGGCTACTCCGCTTCATCAGCGCCGCCTGCTGCTCCAGCTCTTCCGGAGAAATCTATCAGGGATGGCTCAAAGTCTATGGATCTTGAAGATTCCAAGAGCCCGGCAGGCGAGTTCGCTGAATCCCCGGTTTTGGTAGATCCTTTCGCTCTACCTCCGGCATCGAAACCAGCTCCAGAAGCCATCCCCATGCCGCCAACCCCTCAGTCCGGCCTCGGATCGACCTCCGGCGGAACCACGTCGTCGGCAGGAGGCAAATACTTCGGAAAGCTTCCCGGAAAACAATCAAAAATCCAGTGGTTGGAAACCCATTCGAGTCTCGACATCAGCCTCAACGTGGACCGCGGTTACTCCACCAGTGGTCGCTCCGAACTGGCGACTTTCCACAGCCTGGGTGAAGGAACGCCCAGCCTCGACATTCAAGTCGTCGATTCGCGGCGCATCGGGTATGGAGCCTGGGGTGTCGGACTGCTAGTGGCACTCGTCGGTATCACGCTCACCCGGCGGCCTCGGCGGACGAAGTTCATTTTCGTACTGAGCGTCATCCTGCTGAGCATTCTGCTGCCGCTGATTGTCCCTCCCACGCTCGTGCTGTCGCGGGCATTCGACGCGGCGTTCGTTGCCGCCGGGTTGCTGGTGTTTTATTATCTGGCGGCAGGGCTCGTGCGCTCAGCATTGCGCCGGACGACTCCCGCGCGCAAGCCCGCCAAGGCATTCGGCGTGATCGCTTCTGGATTGCTTTGCCTGTTAAGCCACGTGGGCGCCGCGCAAGCAGATGAACCGGCCGATCGCGCTCCGCTCAAGCTGCCTGACGACGCAATCCTGATTCCGTATGATCCGGGCCACGTCGGCGGGATCGAAGCGGCCACGCGCAAAGCTGATCGTTTGCTGGTGCCGCTAGATCGCTACATTCAACTTTGGAATCAGGTACACCCGAACGACAAGTTGCAACTCAAGGCCCAGCCGGCGGAATACGCGCTGGCAGGCGGGGCATTCACAGCCACCTTGTCCGACGGCGACACGCTGAACCTCATGGGGCATATCGACATCGAATTGTTTGTCGATCGGCCGGTCGAGATTCCGCTGGCTCTGTCTGGCATAGTGCTGTCGCGGGCCGAAGTGGAAGGAAAACCGGCACGGCTGCGGATCGTGGCTGCCGTACCGTACCAGGCTAAAGCATCCGCGATGCCCGCGGCCGTGGCAGACGGGCGGGCCGTGCTGCAACTGGAAGGCCAGGGTCGCAAGCGATTGATGCTGGAACTCCAATTGCCGATCACCAAGAGCGGTGGTTGGCGGAGCGTGAAAGGTAAGATTCCCGCGGCCCCGGCTACGGTGCTGCAACTGAAGGTGCCCAACCGAGGAACCGAGGTCTGTTCCTCCTGCGGATCGATCATCGAGCAGCGGGAAACCAGCAAGGACAATGAACAACGCGATGTTCCCGTAGCGGCGGACGGAGTGGTTGACCTCCGCTGGCGTGGTCATGTAGACGATGCTTCCGCCGATCCAACGCTCACGGTCGAGTCCGACGTGTTAGCCGATGTGCGCGAGGACGCCTGGCGGATCGCGTGGCAAGCCAAACTCCAATTCGCCCGGCAGCAACGGGAATCGTTCGAGCTGTCGGTCCCCGGGGACTATCTGGTCGAGCGCGTGCTGGGCGCGAATGTGCGCGGCTGGGAAGTGGCCAAGGCAGGCGACCGGCAACGCATTGATGTTACCTTGCTCGCGCCGGCCACAGGTCAGGAAACCTTCACGATCAATATGTCGCGCACGCCGGCAACTCCGAAGGCAGATGGGACAAAGTTTGAGGTTCCCAAGGTCCAGGTCACTGGTGCGAATCTGTACCGCGGCACTCTGACGATCCGCCGCAGCGTGCTACTGGATGTTCAGGTGGCCTCGCTGTCGGGCCTGCAACAGGTGGGGCTGCCGGCCAACGTGCAGCAACTTGCCTCCGGGATGCCGGAGAGCACGCTGAACGTGAAGGCACTGGCCGCTTATCGCTTTGGCGATGTTTCGTTTAGTGCGGCGCTTTCCGTGCGCCCACTCCCGGACGATGTTTCCTGCACGGCGCAGACCATCGTGCGACTCGAAACACCGGACGTTGAATTGGCAAGCCACTTGGTGTTCCAGTCGCCGGAGCGGCCTGTTTATCAAGTGCGCGTGGCGCTGCCAAAGGGCTTGGTCGTAACGCAAGTCACGTCACCTAGCGACATGCTCTACTCAGTAGCTGCCATCGATGGGCGCGATGTGTTGTCCGTGAACTTCTCATCAGGACAACTGAAGACCTTTTCTGTCGATATTGCTGGCCGCATGAAAGACGTGGTTGCCGACGGCCGTACCGCGCTCCCCCAATTGCAACTGCTCAACGTCCGCCAGCAGCAGGGAGAGATCGTGGTTCAGGCGCCTCCAGGGTTCGACGTTCGCGCTCAAGACCTCGCCGATTGCAACCCCTTGTTGCTCAGTGAAGTCAACTCCTGGCTCGACCCTGCCCACCGGGCACTGGCGGGGCTCGCCTTACGCTATCGGACGGGTGACTACGGCGGCCAATTGGCCCTGGCGGCGCGCTCCCCCCATATCCAGGCCGTGAGCGTGACGAACGTGCGTTACACGCCCAGTGCGATCGAGCAGACCGTCCATGTGCAGTTCGACATCAAAGACGCCGGCATCCGCCAGCTTTCCTTCTTGTTGCCGGAAGCGCTGCGACAGGCAAGAATCGCCTCGAATCGCGCTATCCGGCATAAGTCGATCGAGCCGGCGGCCAATCGGCCCGGCTGGGTCCGCGTGCGGCTTGTGTTCCAGGAATTGCAAATGGGACTGGTCAACGTCGAAGCCACGCACGACCAGTTGCTCACGCAAGAAGCCATGTCTGCGCCGATTCCGGTCGTGGAAACCGGCAAGACGAACTATCGCTACATTGCACTGGAGAACAGTGGGCGTGATGAAGTGGTCGTTGCCCGACAGCAGAACGTGGAGCCTGTGGCGCGCAGGCAAAGCGCCAAGCAAACGCTGGACAGCATTCTGGGGACAACGACGGGCGAAGCCTTCGTGGTGCAGGAAGGGGCCGGTGATCCGCTCTTGGAGTGGAAGACGACGCCCCGGGCTGCTGAGCAAACAGCCGGCGCCAAAATCAGACTGGCCGAAACGGCGATGATTGTGGATGGCAACGGTGGCTACCGAGCGGAGCAGGTGTTTTATGTTGACAACCGCACCGAGCAAGTTCTGTCGCTGGAACTGCCGGCCGGCGCGAGGCTGTGGACCGTGCGAGTCGCCGGACAATTGGTCAAGCCGGTGCGAGCCGCCACCGCGGGCAGTTCGCAGGTGCAGATTCCGTTGGTGCGCACGATGGAGGGAGATCGCGATTACAAGGTCGAGATCAAGTATGGTGGGCAACTGCCGTCCTTTCAGCCAGGAAGCAGTGTCAGCTTTCCTATTGCCAAGACCATCAACATTCAGGTGGAGCAAACCCATGTAAAGCTGCAGTTGCCGGAAACGCACGATTGGTTTGACTTCGGCGGCACTGCCACCAAGGTGGAAGACGGCAGCGTGCTGGAAGTGGGCCGGCAGGAATATGGCAAGAACCAGACGCAAAGGATCATCAGGGCGTTGCAGCGGGAAGACGTCTTTACTCAGACCCGCGGCCGTGAAGCATCGGAACAAATCAAGGCGGAGCTAGAGGGACAAATCCGCACTAAGAATACAACCACCACCGGCGGAGACACGACAGGCAGGAGCTCGGCCACTCTAGGTTTGTTGCAACAACAGGCGGTAGAGATCACAAGTGAACTCAAAAAACTGGATGAACGCCAGAAAACTTTGGAAGGAGAGTTGGGCAACCTAGACAATCGGCGGAGACTCTCCGGCAATCTCGGCAGGGAGACAGCCAACCCAGCGGTCGCCGATTTGCCGGCGCTGAAAAGGAACTGGAAATCGGCCTCCCCCGAGCAGCCGCCGGCTGCCGACGGACGCAACTTTGGTTTTAACGAATCGTGGTATGCGGCCAATGGACTAAAATCCGAGCCCGCGAAAAGCCTGCCAGGGCAAGATTACCGAAATGCCCAGACAGAGGAGCTGCAACGCCGCGGTGACAAAGACAGTTTGGATGAAAGTCGCATTGCCCTGGACAACCAGCGCCAGAGCCGGCAGCAACCTCAAGCAGGGCCGGGCCAGGGCATGATCGGGGGGCAAGGGCCGGGCATCTCGCAAGGTCAGCAGCCGGCCGGTGGCGGTGAAGAAAGCGACTTCTTTGCGAAACAGAAGCCCCAGGCACAACAGCTAGAAAAGGCACAGCAAAGTTTAGAGGAGTCGGAACCGCAGCAGCAGGAAAGTTCTGGAAAGCTCGCCTGGAAGTATCAACAGCGGCTTGCGGAACAAAACAAGGTTGACGGAGAGGTACTTGAGCGTGCAGGGAAAGATGATAACGAAAACGGAGCGTTGGGCGATCGCAAGGTTGTGATGGGCAGTGGACTCGGCCCCTTCGTTACGAAACAACCCGAAGCCGACAAAGGCACGTTCAGCCTCGACGTCACCTTGCCCGAGCGTGGCCAGAGCTATTATTTCACCGCTGTCCGCGGAGCACCTGAAATCACCGCCCGGGCCGTGCCCGATTGGCTCCTACAGCGGCTCATCGCCCTGGCCTGGGTTGTCGGCGCCTTGCTGATCGGCCTGCTGGTCTACTGGGGTTTCCGCCGGGCTTCGTTGGGTGGAGCTTCTTCAGGCACTTTGTCTACGTTGCTAATCGTCGTGGGCATTCTGAGCATTGTCACCGGCATCCTGCCGATCTACGGCTTGGTGGCATTGATCGTGGGAATTGTCGCCGCCATCCGCGGCCGCCGCCAACGGGTAATCGCCAGTGCTTGATCGCGGTGCCTCAGCAGCCAAGAATCGGTCAAAGAATCGGCCCCAGCATCGCCAGGATGTTGTTCTGGAATCGCCGGCGCACCGGCCAAGCGGCCACCATGTCGCGCGTGATCACCTTGGACTTGGCAATGTAGTATTGTTGGCGCTCTCGGACGGCTCCTGTCAGTTCGGCATCGCAGAGCAAGATGTTGTTCTCGTAATTCAGATCAAAACTGCGGCGGTCCATGTTGGCGGAACCAATCAGCGTTACCTCGCCATCGAGCGTCAACGACTTCGTGTGGAGCAACCCTCCTTCGTACTCGTAAATCTTGACTCCCGCAGCGAGCAGGTCTGAATAGTAGCTTCGGCTGGCCCCGCCGACGATCCATGAGTCGTTTCTGGAGGGAAAAATGATTGTGGTGTCCACGCCCCGATAAGCGGAAGCGCAGATGGCGTTCTGCATCGACTCGTCCGGCACGTAGTAGGGCGTGGAGATGACCAGTTCGCGGCGGGCCGTGTAAATAAGCGATTCAAACATTTCCGGCATCGCCGAATGCCGGGCCGTTGGCCCCGTGCCGATCACTTGCGCCGCAAATCCTGCCCGCGCCGCGGGTATCGGCTGCCGCAGCAGATTGTCGATATTCTCATGGGCATAGGTGATCCAATCGCTGGCAAACAGATGCTGGTTCTGCTGAGCAATCGGTCCTTCGAAACGCACGACGGCGTCCACCCAGGGGGCGAACTTCGCTTTGACCAGGAACTCCGGATCCGCGCAATTCTGGCTCCCGCAATACGTGATGCGTCCGTCGATGACCACGATCTTGCGGTGGTTGCGAAGATCAACGCGCCCCACCAGCGTGCGGATCAACAGATTGCCGATCGGCAGTGCCACGGCCACAAGAACGCCGGCCTCTTGCATCTCTCGCCAGTGTTCGGAGCGGATCATCGTCCGCGAACCCAGACCGTCCGCCATGGCGCGGCATTTCACCCCGCGAGATGCCGCCCGCTTCAAAGCCTCAACCACCTTGCGGCCGTTGTTGTCCGGCAGCCAGATATAGAACAGCAAGTGAACATGCTCTTTCGCAGCGTCGATGTCGGCCACCATCGAATCGATCGTGGAATTGGAGTCGGCCATCAAGCGGGCCGAATTCCCTCCGATGGCGTCAAACCCGCTGATCGAGTGACCGACGCGGAACAGATGCTCATACTGCTGCGGGTAGACCGCTTTCAGGTTCGCTTCGTCGCTAGCCCTGGCTCCCGGCATAGGGGGCAACTGCTTGATGACTTCCCTCAGGCGGGCCACGCGGCGACGGCCAATACTCACTTCGCCAAACAAAAGGTAAGCAATGACACCGAAGATCGGCAGCGCGGCGACCACCACAATCCATGCAATGCGCGAGGCCGGATCGCGATTCGGCCGCAGCACGGCCCGGATGATGACGGCCAACTCGATGGCCACATGGGCCGCAAAAAAAATCGCTGTTCCACCCATTTACAGTTCTCCCTGCAAAGAATGGACAGCCGGCGTAATAACGCGATCCACACACGGGCGCAAGAAAAAGGCGAGCCAGTAGCGCGCCTGTCCCAGAAGCGGGGGTGCCCCGCAGCAACTTTCACAAGAATTAGAGGCGCCGCCCGGACTCGAACCGGGGGTGGCTGATTTGCAATGCCAAGCAGCCATCATAATACTTTCCTGACCCCTGTTTTCCTCGTGAAAACAGGGGTCTTTGCTTTAAGGAATTGCGGGTTTTTCTTCAAAGTAGTAGCGCGCACAGTAGCGCGCCGATATGAACTATACTCTTGAGGCTGGGCTTTGCGGAGTTATAAACCGCGAGGCTGGCCGGCGACGTGGGTGCTTGTCCCCACGGCGCCGGTCAGCCGGCTCGGCAATAAGGACAAGCAAGATGAATCCCGATCTCGGTCGCGTTGCCGCCGCTGGCGACGAACTCTATTACTGCATTTGCCAGGCGGATTCCGCCGCACAAGCGTTTGAGGAATGGAGACGCCAGCACGATGCGCAGGCATTCCTACGGTGGCAACAGCGATTGAGCGAAGCGCGGAAGTCGCTGTCCGAGGCGTTGGTCCCCTGCGAACGTAAATTGGCCGCCGAGGCCCCTCGCAATTTCACGATTCCTAATCGGCCGGCTGCAACAACAGCCCACGGCGCGCTTCTTGCGTTCAGCGAAAATCTGGACGGATGTTTCCTGAACTTGCCCGACAACGAACAAAGGGCAACTTTCGAGGTTGAATGGTGGCGCGCTTCCCTCCGGTCCATGCAGTGGGTTTACGATAATCTCGGGGATCGAGGTCAGGAAGTCGCCCGTGTGGATAAAACCGACGGCGAGAAACTCCCACCCCCCACGGTGCCGCAACATTTGGGGATTGCATTAAATAGCAGTGGCGGAGATGCAATCTTCAATCCTAGCCAATTGGAATGTCGCGTTATCCTTTTCCTGGAAAGCCAATTTCCGAAACTTTGCACATATCACTTCATAGCGAGCAGAAGAATTGTCACCCGCAAGACTGCCGGCCGAATAGGACTTGCACTGATCAAAGAGGGATTGGCTGCTGGACAGGATGGCAAAAAGGGAATAGCGCTAACAGAAAAAGGTCGGGCATTGGCTGTTGAGCTCTCTAGCACTGCCCAATAAAATGCCCACAAGTTACGCGCAAGTTACGCGCAAAAGTGCGCTGACAGATGTCTGCGGGCGTGCAAGAATCGGAGCATGGACACCAACCATGCCATCCTGCCGCTCAACGAAATGGCCGCTCGCCTCCGTGTCACTAACGCTTGGCTGCGCGGTGAGGCCGATGCTGGCCGCGTCCCCCACCTGAAGGCCGGCACTCGCTACCTGTTTCATCCGGCTGCCGTGGAGCGGGTTATTTCCGCGCGTGCGGCAGGAGAGGCAGGGGCTCAGTCATGAGCAGACGCTCCACGCCAGCCGACGGCTTCATAGATCCCGCTCGGATCTATACCCGGGCCGCATTCCTTCGTGCGATTGGCCTGGGCAGCAACACGGCGCGGGAGGCGCGGCGAAAGGGTATCCCGCTACCGATGCGGACTGTAGGCCGCCAGCCCCTGGTGCTGGGAAGCGATGGCATCGCGTGGCTCTTGCGATTATCTGACCCAGCCGAGGCTGATCACCCGGCTGAAGCCCCCTAAACAAAAACCGGGCCGGCGTATGTGGCGCCGACCCGGTCAATCGAAATCAGGCACATGGATATTACACAGCAGTCCCGCAAAGGGCAACAAGCCGATCGGCTCTTCACTGACCCGGACGCTGTGATTGCGCATCCCCAGGTCCGCGACTCTGACATTCGCGACGGCGCGAAGATCTGCCACTGGTACCTATGGAAGTATGCCGGGTTCAAACCGGTTAGCGGGCTCAGAGTCCACGTTGGCCAGATTGCCGAGTGGCAACGGACAAGTGCCAGATCAGTGGATCGGTACCTCGATGCGCTCGGCGACCACGAGTATGAGCAGCACACCACTCCCAAGCGCGGCGCAGGATTCATCACGTTGCGCGGCCGGGAAAAGGGACGGCTCCTGCTGGACCTGCACGATCCCTATGAGGTAGCCAAGCAGCGGGGCATCAGAGCGGTTATCACGTCGCCCCAACTATTCTTCGACCAGTTCTACGATGAGGATCCGCCGGCGCTTCTGACGACAGAAGCGCCGACAGATGAGCCGTCAGAAGCGCCGAATGTGCTTCTCATGCCCGGTTCATCGGCGCTTCTGACGACAGAAGCGCCGATGGCAGATGCCGCCGCGGCACCCGAAAAAAATAAAACACCCCAACCGCAAATGACCGATGCGGCAGCAGTTGCGCAGCGGCTGGCCGACCGCGAAGCGGCGGAGGCCGGCGATCGGCACGCGGGTTGCTTCGCGCGTGTCCATGGCCATGGCCATAGAGGCGAAGCACGCGCAACGCCCATCCCCCATCGACAACCCGATCCCATCGCCATGGCCGATGGCGCTAGTAACCTAGAGCAGCGCTACGACGATCCCGTCCCGGCAAGCCAGGTGATGCTCGAGCTTTCTCGCGCGTTCGATCCCGCGCGGACCCGCCAGCAGCAGCTTGCCGAGAAGGAAAAGCTGGCCAGGACGATCAAAGCGTTTTGCGATAGCCGCGAAATGCCTGGCGCCGGCCTTATGGACCCGTCGATTGCTCACCGCGCTGCCGAGTGCGTTGTGCTGGGGGACGTGCTGGGGAAGCGTGTCAGTCGTGAGCGGCTAAAAGAACTGCTGGACGACATTGATCGCAAATCCGAAGGCGGAACACTGCGCAGTCCGGGCGCGTATTTTTTCGATCGTTTCAAGCGTTTGTGTGGCGCGGAAGACGTGGTCTGGCCTGTAAGCAGCGGGAGAAAAAGAAAGTGAAAGCCACCATCACAACAGAACCGCCGTTCCACGTTGCCGCGGCGTTGTTCCCGCTGCTAGAGGGCCAGGAGTTCGCTGACCTGGTCGAAGACATCCGCGCCAATGGCCAGTCCGTTCCGGTCGAGTTCCTCGGCGACCAGATCATCGACGGACGCAATCGCTGGCGGGCTTGCCAGCAACTTGGCTTTGACGTTCGGCGCAAGGATCTTTCACCGTCCGACGTTCCGGATCCTGTGCGGTACGTGCTGTCACTCAATCTCACACGCCGGCACCTGACGGATTCGCAACGGGCAATGATCGGCGCCAAGGCCCTGGAGATATTCAAACAGCAGGCCAAGGCCCGGCAAAAGCAGCATGGGCAGACGGCCCCTGGAAAAAAGAAAACACTTCCGGCAAATGTTCCGGGAGTGTCTGGCGACGCTCGCGACGCCGCCGGCGCAGCGGTGAAAGTTTCGGGCAAGTCGATCGACGCTGCGGCCCGCGTATTGGCGAGCGGAAAGCCGTCTGTCGTCCAGGCCGTGGAAGCCGGCCAACTATCGGTTCATGCCGCGGCCCGATCGCTGGCGAAGCGGTCAGCTAAGGCATCACGAGCGGCGACCAAATCGAAGAATAAGAAGCCCGCAACCAAGCCGCCGGCCATCGACCCGTACAAGCAACTCGTGATGTGGTGGCAACGGGCCGACCAGGAGACTCGCACTCGCTTCCAGGAGTTCATTGCCGGTCCGGCCGGGGGACGGCCATGATGCGGGTATCACCTGCCCAGGCTCGGATCCTGGTCGAAGTGTTGGGGCACGTCGATGCGTTGTACATCCCGGTCCGTCGGCAACGCGCTGACTCCCCCAGCACCGCGGCGGCGGTGGAGGAGCGACGGTCGGCTTATCGTTCTGCTGGTTTGCTCTTCGTGGGGGACGGCACTGCGGAGCATCGGGAGGCCCGTACGGCGCTGGTGATAGCCGGCGCTATCGTGTCCACCGTCAGCCCCCAGGGGCCGCGGTTGCGACTCATGCCGCCTGGTGAGCAACTGGTCCGGGAGTTGGCCTGCACGGCCACGATCGCCACAGCGTGGAGGTTGCTGCCGTTGATCGACGATATTGCCGCCGGCGATCAGTACGCCCGGGAGGATGAGATCCTTGGATTGCCTCACGCGCACCTGCTGACCCGACAGATTGCGACATTGGAAAATGCCGCACTGCCGCTGTTGGTTGGGGGTTTGTTGTTGTCGGGCTCGGACGACACTGGCCGAGTGGGTTACCGGCTGACGGCCGCGGGCAAGGTAGCCATCGCATCCGGTCGCCCTTCGTTCGCTCAAGGTTATTCAGCAAACAAGAGGCTGGTCGGTCTCTACAACCGCGTGTTTCAGGAACAGCTTGAGGCGAGGGAACGATGGTGGCCGCAGCGACGGACCCAGATCGAGCCCCTGTCCGCCGGCTGCTGGGGGCCGGCTTCGCTTTCGCTTCGACGAAGTCACATACGCAATGCATTCCTGGCGGAGCTATGGCCGGGAGGTTTGGCGTGAGGAAATCTGAACCCAAAAAAGACCGCGTCGATTGGTCGCAGACGCCCATCGTCCAGCACTTTATTTTGCCGATGCCGAAATGTCCAAACTGCAAAGCATCCAAGTACACGTTCGTTCACACGGATGACCAGGGGGACGGCACGGTCCTGAGGCAGGTCTCTTGCAAGGAGTGTTCTACGTATTTCCGCATCCTCGCAAAACGAATTCCACTCACTGGAATCATCGACCCGGACAACGACTAGGATGCCGAACGTGGAGACCGATCCAATGCGAACATTTCAGATCAGCGTTAGCGATGAGACGGCCCCCCAGGGAGACCGCCACGCGGTTGCGCTCGCCCAGGATCCCGACAGCGTGCCGACGTTCTGTGGCATTGTCTACAGCGGCGGACCGCTCCCCGGTTACACGGCGGTTCCGCGGCTCGATTATGACTACGTGCTTGACCTAGCGGGACTCAAGCCGATGCGAAATATCGTGGCGAATCTCGACCACGTGCGCAATCAGCGAGTCGGTCATGTGGCCGAATTTAACAACGACGGCAAGCGTGTCGAGATTGCCGGCCTGCTGTCATGTCAGACGCGCTGGCGAGAAGAGGTCTTGGGCAGCGCAAGGAACGGGTTCCGGTGGGAGTTGTCGCTAGAAGCCGGCAGCATGGACAGCAAGACGTTCATCCCGGATGGCCAGACCGTCACGGTCAATGGGCGCCAGCTTGCCGGCCCTCTTTATGTTTTTCGCAACAGCACGTTCGCCGGCTTGGCGTTTGTAACGCAAGGCGCGGATGAGGGCAATCAGATTCGTGTTGCCGCATCCGGCGATCTGGAAAACTACATCTTGAGCTGTGGCTTTGATCCCGCGGCGATGGCGGAAAGCCAGGTCAAGTACTTTGGGGCCGAGTTCGCGCTGGCCACGGCCGTACAGCGGCAGCGGCGCAAAGCCGACAAGGAAACGAGGCGAGCTTTTTGGAAGGAACACTATGACCAGCTTAGGTGAGATTATCGTTGCCATTGGCGACGGCCGAACAAAAGTAGTTGCGCCATTTTGTGCGGATGCTAATTCGCAAACAGCCGAGTTAGCGGCTGACACCTGCAAGGCTCTGGTACACGCGGAGACGCTCCTGAGATCGTTGCACTTCGCGACGGCACGCGAGGAAGCACTTCGGGGAGGCCGGCCGCGATGATCAAAATCCGAACCGAAGACAAGTTGCACCGCGTTGCGGACGCCGCGAAGAAGGCTGCATTCCGCAACTTCGGCCACGCCGCGGCCAGCATCAGAAAAGACGCAATGGCATCGATCGAGCGGAGTGACGCACCGAGCGAGCCAGGTGAGCCGCCACACACCGCCGGCGGCTTATTGCCTCGCTCGATCGCATACGCCGTCGATGAAAATGGCGCCGTGATTGGACCCCGGGCCAGCGTCGTGGGACAGGCCGGCGCCGCCCATGAGCATGGCGAGACTTTTCACGGCGATGATTTTCCGCAGCGGGAGTTCATGGGGCCGGCCCTCGATCGAGCCATACCGCGGATCGGCGGTGAGTGGAAAGGATCGATTGGCGAATGACGCCACACCCCATTATCGAACTGGAGGATGTGTTGCTGAGCGAGGCTCGCAACCTGGGCATGCGCTTGGCTCCTGAGTTGACCGCGGCACCGTTGTACGTGTTGCACGCGCGGACGCTGCCCACGCTGCCCAGGCCGGTGGACACACTGGCTTACGTCGCCTGGTGTCTCCAGCCGTTACGTCAACAGCTTGAGCAGGACGGCCATTGGCGCGGACCGGGGCCGGCGATCGTCTTCGTTGCCGATGGCCAGCCTCGCGAGCAGCATCTTGCGACGTTGATCCACGAGGTTGCTCACGTTCTGCCGCACACACCGATCGCCGACGTGGCGCCGACTCAGGAGAACTGCGCGGCGGAGATGGCCGCGATTGAGGTTTGGGCACGATCCGAGCCGGCGCACGACAGGCCGCGCTGGGCACCGCACCACGACATCCAGTGGCATCGCCGGCTGTTTCATCTCTGGTGGCGGCTGTGCCTGCTCGATCGCATCGCGTTGCCGCTGGGTGGGCTCACTGGTCATCAGTATGACCTGAGCAGCGCAGCCTTCTATTGGCAGGCTTTAGGCAGCGAGCCGCTGCGGATGGCCGAGGCCACGTTCGCGGAGATCGAGGCCACACCCCTGCCGGCCGGCTTTGAGGCGGCCTGGTACCGCGATTTGGAAATCTGGATGCAAGCACACCCCGGGGCGGTCAACACTTGGAGCGCGAAATGACTCAGAGCAGTGACACTATCGAGGATAACATTGCGGCAGCGGAGACGGCGGTGGCCACAGCCGCGGGCGACTTCGTCCAGTTGGCCCGCGCTGCCGCCGACGGCAGAGAGGTCACCACCGAGCAGATCATGGCCGCCTGCGAACGGAGTAAGCGCACGCCCGGCTACTTCCGCCAACTGGTGATGATGCTTCAGGCCCGGGCAAAGATTCGCGAGCGACTGGCCACTCTGCCGGCGGTGCAGGAAGAGTACGCCGCGCTCAAGCAACGCATCGACGAAGCAAACGCCGAACTGGACGTGGCAGTTAATTGTCATCAGGCAGCGACGGCGCCATTACAGTTTCGACGAGAGATTCTGAAGGACGAAATGTTCAAACTGGGCGCGCTTGAGCAGGAGCTACTCGCGAATCACCCCGAAAAGGAAATGACGGAGCGACTGCATGGATTGTCGTCTTCCTTGCTGGGACTCGATGCGCAAAAACAGCGCCACCTGAAGGAACGCGACCGGTGGCGCGATTATAAGCCTGGCCGCGATCCGGAGGACAGAAAATTGCGGGACCGCCAGATTGCCGAGTGTGAGCGGAGCGTCTCCATGGTCGAGGTTGCGATCGCCGACGTCCACCGACAGTCAGAAGAGCTGCTTCGCGAGATGCGCGAGTATTAGACTTCCATGTCCCGCGCTCGTGGCGCGGGGCTCCTTCTGCTGGCTCCCGGTGCGTGCTGTGCCGGGAGCTGGCTTTCAAACCTAATCAACTGGAGACCAACATGCATCAATTCAAGGACAAGGACGGGCGGGAGTGGCGGCTGGCCATCGACGCGCCGGCCATCATGGCGATTCGCAAGGACATCGATCCGGAGTTCCTAATGGGCGATTTGCCCACAGAGACTTTCAATCGGTTGGGCAGCGATCCCGCCCTTATATGCCTAGTGATTTACAGTTTGTGCCGCAAGCAGATCGCAGTTCGCGAAATGACAGAAGAGTCGTTCTATGTGGACGTGCTCGGCGATGGCGACACGATTGAACCGGCCGGTTTAGCGCTTCAAGAGGCCATCCTAAATTTTATCCCTCCGCGCAGCCGGATCCTGATGAAGGCGAACGCGGCAGTGAACCGGAAGCATCGGGAGATAGGGGTAGAAGAAACGATGAAGAGGCTGAACGAGCCGACGCTGGACGATCGCGCGAGAGCTTCAATTCGGGCGAAGCTCGACACGGCACTCGACGAAGCACTGACCCTGCCATCGAATGCTACAAACTCGCCGGCTATTGTGGCATCTCCGCCTACGGCTTGACGCTGAGAGAGTTAATTTGGATGGCGACCGGCAAGCTGGAAATCCTCGGAGCCATCGCCAATCCACCCGAAGTTATTGAGGATTACGACCCCAACTTCTTTGCGAATATGTAGACGGAAGGGATGACCATGGGACGCGGCGATGTTTTGGCTGGACGCGCTTATGTCGCGTTGATGCTGCGCGATAGCGCGTTTGTGAAAGGTCTCAAATCCGCCAGCCGTCAACTGCAAAGTTTTGGGGGAGGGTTGGCCACTCTCGGTGGTGCCATCGCAGGCGCTGGGGCAACTCTGCTGGCGCCGTTGACTCTGGCGGTCAACAAGTTTGTGAACGTCGGATCAGCATTGACCGACATGTCCGGCCGGACCGGGATTGCGACATCGGATTTGGCCGAGCTTGGGTATGCCGCCAGGCAGGCGGACGCAGACTTGACGGACGTCGAAGCCAGCGCTCGCAAAATGCAGAAAACAATCGGGGCATCGAAGAATGGAATTGTTGAGATCGGCGATGCCTTTGTCGACATGAATGGATTGAATCCAGCAGAGCAATTCAACAAAGCGGCGGATTCAATCTCACGCATTAAGGATCCAACCAAGAAGGCCGCGGCGGCGATGGATATTTTTGGCAAGAGCGGTACCAAGCTGCTGCCGATGATCGATGCCCTCAGCGCGTCGCGTCAAAAGTTCCGTGACCTGGGACTGGCCCCCAGCGAGCAAGACATCGCCAACGCTGACGAACTGGGCGATGCATTCCAGGATTTGAAAGAGATCTTCGACGCCGGCAGCTTCAATATCGGAGCTGCTTTGTTCGAGCCGCTTCGGGATGCGTCCACGATCGTCAAGAACGTGATGGTTTCGGTGAACCAGTGGATCAAGCAGAACGGGGAATTGTTCCGCACGATCGCCATGGTTGGCGCTGGGGTCACAATCGCTGGGGCCGCTATCACGGCCGTAGGTTTGACCATCTCCGCCGTCGGTCTCGCCCTGGGTGGTATTGCTTCGGTGGTTTCTGTTGTGCTGTCACCTTTGGGACTGCTGACGGCAGCACTCGCTGGCGGCGCGATCGCCTGGGCAAAATACACACAGAGCGGCCAGGCGTTCATGGGATTCCTGGGCAAGCTGGGGGCCACGTTCAAGGCAACCTTTGGCGGAATCGTCGACGCACTCCAAGCCGGCGAACTTGCATTGGCCGGCAAGATCGCATTCGCGGGGCTCAAGGTCGCGCTGCTGCAGGCGGTGGTTGGAATCAAGGATGCCGTCGGGGGACAGATCGGAGATTTCCTCGGCTCGATCGGTTCCAAGCTCGCTAACGGCGATCTGGCCGGCGTCTGGGAGACGGTGATCGATGGGCTCAGGATGGCATGGACGTCCTTCACCGAGGGTATCGTCGCGACGTTCGTAAATGCGTGCAACCGAATCATCGCGGCCTGGAAGCAGGTGGTAGTCAAGGCGGCCGGCGGCGCCCTGAGCAAATCCGCCCGCGGAGATTCTTTCATGACGGCCCTGGTCGGCCAGGACATGCGGTCCCTCGACGCAGAGGCCCTCAGAAGCCGCGATGAGATGGCTGGTCGAATGTTGGAGGCCAACGAGAAATGGCGCAAGCGGATTGAAGATGTGAACGCCAAGATGAAGCCTGGCAAAGACAGGGACCGGGCGATTCAGGAGGCAGAGTCAGCGATCCAGGCCAACCAGGCTGTTTTGGATCAGAACATGAACTCTCCGCTGCCGTCGCAAGATGCCGTTGGCGGAATCGGAAAGATCGTCGATTCGTGGACGGCGCCTGCAACAAGTTTTCTGAAAAGTGCCACGGAAGAATCACGACGGAACACCGCCGAGGCCCTCGACAAGCTCCGCAGGTCCACGGCCGGAGGAAGTGGACAGGCAGACAACAGCTTATCTGATTCCAAAAAGGAACTGGGCAAGCTCATTGCCGATGCCGAGCGGCTCCGCCGGGACCGGGATAACGACAAGGCTAAAAACAAGCCCGATGTGGGAGGCATCGGAGACATTGGGGCATCACGCCAGGAGCTCATTGGCAGCTTCTCTGCCGCTGCCCTGGCCGCTCAAGGCCAATCCAGTATGCAACCTGTCGTCAGCAGGCTCGATGGATTGCTGAGGAAGGAAGAAGAGATCCGCAAGCTCAACGAAAAACTTCTAATGGAAGTTCAAATGCGTGGGGCCATCGCTTAACACGAATCACTGAACATGACACTCACCTCAGATACTTTCAGAGAACGTCCTGACTCGCGTTCCTCGACCAAGGATCCGCCCTCATTCACCTATCGTTACACAGCGAGCGGCGAGCAGGATGATTCGATTGTCTCCGCGTTTGCCTTGAATGTCACACCGCCGGCTGTCGCCACGCCGATTGGGTTGCTCTATCGACAGGATATCAGGATCGATCCAGTCGGCTGGAGAAACTACACGGTCACGGTCCCTTATGGTCCGAGGAAAAAGGAAAGCGGCTCGTGGACGTTCAGATACGACACGACGGGAGCCACGGCCAAGGTCAAATGTGCGAAGGAACACATTTCAAGCTGGATCGCGCTCGGAGAAATCGGGCCGATGGGAAATAAGAATCCCCACGAAGGCGCGATCGGCGTCAAGCCTGATGGCGACGTAGAAGGGACCGAGATTGTTATTCCGTGTTTGAAACTATCTGTGGACGTCCGGCATCCACAGGGACTCGTGACCATTGGGCGAGCCAAGCATTTGGCCAACTGCACCGGTCGATTCAACTCCGAGACGTACCTAGAATTCGCTCCCGGAGAACTATTGTTCTTGGGGTCTACTGGGGGGGACGGCACTCAAACTGAGGCCGAAGCGAGCTACCATTTCGCCGGCAGTGCCAATGCAACTGATCTGAAATTCGGCGAGATTCAGAACATCGTCAAGCTCGGCTGGCATTATGCCTGGGTCGAGTTCGAGAGAGGAGTCGACGCAGACGACGGCCCCGCCACAAAGCCTAAGGTCGTCCACATCGAGCGCGTTTATGACGGTCTCAATTTCGCATCTGCTTTCGGCTGGAGTTAGAGATGATCGAAAAAGTACGATCTGGGCAACAATTCAACCAGACGCCGCTCTACAAGTCTACTTCGATCAATGAGATCATTGATGCGGCCAACGCTCACCAAGCCAATGCCCTTGGCCGCCGCGGTGCCGGCGAGTCACATTTGAGGGAGAAGGCCAACCTCGTAAGCGTTCGCAACGATTCCGGCAGCCCTCTATTGCGAGGCCAATGCCTCCAGGTCGGCGTCCACCTGCTGGGACAAATCTACCCGCGCGAGCTGTGGTTCGCCGGCGATGTCCCCGCCGAGCCGCTTCGCGGTTGCGTTTTGCTGCGAGACGCCTGCAAGGATGGAAAGATCGCCGAAGCGTTCGCTAGCGGTGTTTGTACAGCCATCATCAACGTGACTGACACGGCACATTGTTACGCCAATCCCGTAGATGGCCAAGTGGTGTTGTCATCGGGCCCAATCGGTATGTTTGAGATCCTTTCACCGGTCGATAGTTCGGGTGAGCAAGAACTTATTGTACGGTTTGTTCACAGGGCCACGGATTACGATAATCAACTCAACACAATCATCAATAACTATTCGACGATCGAGAATTGGAAGCTCATCAACATCGACAACACCATTTCAGACCACTATGGTTTGACGGTGTGTTACGGTCCGTACAATCTTACGACGTTCTCCAATGACACGGCCGTCGGCACGAAGGCGTGGGAAGACGCCGGCGATGCGATCAGTTCAAACGACACCTACGCCTCGAACTACGACTTAAACCAGAACGGCATGATTACCAACTATCTGAAAGCCCTTCAGATGGATGGGGCATACTCACCCGCCGGCGGATTCGTTCCCAAGGTGGTACACGTCACGATCGAGCGAAGAGACACAGGGGATCGAACCCTATCCCTCGTCAAGGATCACGCCGTCAAGCTCGTGGTGGGTGGAGTGGTGCAGGCCGACAACCAGGCATCGCCGCTTGCATGGCCGGAGAGTGACGAGAAGATGATCTACCGTTTTCTGACCACGGCTTCACGAGCGCAGACGCTGGCGGGCGATTTTGGTGTCGTGCTGGCCGCGCAGTACATCGGAGCGAGCGACCCGTTTAACTCGACGAATGTTATCAACGATTCGGCCCCATCCCCCGACTGGACGACGCATTGGAGCGGGTCCGTGGCCTGGTCTGGGAGCGCGAGTTCGGCATCGGCCGGCAACGCCGATCCGACGGGTGCCAACGCCGTCGCCCTGAATGGTGCGGACGGTTTCGATGGTTTCGTGAAACTGCTGAGGTCAGGCGGCTCGTGGAATCCATCGACCCAAGGGGCATTCGATCACCTGGGCGGCAGCATCGACACACTCCATGCCAGCGCCGGGCCTTCTGTTATCGGCGAGGCCATTGGCATTCATATCATTCTCATCCAAGCCAGCACGGCCTACACGGCCCAGATTGCAACGCTCACCACTACCGACAACACGCAACGAACCCACCCGTTCACACTGGAGGCCGGCGACTTCACCAAGCAGGACGGATTCGGGCCAGCTACGCCAGACTTCACGGCTGCTGGTGGGCTAATCAACATGGGCATGGCTACGTCGAAGGTAGGCGGCACGGCCACTTCGTGGGCCGTGAACTTCGACAACGTCGTCTTCAATGTCAATCAGGCATCGGGAACCGTCGCCGGCGGAGAGGCTGCTGTGGATCACATCCAGATCAGGATTTGCGGCACAACCTAAACATGTAGCCCGTAGCACTTAACCTTGGCCCCCTGGGGGTGTTTGGGTCCTTCCAGCCCCCCATTGCGCGAGGTTTCCCACCGTCATCTCGCGCGTCCCAGACACAGTTCGATTGTTTGTTTGTTCCCAACCCCACGGAGCCCCAACCATGGTGACCCCTTCCCAGGTCGAGCGTGAGATTTTAGTGGACCTGCTCGCCCTACTCGATGCCACGTTTATCCCGTTCCGATCGACCGACAATGCGGCCCTGGTCGCGGTCTACGAGAGACGTGACAAATATCCGCTCACCGGACTGCCCTTCACCGGGGGCGGTGGCGGCAAGCAGCGTGCCGAGTTTTCCGAGGCGATGAGCAACCTGAAAGCTGGGGGGCTGATCATCGTCGGCGGCCGGACACAGGGTGTGAACCTGCGATTCACACCCAAAGGGGAATGGTACGCCCGTGAATACGCCCGAACGCACACCATTGAAGAGACCTGGTCCTTGCTGCTGCTGCTTCAGAAAATGGGCGGCGAAGAACGTAGCATCCTGGAGAATTACATCCTCGGCAATCTGGCCGACTACACGAGTGCCGAGGCCGTGGACCTAGAGGAGTTTGCGATTCCCCTGTTGTCTGCTGGACTGGTCAGAACCTGCGCCGATCGTAGGGGTAGCGTTGGCTGGTCGGTGACACCGGCTGGCACCGCGGCAATTAAGGCCGGCTGTCCTACGGATCCGGCGGCGTTGGATTTTGATGAGGGTCTGGCGGATCGCTACACCGCCACCCGCCGCGGCTACCTTGAGGAACGCAAGACGTGGCAGCCCTCGCGCAAAACGGACGTTTTCATTCCCCTGTCTGCCGGCGGCTGGGAAGAGCCGCCAAAGACAATCGCTATCAGCCGGATGCGAAAGGCGTTTCAGCAAAGACTCCGCGGCAACCTTGCGTCTACGTAAGAGCCACGCTGGCCATCGACTCACTCAGGAATTCTGCTTGCCCGGAGGATCAACGAATGAACGTGTTAGAAAGCGGCGCCGCCTGGTTGGGCGAACAACTCAAGCCGGCTGCCGGGCGAACGATCGACATACACCAAGGCTCACGGATCCTGTCCGACGTCGTGGCCACGCCGGTCGAGGAAACGTATGAGGTGGTCGATGAGCTGGGCCAGCGGACCAGCGTCGTGATGATGGACTGGACGATCGTGGCCTCCGACCTGGGAGACGTGATGCTGCGGAAGGGTGCCGAGATTCACGAGACGCTCGGAGGAGTTCGCAAGGTGTATGAGGTGTTGCCGGTGGGAGATCGCGAGGCTGTGGAAAATCTCGATACTGCGGGCATCCTGTTGACGGTCCATACCAAGCAAATCGGTTGACCAGGCATGTCGGAGCCGGCCCAAACGATCCGACAAAAGGCAGGTCTCCCAGGTCGAGTGGGTTGGCGATCGTGCAACACGAGCGATCCTATGGCTGCCGTTTTGGCAAACAGGCGGATCGGTCTTGAATTAAGGCCCTCGGCCAGCCACAATGGCCAGCGTAGAAAAAACCAAGGATACGTTTGATGTTTGAAAAAGGCCGGAACCCCGGACGACTGTGCGCGTGTCGTGAGGCACGCGCTTGGCACCTTGGTGCCAACTACAACGGTAGTCCGGGGCTCCGGCTTTTTTGCTGCGCTCGCAGCGGAAAGGGATCATGCCATGCATCGATTCCGACTCTCTCCTGAAGCGGTCCATTTTCTTGAGGAATGCTTGTCAGGCCGCGACTGTGTTACCGATGACGGCACGTTCGCCAAGCCGGCAAGTCAACTGGCGCTACAGCGGCAGTCTCGATTCGAGCGAGACCAGCAGGCCAGTCTGACGATCGACATCGGCGACGGGGAAATTACCATCAGCGGATCCGGCCCGCCCCAACGGTGCGACCGCTACGTTGATTGGTCGCTTCGTGTTCTGGCCAACATGCAAGACGTTTGCGTCTGTTGCCAGCCCCAGTTCTCGATCCCTCGGCAGGCATTCGCGTACATGGCCATCGGTTCATTCGAGGGACTGACGGAGGTCCGGTCATGAAAAAGCAAACCAAGAAACTTGCCGGCCCCCGCTTCCACGGCGAAGGAAAGCTGCGCTATTCCATCGCCGTGCCCAATGAACTACCGCGGCCGCTGGACATACGCATCTCGGATCCGTTCAAGAAGAATGAGTGCTGGCAAATCCAGGTCGGCGAATACAGCATCACGATCGAGGATGGACCGCTAGAGGTATTGTCCTGCCTAGCGTTGCTCCTGATCCCACTGGTTGAGGAGGACAGTAGCGAATTGGATCGCTACACCTTCTACCACGATGCGGAGTTCGAGGCCGCTGGCAACGCTGAAGAAAGATCCTGCGACGCTATGCAGTTGAAGGCAGCGCGGGAATTGATCCAACAAAGCAAACAACGAAAGGGAGGAAAATAACTATGCGACAAAGAAGACAGAAGATTTCTGTGTCCGTGATCGAGATGGGTCGCAAGTACCATCAGATGCGGTGGCACGATCTCCGGAACGGGCAAGTCAAGACGCGCAGCACCGGCATCCTCAACGATGGCAAGGCGCGCAGCCGAAAGGAAGCTGAGCGAGTGGCGGCGACATTTGAAGCCGAACTGCAAGCCCGCCGCGCAGACTTTGAGGAAACCACATGGGACAACTTTCGGGAGCGCTATGAGACCGAAGCTCTTAGATCCCTGGCTGCTACGAGTGAGCATTCGTATGGCACAGTGTTCGATATGGTAGAGAGGATCATAAAGCCGCGTGATCTGACCGACCTAACGGAGCGTGCAATTTCTCAGTTTGCCGCGACGCTCCGTGACACGACCGATCTGAACCCAAAGCGAAAGCAGCGAGGGCCGCGGTCCGAGGCCACAATCAAAAGCTATCTCGCTCATCTCAAGGCGGCGCTTCGGTGGGCTGAACGGCAAAAGCTGCTTGACCGTGCCCCCCATATCGATATGCCCAAGCGGGCAAAGGGATCGAAGGTAATGAAGGGGCGGCCAATCACGTTGGAGGAATTCGAGCGCCTGTTGACGAAAGTGGGGGTTGCTCTCTTCCCGGCTCCGAAAGGAAAGCCACCGCGGCGAGCCGGCGTCCGCAACGAGCAGCAGTATCAACGGCTGGTTGTCAGCCTGGCTGACGATGGCCACGTCGGACCTCGCCTGGAGGCGGATAGTTACGAGGCCCTGGGCATCTGCAAGGCGGCCGGACATACGCCCCAGGATCTGGCTAATGACATTGAGGAGGTGGTCGAGGTTATCGAGTCTTGGCGACACTTCTTACGCGGGTTATGGTTATCGGGCTTACGTTTGGCAGAGTCGTTGGAATTGTATTGGGACCGCAACGACAAGCTCTCGATTGAACTGGACGGTCGCCGCCCGATGCTCCGCATCCCAGCCGGCTTGGAGAAGGGTAACCGGGACCGCATTCTGCCAGTGGCTCCAGAGTTTGCGGAGTTCCTTTTGGCCACCCCTAAAGCCGACCGTCACGGCCCTATCTTCAAGCCCCGATCCCAGCGAGCAAACAGAACGGAAACCGGCTACGTCGGAGACCACAAAGCGGGAGCGCGTATTGCGTCCATGGGCAAGGCTGCCGGCGTGAAGGTCAGCACCTCGGGCAAGCTGAAGTTTGCCAGCGCCCACGACCTGCGGCGGTCCTTTGGAGAGCGGTGGGCCAGCCGGGTGATGCCGCAGATCCTGATGGAGCTAATGCGCCACGAGTCGATTGAGACCACGATGCGGTACTACGTCGGACGCAATGCCGAGCGGACGGCCAATGTTCTTTGGGAAGCACATGAGTTGGCGGGCCAATCTAGTAGCGCGCTCAGTAGCGCGCCTGTACCAGAAGAGGGGGGGAACCCCGATAACTCTCGCAAAAACTAGAGGCGCCGCCCGGACTCGAACCGGGGGTGGCTGATTTGCAATCAGCTGGCTTAGCCACTTGCCTACGGCGCCATGTAGTTGGGGACGGTCCTAATTTTTGTGGAACAAAAATGGGACTGACCCCTTGGAAATACTCTCTTCTCTGTTCCTCATCTCCCCCGCAACGCCCCGTCTTCTTCAGGCAACGCCCCTGGAGGTCGCCTGAAGAGACTGGACATCGCATGGTGTCATTGGGTTCACTGTAAATCAAACTATCAATCGCACGATTGCCTCCCCGCCCCTCAAGGCGGCAGACAATCGCTCCAGCAACGCAACTTTGCCGATCGGGCAAGTTGTGCCAACTAAAGCGGCTACATATAAGGCTTTCGGACTTTGGCGTCAAGGTCTGCTTCCTTTATCCATTTTGTCCTTTGCGGACTGAAATGGGGAGTCCCCTCGGGTTTGGCGAGATTCCCCAATGCCACTTGGCAAGTTGGGCTGAAGACCGCATTGGGGCTTGCACGATCCATAACAAGGCACATCAGCACCCGCAAGGACGCGATATGAATCTGCTCTCCTTTTTTCGCCGCCGCCCTGCCCTCGAACTCCAATTGGCAACCTTGGTGCGCACGGTTTCCGAGGCCTGCCAATCGGAAGTCTGGAATCGCGTCCGCGACCAGGTGTTCGACATGGACGTGGCCGAAGCTCGGGGCTACATCCGTGCCCGAGCGATGGCCCCGGTTCGCGACCGGATCCCGGCCCTCGTGCCCAGTTC
>JAIOPX010000150.1 GCA_021413705.1 Planctomycetota bacterium | reverse complement strand
GATGATATTTAGGTCAAGACGGTGTTAAGGCAAGAGCGCCGTCTTCTAGTCACCTGAATCTATGAAATCTCTGTCTGCGAAAAGTTTCACCCGCTTATCTGTTGGGTGTTGAATGACCTGTAAAAGTCAATCGTTCACTGCGCCATCAAACGCCTAATCGTTTTTCGTTCTGTGCCAGATTGATTGTGCTATCTGGACTGTTTGGGCGTTTGACCACAGAGAATGAGTCACGTCGGCTTTCTTTCTTCTCAATTCTGTGCTTGCATTTCCTTTCTGTACTCGAGGCGTCTAATGATGGCGATTAAATCACGATCGGGGGTTTTTGTATCCCTTGTCACGATGACCTGCATGGTGATTTCGGCTCAGTCAAACGTGGCTACTGCGGCAGAGTTATTCTGGTTTGCTGGAACAAGCGGAACCTATCCAACCGGCGGCGCTACCTGGGACACGTCCAACACCAACTGGTCTTTGACCAATCCCCCGACGATGACCTCTCCGCCGGCGGATCCTTGGAACCTGGCCAATGGTCCCACCAACATCGCTCGATTTAATATCGATAACGATGTGGCGAGCATCAGCGGCACGGTATATCCAAGTTCCATCCGGTTCAGCGGCGATGACGCCGTCGTTAATGGACCAGGCGTGATTGGCTTTGCCACTACGACATCTACATTTACGCTCCGTGCGGACGCGGGCAAAACTGGTACGATCAATGCCGATTTCGGGACGATCGGGACAGCTCCGACTGTTTCCGGCCAGGGAAATGTGCTTGCCAAGACCAACTTGGGCGAGGCAATCATCACCGGCAATGTTTTTCTTTTGGGTGACGCGGATGTAGCCAATACGACTGGAAAGCTCTCTGTTGAAGGAGGCGGAGAACTGAATGTCACTGGGTTCGTAAAAGTTCGAAGTTCCTCCCAGATCAACAGAGGCGACAACATACGCAGCACCGCCATAGGGCAAACGTCGGCAAATAACATCTTGAGTCTTACTGGCACCAGTCCTGCCTATACGGATGTTAATGGTGTGCAAACCGGACGTTTACTGATGGGTGCATTAGATATCGGCGCCTCTACGTTCGGTGGCAACAGTGTCATCATTTCGAGTCCGGGAACTGCAACTGCTCCAACGGTAAGGCAACGACTCAACGGCCCTGGAGCCACCGGTACCTTCCAACTGGGTGTCTCGTCCTCCTCCAACAGTATGGAGATTTCAAATGGTGCGTATTTCTTATCCAGGGGCGAGGGCACCGGAACCTGGAAAATTGGCGTCAACGCAGGAGCAAACAACAATTCCCTCACAGTCACGGGCTCGGGGTCAACGCTCGATCGCAGCCTCTCTGGCGGTAGCGCTATCAATGTTGGCGAGGCGGGTAGCAGCAACAGTTTACTCATAAGCGCGGGCGGCACTGTGATTCCCAAACGACTCGTCATGGGAGCGAATGGTGGGGACGCCAACTATGCCCAAGTGTCTGGAAATACTTCATTGCTCAATTTCGATCCCGCTGTGGGCGCTGGCGCGCTTCTTCAGATAGGTGCAGTGGCTGGATCGAGCGGGAATTACCTACAAATCGATAGCGGCGGCGACGCCAATGCTATTTTGGCGTTTGCAAACAGTAATTTTGTCGGATCTGGCACCGGTGCTGATAACAACTATATCTTAGTGACGGGTGTCGGTTCGACGCTTTCGTTTCGACAAAATACCCCCTTGTCGTTCGGTGGCACGGCGACGGGCGGTACGGCTGTCGATAGCACGGCCAGTGGCAATCATTTCGATATTTTCAGCGGTGCTACATCGAGCCAGAACACACTGTACTTACAAGGCGTCAATTCCGCAGTGAACCTGGGAAATGGTACGGGGATCAGCGAGCTCACCGTCGGACATTCAACCGCGAGCACCTTCTATGGAGCCGGCGTTCGCCTTATCAAAGCCGATTCACGCTTGAACGTGAATTCAGGGCGGCTGATTGCAGATGTGAACTCCACTTCCCCTACGGTCGTAACGGACTTCGTAACGGGACTTGGCGAAGTCAACCTCCTCGGCAACGGCTACTTCAAGACCGACCAGTCCACTTTGAGAGTCATCAGCACTGTGATTACTGGCGTAGGCGATTTCCACAAGGAGGGAACAGGCACGCTGGCGCTCACCAATACCTCACTCCTGACTCCCAATGACTACACCGGCGATACCTATGTCGATGCCGGCGTTTTGAGACTTGACGCCTCCTTCTTAGACGACCTTTCTAGCGTATTTCTCTACAGTGCTGGCAGCGCAAAAATGAATTTGAATTTTGCCGGAATGGACACGATCGGAGCGCTCTACTTCGATGACGTGCTGCAGGCGTCCGGCACCTGGGGAAGGTCTGGCAGCGGTGCGACCCACATCAACGACACATTTTTTAACAACTTCCCGCTGAACAACTTCGGGATGGGCCTGTTGAATGTTACAGGCGATGATGTACCGGCCGTTCCCGAACCCTCCGCTCTGGCACTGGCTGCTCTCGGTCTGATCGGCCTGGGTTTGGCGGCGTGGCGACGGAATAGATCGGCCGGTCCTAAGTAAGCAGAGTTTGTCTGGAATGACAAGAATTTCCTGCCCGGACAATCGGTTCCGTTAATGCTGAAAGGTTCGATGAACGTAGCATCAAAGCGACTGCATCTTTTCTCTATGTTCATGGGAATCTTATCTTAGCCTCCCGAAAGGTCGCCTAATGAGAATCATTTGCAGAACACACTCTCTCACTTCGCGCTGGCGAACCGCATTGACATATGTGTTGCTGGGCATCCCAGCTTGTGGATTTGTGCTGCCGGGCCGTGCAGTAGCGGTGACCTTCACCTGGGACAACGGCGCGGCAACTTCAAACTGGAACACTTCTGACGCCAACTGGACCGGATCAGTCTGGGCAAACTCCGCCACCAACGATGCCGTTTTTGATGCAACGGGTGTCGGTACGATTTCGCTCACCACCGCCATCACAGGGCGTAACCTCACGTTCAATACGTCTGGCTATGTCATTCAAAACAACACTTTGACGTTGGGTGCGGGGACGACCATCACCACAGGATCGGGGCTTAGCTCTACCATCAATTCGGCCATCACGAGCACAGGCGGGCTTTCCGTTCAAGGCTCCGGCACGTTAAATCTCGGCGGGCTGGCAACCTTAAGCGGCGGCAACGTCGTGCTGGGTACCACATCTTCGGGGGGCAATATTTTGAACGTCGCCAATGGCGGCAGATTGATTTACAACACGAACCAGGGACTTGATATTGGAACCAGTTCGGACAGTAGCAACAACAAGTTGAATGTTTCAACGCCCGGGATTAACCCCGGACCACCCTTAAATGTGAATAGTGCGGCGTCGATTAATATCAAGACGCTTAATTTAGGAACTGCGGCAAATGCCTCCGGCAATCAACTGAATATTACCAATGGGGCGTATGTGGCCAGAAATGCGGGCGCTGGCCAGGGAGCTTGGGTTTTGGGCACGGCTGCCGGCGCCGACAACAATAGCATCACCATCAGCGGGGCTGGATCCACCGCAAATATGAGTTTCAATACCTTAAGGCAGTTTCTGACGGTAGGAACACTGGGAAGCGGCAATTTCGTCAAGGCAGAATTAGGTGGTCAACTGGGCGCATATCGACTACAAATTGCCGGCGACGTAGGGGTTGGCGGAGGAGACAATAACTACGTCCTCATCACCGGCGCGAGCTCTTCTGCCAACATTATCGATATGCAAACCATATTCAACGTCGGAAATTCTACCGGAGCAACGGGCAACAGCTTCCGGATTGAGAATGGGGCCGCAGGAACGATTACTAATTCCGCCGACCGCCGGCGAACTTTCTCGATTGGTGGAGGCACGACAGGAAACGGATCCGACAACAATTATCTCCGGGTGACGGGTGCGAGCTCCACATTAAACATCAATTATGCCTTACCATTGACAGTCGGAGGGCAGGTTTCTAGCAATAATGCCTCCTCGGGTTTCACGGTTACCGTCTCTGACTCAAATGTCCCGATCACCAATACTGCCACCGACAACCATATTGATGTCTACAATGGCGGCACTCTTACACTCGGTGCCAGCACATCTTTATACGTTATGGGAGTGGACTCGGTATTTAACCTGGGCGATGGCAATGCGCTGAGCACCGCCACCGTTGGCGGCAGCACCGATGCGGGTACCATCACTGGTTCTGGAGAAACCACCTTGAAGAAAGGGGTCTACCTCAAGAATTCCAGCGGGAAAATGGTATTCAACAACGGGAGATTGATTGCCGCATCCAACGACGCGCTTATTTCGGGCTTGGGACTGGTCGAACTCGATGGCACTGCACGTGTATCCACAACCCAAACTTTAAGCACCATCAGCAACCAGATCACGGGCACAGGCGATTTCCACAAGGAGGGAGCCGGCACATTGGCGCTGACCAATACCTCGCTCTTGACTCCCAATAACTACACAGGCGACACTTATGTTGACGCAGGGGTTCTGCGGCTCGATACCACCTTCCTGGATGATCTGTCCAGCGTCTACCTCTACAGCGCTGGCAGCGCAAAGATGAATTTAAACTTTGCCGGTAGCGATACGATCGGTGCCCTGTACTTGGATGACATCCTCCAAGCGCCCGGCACGTATGGCCGAACGGGCAGCGCCGCGACGAACCAATCGCTTGCACTCGACGCCTTTTTTAACAACTTCCCTTTAAACACTTTCGGGTTCGGCATCCTGAATGTCGAATCTGAAGACGTAGAAGCCGTTCCCGAACCGTCCGCTCTGGCACTTGCCGCGTTAGGGCTCCTCGGAGTAAGCCTGATAAGCTGGCAACGAAAAAGAATCGCCTGTCCCAAGTAAGCAGTGTTTTGTCCAGAATAGGCAGGCGTGGAATTGCTAGAATCAAGGACGGATGTAGATTGCGTTTGAATCTCTGGATCTCATCAGTGGCGGAGATAAGCGATCAACGCACGGAGGATCCCTGTCCCATGTCAGTCTCGCAGAGCCCTAGGAACGTGGGCTCGTTACATCGGTATTTTGCATCCGGCAGGGGAACGCGAAGTGCTACTTTCGAATTAGGCCATCCTCACCGCGAGGGTTTTTCGCTGGTGGAACTGCTGGTCGTGATCGCGGTGATCGTAGTCCTCATCGCGCTCCTGTTGCCGGCAATCAATGCTTCTCGCGCCTCTTCGCGAGCGGCCAAGTGCAACAGCCACATCAGCCAAATTGGTAAATCGCTGCAGCGCGCAGGCTTGGATCGCGTCACGGCGGTTCCCAGCCAATGGACAACGGCGCTGGCTCCGTATCTCGACGACGCCGGAGCATTGTTGCATTGTCCCGATCACTATGAACAGCCGACGGCGCTGAGCTATGGCCTCAACACGCGCTCTTATCGAATGTCGGGAGGGGACAGCCAGCGTATCCTGGCCCTGGACTATAAACAGGGTTTGGCCAACGTCGTTGGTCCGCAGGGAACCGATGACTGGCCAGCCACGGTAGCTGCTCGCCACCGTGGTCAACTCAACGTGTTGTATTATGATGGCAGCGTCCAACTTCGCCGGCCGGATGCCGTGGATCCTCGCGTGTGCCTCATTCACGACGAAGCCTGGCGTCCCACGCGAGACTCGAATCTGCTAAAAGCCGGCTGCACGGCTGATGTTTCCTTGGCTCCCCCGGCCGGCACCACGACCGGCACCACCTCCTCCAGTGGAAGCACGACGACCGGTAGCACGACGACCGGTGGGACGACAACCACCGGCACAACCACGGGAACGACCACTACTGGCACTACGACGGGGACCACATCCACCACGACCGGCGGCAGTACTACGGGCAGTACGCCCTGCACGGTGGGCTTTGGGCAGCTCGTCGATGACGCCGCCGCAACCCCCGTCGGCACTTGGACTCCTTTCACAGGTGGGGGATACAACAATAACTTCCGCTACATTCCTGGCGGCAGCGGCAGTAATAGCGTCACCTATCAATTCACAGGCCTGAACCCCGGCCAATATCAAGTTGCAGCCACATGGTCTGCATCGACCAGTTGGGCTTTGAGCACTCCTTACATTGTCACCGGTGGCCCCTCACCCGTGACGGTGCCTGTCAACCAGCAACTCGCGCCGGCCGCGGATTGGGTTATTGGCGGTGTGAACTTCCAAAATCTTGCCGCGGTGACCATCACCGGAACTACGTTGACCGTGAAGATCACGGACAACGGCGCTGGAATGCATATGGCGGACGCCGTGCGGATCACTTGCACGGGGGGTGGATTGCCCCCAGGAACCATTTGCCAAGGGCTCAAAGGAGAATATCGCGGTGATTCGCAATCCTTTACCGGCTTTCCCGCCAGTGATTACATCGTCAGGATTGACCCCAGTTTCAATTATCCGTTCGGATCGGGATGTGCGGCGAACTGCGGAAGCAACGGGCTTCCCAGCGGAGAGGTGCCCAGCCCCAGCGGTCTTCCCTATCCCTTCCCAAGCAACAGAAACCCCAGCGACACCGACGGAGACGGAACGGCGCAATGCCTGTTTACGGTAAAGTGGACCGGCGAAATCAAGGCCGACTTTTCGGAAACGTACACTTTTTCCGCGGCTGCCGACGACGCTGTCTCGATCTATATCAATGGCAGTTTGGTTACGGGCCCCATTGCGATGACCGCCAACCAATGGGTTCCCATCGAGATTCGATATATGAACACGATGTGGGCGAACGACTATCTCAGGATACAATGGTCATCCCCTTCGATGCCTCTCCAATATCTTGCTGTGCCGAATCTTCGAGCGCCTTGTCCATGATTGCCCCTTGCCCATGATTGATCGAGGCGTGGAATGATTAAGGTTCGGTGCGCATTGGCGTTGCTGCTGTTGGCCTGTGGCTGCAAGAGAGAATTAAGCCCTGGCCCCGACGTTTCGCCTGCCCCCCCGGCCAGCGTCGCACAGCCGTCCCCGGAAAGCGACGACATTCTCGATCGGCAAATGACCGTTGATACGCTCTATTTTGCGAACGACGGGAGAGAGCTTGTCGCGCCCGGCAACGTCCTGCGGGCCACCGTCGATCCCACCACGCGCAAGCTCGCCTGGGCAGCCTGGCAATGCGATAATCCCCAGTGTCCCGGCCGCAAGCCGGACGGCAAACCGCAGTTGTTCCCGTGGCCCAATCCGTTTCTCTTCATCAAAGAGGATGGCACGATCGCGACACGGCAGCCCGTCACGGAACCGGAACTTCTCCAAGCCGATGAAAATCGCGACGTGCGCTGCCCAGCCTGCCTGAAAAACCGCAATCTTTCCGCAGAAACTCCCCAGCAGCGGGAGCAATACCGGAACTGGTGCCGGCTGCATGTTCTGCCCCAGGCGGCCCAGCAGCGGAAGAAGTTGGAAGATGAATATCGCCGCGTCATGGGCTCACGTTAGCCAGGGTTGGGCGGGCTCATACATTTTCGGCGGGTCGATACTTTTCCCGCCCAGACAAAGTGTCCTAAATAGACAGCACTTTGTCCGAAAATAGTAGCGAATTCTTGCTAGAATGAAAATCGAAAGAAGAATGCGAGTGGGCTCCCTCTATTCTTGAGGCGGGCTTGAACTCAGGGGAAACGCATTCAGGATATCGTAATATGGCTGCTTGTCGGAGCCGTTGGACCTTGCTTGGGATCTCAAAGCGATTGCGTCGGCAAAAAATCCGGCGGCCTGGTTCGAGCGGTTTTTCGCTAGTCGAATTGCTCGTCGTGATCGCGGTGATCGTGATTCTCGTCTCGTTGCTCTTACCGGCAGTGGGCGCGGCCAAGGCCAAGGCTCGGCAGTCGCAATGCAGCAGCAACATCAGCCAGATCTATAAGGCCTGGACGCAGGCCAACGCCAAATTGCCCCAGCCTGTGCAGGCGGCCCAGTGGCAGCAGAAACTCTCCCCCTACGTCGAGCAGGAAACCAAAGTTTTCATTTGTCCCGACAATGTCTCTCCGGTTGCGCCGTCCAGCTATGGCATGAACAGCCGCGCCTTCCGCATGGCAGACCAGGACAACGGCCGCATCGTGCTGTTGGACTTCAACGCCGGTGAAGTCAAGGTTGTCGGTCAGACGATTGGGCAACTCGACGTCGATTGGCCCGCCGGCCGGGCCGCTCGACATTTCCTGCAGCAGAATGTCGCCTTTGGTGACGGCCATGTGGAATCCAAGAGCCCGGATAAGATTGATCCGCGTTATTGCGAGTTCTATCTAAAATACTGGCGGCCGGCGCGGGATGGTCAGACGCAGCTTTTGAATTGCCTGCTACCTGGGCAGACTCCCACCTCAGGAGGAAGCTCTGCCAGTTCCACCACGGCAACCAGTGGCGCGGCGTCCAGCGCGACGGCAGGGGCCACCACGACTGGTTCTACGACAGGTGGCACAGCCACAGCGGGAACCACCACGGGTAGTACGACTTCCAGCGGCACGACCACAGGGGGCACCACGACCGGCGGGACCACAACCGGCAGCACAACCACGGGAACCACGACGGGCACGACAACGTCGGGAACCACGACGGGCGGCTCGACTACCGGGAGTTCGCCCACGGATCCTCCTCCAGACTGCGGCGATGCGGCCTCTCCCACCGTGCAAGGGCTGCGGGCTCAGTATGCCACGTATTACTACACGATTGGAGGTTCTGCGGGCGAATGGGGGAAAGGAGGATTTTACGAGGCGCTTTATCGGTCGGGAGACTATGAGACCCATCTTACGTATTTGGGTACCAAGGTCATCTCAATTTCGGGCGACCAATTCGCCAATAATCCAAGCTCGTATGGCGTGACCCAGACAAGTGACTGGGGTACACATCAATTCATTCGTTATTGCGGACAGATCAAAGGTCCCATCACCGGAACTGTTTACTTTCGCATGTCCTACGACGATGCGATCGAAGTCAAGATCAATGGGCAATTGATTAACTTTGGACTCGCCACTACGAACTCGAGTGCTGGATTCGGGGCATCGGGGGGCTACGACGGGTCGGTGCCCCATATTATTTATGGAAACGTGCCTCCTCCGCCGGGAGGTATGGCTTATACCTACGTCAAAGGCTCGCCCGCCATGAATCCCGCGGATGGAGCCTCGAATCAACCGTTCATCCCAGCCGATATCAATACTCCCTGGTTCCAGTTTGTCTTCGAGAAAGATCGCTGGTACGACTTCCAATTGATGTGGTGCAACTCGAATGCGGGCAGTAGTTTTTGTAGGGTAAAGTGGTATTCGCTCGATGGCCAATTGCCGTACGGAACGATACCCGCATCTAGTTTCCGTACCAATCAGAACTGACACCGGCAACGCAATACTTTGTTTCGATTCCGCGTCGGTTATTCAATGCAGCGAGGAAAAGGTTCTTGGCCCTTATGCGACTCCCGTCCGACGCTAAGCACGCACTGCGGCAGGGCGCGGTTTTTTTGATATTTTGCGCCGCGGCGCTGCTTGGGCCTGCCGGCTGCTCCAAAAGTGTTCCGCCCCCGCCGGTGGTCGCACCCCCAACGGAGGATGTGTCGATCGCGCCGAGCTTTCGCGGCTCGGCTACTCCGCAACAAGTGACCGTCATCGAAGACGATCCGACGATACCTTATGTTCGCGTTCAAAGAGAAAAAGGGGATGCGTTTTATGTGCATCGCGATTTCGTGGAAGAAAAAGACGGAAAGCATGTGTTGCTCGCCGCGAGCGATCTTTTCGGCAAGCCGCAAGGGGAAGAATACTATTTCAGGCTCTCGGAAATAGATATCATCCGCGACAAGATTCCCGGGGTATTCATGACAAGGTCGGGCCGCCAGGTCGTCGCGCCTTGGAAAATCCCGATCTTTGAGAACAAGGGGGACACGGCTTGGCCCGTCTATGAATGCCTGCGGGCGGACTGTCCCGGCCGCGAAAAAGGAGCCAAACACGGCCATCTTTTCATCCTCGCGCCTCCGACCGATCATGCGAAATTTTCGCTCGATCGAGCTGTTCAGGCTCTCAATGCCGCGGAACCATCCCAGGAAGCAACCTCGCCAACTGACAAGTATTTATGTCCGCGATGTCGCGAACTCGGAAAGCCCGCTCCCGGCGAAGCCCACAAACAATCGTTCCGCCGTTACCGCTTGCCCGAGTCGGAGCAGATGTGGCAGACTCTCGACGACGAATATCAGCGCAGCCGGGCGACGCGAGTACGCAAGTTCAATCCAGCCGGCTCCTGATGCGATTTTGGAAATGTATCTGTTGGGCGTCCGCCGCCTTTCTCTTGGCCTACGCAGCGCCACTGCGTGGCGCCGAGGCAACCCAAGCTGGGCCGCTGAAGGTTTTCATTCTCGCCGGCCAGTCGAACATGGACGGCCAGGCGCAGGCCCGAACCATTGACTTCCTCGGTGAAGACAAGCAATTCGGACGCCTGCTCAAAGTTTTCAAACCGGACGGGACAAACTATGTAACGCGCGACGACGTCTGGGTGGCCAATGCCGGCGTCTACGACAAGCTCCAGATCGGATTCGGCGGTCGCAAGAACTATGACAAACTCGGAACCTGCATCGGACCCGAGTATGCGTTTGGCTACTACATGGGGGAGGCGCTCAAACAGCAGGTACTGCTGGTGAAGTATGGCCCCGGCGGCCAAAGTCTGTATGCGAACTTCCGCCCGCCCAGTGCAGGAAAGACGGGCAGCAAGCAACTCGATGAGCAGGTGCTGACCAAAGAGGTAGCGGATCGCTGGAACTGCGACGCTGGACCACCTGAAGCAGCGCTTTCCCGCCTATGACGAGAAAGCCGGCTACGAGATCGTCGGGTTCGTCTGGTTCCAAGGCTACAACGACATGTTCGATGAAGCCGCCCGCAAGCAATATGGACAGAATTTGGTCCACCTCATCAAAGATTTGCGCACAGAGTTCAAAGCGCCGAACATGAAAGTGGTGGTAGGCGTGATGGGGGTCAACGGCGTCAAGAACGAGGTCGGCAAACAGAAGGAAGTGCGTGACGGGCAGCGTTTCGTCAATTCGGTGCCGGAGTTCAAAGGCAACGTGAAAGCCATTGAATCCGCCCCACTACTGCATCCCGACATCGTCGCCCTGAAGACCGCAGGCTGGCTGAACAAGGACCGCGATCTCAAGACGCAACCCATCACACCGGAAGAACAGGCCATGCTCCGGCGGGCGACTTCCAACCAAGGCTTTCACTACTACGGCGAGGGGCGGTTCTTCATTCTGCTCGGCAAAAGCTTTGCCGATACGATGTTGGAGTTGAGGAAGAATGAGTGACGCGACAATCTTTGGAGTACTTCGCATGAGCGGCAGAATCTACGAAGGCACGATTGTTAACGGCAAGGTTCAGCTACCAGCGGGCGTAAACTTGCCAGAAGGACTACGGGTGCTGGTAACGGCACCTAACCCACAGCAGCCTCCGCGGGGCTACGTTCGCACACCCCGCCTTGCAATTCCACAACAGGCGCAGGATTTTCAGATGGAAGTGGAAGAGATGGGAAATGCAAGCGTATGAAGCCTCGCCCCACTGATGGCTGAACGCTGGCTACAGATGTGTGATATTGCGATCTCCAGGAATGACACGCAATATCTCAACGCGATGATTGGCTTCTCGATAGAAGATCACGTAACGTCCGACAACGCTGGCGCGAATTCCATCGCCGAGGTGGCGCTGCATATCACCCAATGAAGGATTCTTTGCAATCGTCAAACATTTGGCTTCAACCTTTTCAACCCACGCCACCGCCGCGCTCGGATTGTCTCGGGCAATGTAATTGAGAATATCCGCGAAATCCTGTTGGGCCGCAGACGTGTAAAACGGTTTGGTCAGTGACCGTTTTCGCCTTGCAGAGCAGCAGCGGTCATCGTCCTCAATTGGCCGAATACCGTATCGTGATTCGACAAGTCTCCATGTTCAGCTTGCTGGATGCCGACTTGAATTTCCTGTTTAAGCCGTTCATGGGACACTAGCAAGCGGACTGCTTCACTGATTGCCTCTCTTGCCGAAGCAAATCGCCCGGACTCAACAAGGCCTGCAATAAATGTCTGCTGTTCGACGGGCAGTTCGAGGTTCATGTTTGATATCTCCTTCGCCCGGTGGATAAGCACAACAGGAATCGCCCAACAGAGCCATGCTCTGTGCAAACTGACGACGATTCATTTTACGCCCTATCCCACGGAACAATCAACATCCGTTACCGCCCAATCAGCGTCAATGGGGTCGTGGTCATTGATTCTCAAGTCCTCAAGAATCCACG
>JAIOPX010000149.1 GCA_021413705.1 Planctomycetota bacterium | reverse complement strand
CCAGAATGACCAGCCGAGCACTCGATTGAGCGGCTTGGCCAACAGCCATCCGATGACCCCACCCAGTACAAGAGCGGCGACCTGCCAAGGCCAGGCGATGGTCAACTCGGACGCCGGAATATGCTCCCCGGAATGCAGCACGTGGAGCGCGAACGGGGGCAGCAGGTATTGCCAGCAGAGCCAACCTCCAATCAGCACAAACGCCGGCCTCGGCAAAGCCTCGAAGTTCCCTTTTTCGCGAGGCTGCAGCAACATCGCGCACAACGCGGGACTGAGCGTGAGCGAATTGAAAGCGGAGATCAACGTCGAGACCGCGATCGTGATGGCGAACTGGCGGAAAAATTGGCCGGTGATGCCGGAGATGAAGGCGCATGGGATGAACACGGCCGCCAGCACCAAGCCGACGGCGATGACCGGGCCCGAGACCTGCTGCATGGCTTTGATCGTCGCATCGCGCGGAGAGAGGCCATGTTCGATATGATGCTCCACCGCTTCGACCACCACGATGGCGTCGTCCACCACGATGCCAATCGCCAGCACCAGGCCGAACAGGGTGAGATTATTGAGGCTGAAGCCCACCCCCGCCATGACGGCGAACGTGCCGACCACCGCCACCGGCACGGCGACCAGCGGAATAATGGCCGATCGCCAGTTTTGCAGAAACACCAAGACCACGATGGCGACCAGAATCACGGCGTCGCGCAACGTCTTGAACACTTCGCTGATCGATTCGTTGATAAACGGGGTCGTGTCGTAAACGATGTCGTAGTCGAGCCCTGGTGGAAAGTGGGCCTTCAGTTCTTTCATCTTGGCCTTCACCAACCGGGCGGTCTCTAGGGCATTGAAACCGGGAAGCTGGTAGAGGGAGAGCGCGACGGATGGCTGGGTATTGAAGGTACAGCTTTGATCATACGACTGGGCTCCAAGCTCGATCCGGGCCACGTCGCGCATCCGAACCAGCCGCCCTTCGGAATCGGTCTTCAGCACCATATCGCCGAATTGATCGGAATCGACCAGCCGGCCGAGCGTCGTCATGGTGTATTGAAAGACCTGCCCCTTGGGGACTGGCGGCTGGCCGATCTGCCCGGCCGCCACTTGAATGTTTTGTTGAGAGATGGCGCTGATGATGTCGCTACTGGTCAAATTGCGGGAAGCGAGTTTCTCCGGATCAAGCCAGAGCCGCATGCTGTAGTCGCGCTGACCGAGATAGGTGATGTCGCCGATGCCCGGCAATCGGGCCAGTTCGTCACGGACCTGGATCGTGGCATGATTGCTCATGTCCAGGCTGTTGCGGCTTCCATCGGGGGAGAAGAAGTTAATGATCATCAGCACGTTGGGCGACTTCTTCTTTACCAACACGCCCCGCCGCTGCACGAGGATCGGAAGCACTGGGTTGGCCAGCGAGACACGATTTTGCACCAGCACTTGTGCGATATTGAGGTCCGTGCCGATTTTGAACGTGACCGTCAAGGTATAGGTGCCGTCGTTCGTGCAGCGCGAAGACATGTACAACATGTTTTCGACACCGTTGACTTGCTGCTCGATCGGCGCGGCCACGGTGTCGGCCACGACTTGAGCATTCGCCCCGGGATAGGACGCGGAAACTTCCACCGTCGGTGGCGTGATCTCTGGATATTGCGCGATAGGAAGCGTGAACAATGCGATCCCGCCCCCTAGCGTGATCAAGATGGAGAGCACGGAGGCAAAGATCGGCCGATCAATAAAGAAGTTTGAAAACATAGCGTCAGTCCGGTTTATCCTCTTCTGCGATCATGGCATCGCGGACGACTTTGCGCAATCCGCCCAGTTCGAAAATGTTGAGAAAAATGGCGTTGACGTGCCGCATCCCTGGCGATTGGAAGAACGACGATTCGGCCAGCCATTCGATGACGTAAAAGAAAACCGGCGTCAGGAAGATCCCAAAAAACGTCACGCCTAGCATGCCGCTGAAAACGGCAGTGCCCAGGCTGCGGCGCATCTCCATTCCTGCGCCAGTCGAAATCATTAAGGGAACTACTCCCAGAATAAACGCGAAGGAAGTCATGAGAATCGGCCGCAACCGCAGGCGGCAGGCGACCAGGGCAGCCTTGGTAATCGAAAGGCCCGCTTCCTGATGCTTGTGTTTGGCGAACTCCACAATCAGCACGGCGTTCTTGCTCGCGAGTCCGACCAGCACGACGAAGCCGATTTGGGTGAAGACGTTGATATCCGAGCCGGCGATCCAGACTCCGGTGACCGCGCTGAGCAGGCACATGGGGACGACCAGGATAATCGCCAAGGGCAACGACCAGCTTTCATATTGGGCGGCCAGCACTAAGAAGACCAGGAGCACGGCCAGGCCAAAGATCACCATGCCGGTATTTTCCGCCAGCAGTTGGAGATAAGAGATTTCCGTCCATTCGATAATCAGGCCTTTGTCGCGGGCCAATTTGTTGATGGCATCAATGGCTTCACCCGAGCTACCCGAGGCGGGCCAGGCTCCCGTGAACGATGCGGAGGGATAGAGGTTGTATCGAGGTACGACCAGCGGACCGGTTTTCAGTGGGATGTTGGCGACCGCACCCAGGGGAACCATGCCGCCCGATTGGTTGCGGATTTTCAGTTTGGGAATGTCCTGGACTTCGTTGCGGAAGCGGGAGTCGGCCTGCATAACCACTTGCCAAGTGCGGCCATTGAGATTGAAGTCGTTAACGTACAACGAGCCGAGATAGCTCTGCATGGTGGAATAGACGTCCCCCAGATTCAATTGCATGTTGTGACATTGGTCGCGATTGATGTCCGCCAGTAATTGCGGATACCTCACGGTAAAGACCGTTTGCACATTCGTGACATAGGCGCTGGTGGGGGGAGACATGGCCAGCTTTTGAAACTCCTGGGCTTGTGCTTGGAGCGCTGCCAACCCCTGATCGCTCCGATCTTCCAGCAAGAAGCGAAAGCCACCCGTGTTGCCGAGCCCTTGCAACGGCGGAGGACCGAAGATAAATACTTGCGCGTCGGTCACTTCCGCCGCGATGCGTTTCTTCACGCGATCCATCACGGCCGTATAGTAGAGGCTCTTGTCCCGTCGCTCATCGAAATCTTTGAGAATGACAAAGAATTGGCCCGTGTTGGGAGAATATAGTTGCAGCGTGAATGACTGGCCGGCCAGGGTGATCACATGCCCGGCCTTGTCCGAGGGTTCATGGGAATCACCGGCCAGCGACTCTGCGGAAGTTTCGACTGCCTTGATTGCCGGATCCTCTTGAAGGATTTTTTCGATCCGTTTGACAACCGCGGCGGTTCGTTCGACTCCGGCGGCATCGGGAAGTTGCAGCGATATCGCGAAATATCCCTTGTCCTGCGCCGGAATATAGCCTGTGGGCAATTGCCCAAAGCTCCACCAAGTGAGCACCAGCAAGCCGCCGTACAACACCAATACAACAGCGCTGCCGCGAATCATCCGGCCGACGATCCACACATAGCCTTTAGTTGATTTGCGAAATGCCCAATTGAATAGCCGGAAGAACCAGCCCAGGCTAAAATCCATTACTCGTGTGCCGATATCGGTCCGTTCTTTATGCGGCTTCAACAGGATCGCGGCCAGCGCGGGACTGAGCGTCAGCGAATTGAACGCAGAGATCACGGTGGACACCGACACCGTGACAGCGAATTGCCGGAAGAAGGAGCCGGTCAGCCCCGAGATGAACGCACAAGGCATGAAGACGGCGGTCAGAACTAGGGCCACGGCAATCACCGGCCCCGAGACTTCTTTCATCGCCTGGATGGTGGCGTCGCGCGGCGCCATCCCTTCTTCGATATGATGCTCAACCGCTTCCACCACGACGATGGCATCGTCCACCACGATGCCGATCGCCAGCACTAGGCCGAAAAGCGTGAGGTTGTTGAGACTGAAACCGATCGCGGCCATGACGGCAAACGTGCCGACGATCGCCACCGGCACTGCGACCAGCGGAATGATGGCCGATCTCCAGCTTTGCAAGAACATCAACACCACGATCGCCACCAGGATCACCGCCAGAAAGAGGGTCCGAACCACTTCGGCGATCGATTCGCGAATGAACGGAGTCGTGTCGAAGCGGATCTTGTATTCCATCCCCGGCGGCAGGCTCTGGGCGAGTTCCTTCATTTTGGCCCGAACTCGGTCCGCCGTCTCGATGGCGTTGGCATAAGGGAGCTGAAAAACGGCTATGTTAGCGCAAGGCGTTCCATCAAGCCGGTTTTCCACGTCCATGTTCTTGGCGCCGAGAGTCGCTCGGCCAACGTCCTTAAGCCGAACGATGCGTCCTTCCTTTGTTCGCTTGATGACGATATTTTCAAATTGCGCGGGCTCGACCAACCGACCTTGTGTCGTCACGGTCACCTGGAGTTGCTGATCGCCGTCGGTCGGGGGCTGGCCGATCTGGCCGCAAGCAACTTGCGCGTTCTGCTGCCGGATGGCGGTGGCCACATCGCTGGCATTAAGGTGTAATTCGGCCAGCTTCTGCGGATCGACCCAGATCCTCATGCTGTAATCGCGGGCGCCGAACGCGATCACGTCTCCGACCCCGTCTACGCGGGCCAGTTCGTCCTTGATACGCATCGTGCCATAGTTGCTCAAATAGAGCTGATCGTAGCGATTCGTCGGCGACACCAACGAGATAATCAGCAGAATATCCGGCGAACGCTTGCGGGTGGTGACACCGGTTTGCTTGACGACGTCCGGCAACAACGGCAACGCCAGGTTGACCTTGTTCTGCACCAGCACTTGGGCAAAATTCAAATCGACGCCCGGCTTGAACGTCACTTGCAGCGTATACGATCCGTCGTTGGTGGAATTGCTCGACATGTAGAGCATCTCTTCCACACCGTTGACACACTGCTCGATCGGCGCGGCCACTGATTCAGCCACCACCTGGGCGCTGGCGCCAGGATAGTTGCACATCACTTGAATCGTCGGTGGAACGATGGGCGGATACTGCGCAATCGGCAGCGAAAACAGCGCCACCCCACCCGTCAGGGTGATGATGATGGAGAGCACCGACGCAAAGATCGGCCGATCAATGAAGAACCGGGAAAACACGTTTCACTTTCCATTCGTCAGACTGCTATGAGCCATCCCCAGGTCGGCACTCCGATCGTTGGGAAGTCTTAGCGCGGCTGATTTCGCCGCAGACACAGCAGCTTTGCGTCGGTGTATCTCAGGGCATCAAATTTCAGTTCGATTCCAGGTCGCCGTTTCCGGCCACCTTATTGTGCGGCCTCTTTTTCCGACATCGCGGAGCGGGCGGGCTTTGCCGGTTGGTCGGGGCGGACAGGAGGCTTCGCGTCCTTAGACGGCTCGGACCCTTCCTTGGATGATGGAGGTGGAGCATCAATGACCACCTGTCCTTTGTTTTGTTGAATCGTCATTTGGAGTGTCGGTAAGGGATTGATGACGACCCTGTCGTTGGATGTGAGACCCTCCTCGATAACTCGCAAGCCACCTTGGAGGGAACCGACTTTCACGACGCGCTGCTCGACGACGTCGATTTTCTTGGCGGGATCTTTCTTGTCGCCGGCCGATTTGGAGTTCACCACGTAAACGAATCTTCGCTCCTGCTCGGTTCCCAGCGCGTTCTCTGGAATGAGCAGAGCCTGGTGGGGCAGGCTGATGGGGAGGCGAATTCTCGCAAACAGACCCGGAGTCATTTTCAAGTCAGGATTTGGAAATTGAGCGCGCTTGCGCAAAGTGCCGGTGAGCGGGTCCACATGGTTGTCCGTGAAGTTGACGGTCCCTTCGTGGGGAAAGCCTTCGTCCGTCGTCAGCCCCAGCGTGACCGTTACTTCGGGCGGAATGGAACCTGCCAACTTGGCCTTGCCGTCTCGTTCCTGGAGCCGGAGGAAGGTTCGTTGGTCGATGTCAAAGTCCACGTAGATGGGATTTTGGGACACGACGGTCGTCAGCAGCGTCTGGTCACGAGTGACCACATTGCCAGGGGTGACGAGGTAGTTGCCGACCTTGCCATCAATCTTCGCTTTGGTCCAGCAATAACCCAGGTTGATCTCGGCCATCACCAGCGCAGCTTTGGCGGATTCCAAGTTGGCGGTGGCTTGCTCCAGTGCGGTTTCATAGCGGTCAACGTCTTGCTTGCTGATTGCGCCGGGGGTCTTGATCAGTTCCAGGGAACGGGCGTTGTCGGCCTTCGCTCCGGCAACTTGCGCTTCAAATTGCTTCACCGCCGCGGCAGCCTGATCGACCAATTTCTGATAGGGCTTGGGTTCGATCACAAACAGCAGATCCCCTTTCTTGACTATTGCCCCTTCCTTGAAATCGGCCGAGACCAGGTAACCCGTGGCACGAGCGATCACATTGACGGAGTCTTTGGCGGTGGTGCGTCCGGTGAATTCCTCGAAGTCGGTGATTTCCCGCGTGACCGGCGTCGCGACTTGAACGTGTGGCGTGGGAAACGGCGGGGCTTTGCCGGCGCCGCGCCGGCAACCGGTCATGGAAATGCACACCACAAACAGCAATGTTAAGGCAACGAGTTGTTTCATGGGAGTTTCACTTGGCATCCGCGCTCTCGTCCTGACGGGCCGCCGGAGTCGTTTCCTGGCGAAGCTGCTGTTGCGAGTCGCTGAGAATGCCTCTGAAGAAAATATCGACCAGATCTTCCGTCTGAACTTCCAACGGTTTGTGCCTGCCGGAGAAATAGTTGCTGAGCATCGTGCCATAGAGCAGGTCGTTGATGACGCTAAGAATTCGGTCCACCGGAACATCGCGCACGATGCCCGCGGCAATCAGATCGGCGTAGAGCGCCCGCCAGCGGTCGGCCACACTGTCGCAATGGACAAAGTAGGTCGCCTTCTTGGCGTCGCGAAATTGCGCCCGCTCCTGGATCAGCAACTCGGTGTAGTGGGGATGGCTGCGGAAAAAATGTAAGTAGGTGTGGATCGACTTGGCGATCCGTTGGACAGGGTCTGTGATGTCGGCCGTGTTTTGCAGCACCGACTCGCTCAGGCGGCGCATTCCCCGCGCGACGGCTTTAAGAAACAAGTCTTCCTTGCTCGGAAAGTAGAGATAGAGCGTTCCCTTGGCGATCTTCAGCGCGTCGGCAATCGACTGCATCTCCGTGTCTTGGTAGCCGTGCCGCGCAAAGATAACTGCCGCGGAATCGAGGATTTCATCCGTGCGGTCTCCCCAACATGTCTTTCCGCGCGGGCGGTTGCGAACCGGTTGACTTTCAGTGGCCATGGCTCTTCCCGGCATTTTCTGCCTGAATTTTTATGCTCACCCGGCGACAGCAGCTAGCAAGCTGACTGACTAGTCAGTCAGTTCTGCTTGATAACATGGTAAGCAGGGTAAGACATAACGTCAAGTTTGATGGTTTCCACCCCTCTAACGTGAGAAAATGCCAAGGGTTAACGATCGAGCAAGGTTTCCCTTGCGAACCAGGGCCGGTGGATCGGTTCCTGCGCTAAATGTCGATGATACTGATTGTGAGGCAAACATCGATTTTGAAGATCGAAGTCGTAAGCCCACCGCTTTTCCCGCCAGTTTCCAGCCCCAGCGCGTGTTGCTGAACGACCTTGCCGATGAGATTCTTCCGTCATCCACGAACACGCACGCCACGGTTGTTGATCGCGCTGGTGCTGATGCTCCAAATGAGCGGATGCACCTCCCCGCGGGAGTATCTGAAAAATGGCCTGAAGGTGGGACCAAACTATCGGCGTCCCGAGGCGGCCGTGGCGGCCAATTGGATCGACGCCGATGACGTTCGCGTTCGCACCAGTTGCGACGACCTGAGCGCCTGGTGGACAGTGTTTCACGACCCCGCGCTCGATTGGTTGGTCTGCACCGCCTACCGGCAGAATCTCACGCTCCGCGAAGCCGGTTTCCGCGTTTTACAAGCCCGCGCGCAATGGGCGATTAGCGTAGGGACGTTCTTTCCCCAACAGCAATCGGCCAACGGCAGTTACCAACGAAACGCGGTGAGCACTGAGACGGCCAACGGCTCCAACATCGCCAATCCCTATTTCAGTCAGTGGGACACGGGCTTCAATCTGGCGTGGGAATTGGATTTCTGGGGTCGCTTCCGGCGGGCCATTGAATCGAACGCGGCCAATCTCGATGCCTCGGTCGAGGATTACGACGACGTGCTCGTGACTCTACTGAGTGACGTGGCCACGAATTATGTCCGCATGCGGACTCTGGAAGAGCAAATTCGCGTCACCCAGGACAACGTGAAGCTTCAGCAGGATACGCTGAAAATCGTCCATGCCCGTTTTAACGCGGGCACCACGGGCAAGCTCGACGTCCATCAGGCTGCCAGCGTGCTGGAGCAGACTCAGTCGCAAATCCCCGAACTGGAGATCCTGCTTCGGAAGACGATCAATCAATTGTGCGTTCTACTGGGGAGGCCGCCGGAAGAATTGCGCGCGCGCATCGGTTCGGCGCCGATTCCTCAAACGCCTCCTAATGCCGTGGTGGGAATTCCGGCAGATTTGTTGCGCCGCCGACCGGACGTGCGCCGCGCGGAACGCCGGGCAGCCGCGCAGTCGGCTCTGATCGGCGTGGCCGAGTCCGAGTTCTATCCGCATATTTCGGTGATCGGCGATATCGGCTACTCCGCTCAGGAGTTCAAAGACATGTTTCAGCCCTCGGCCCTTACGGGAAGCATCGGCCCCACGTTTCAATGGAACGTGTTGCACTATGGGCGAATCCTCAACAATGTTCGTTTGCAGGATGCCCGGTTTCAGGAATTGGTGGCCAATTATCAAAACACGGTTCTCAATGCGAATCGGGATGTCGAAGACGGCCTGGTCACTTTTCTGCGGGCACATCAGCGGACTGCCCACATGGCGCGGTGCGTTGTCGAAGCGGAACAAGCCGTGCGGTTAGTGCAAGTGCAATACAGCGCGGGTACGATCGACTTCACGCGCGTCACTCAAGTCCAGCAAGATCTGGTCCGGCAACAAGACATCTTGGTGCAATCGCGCGGCCAAATCGCACGCGGTTTGATCAGCGTGTACCGCGCCCTGGGAGGGGGCTGGCAAATCAGGCTCAATGGCTGCGACAGCACCCTGCCCGCCAAACCGCCTGAGCAGGTACCTCTCGGCGAGCCCAAAAGGCTTCCGCCCGTGGCGCCTGCCTGACGATACTATCTTTCATTTGAATCACCGGTAAAGGAAACCCTTCATGAGCGAGCGGATTGGCATTCGGGTGGGCGAAGCGTTGGTGCGTGGCAGAACGAAACCTACAGCCGCGGAGCCGGAACTGGTCATTGGTGAACTCGATGGACCGGTCGGCCATGCGTTTGCCACGTTGATCGGCGATCAAGTGAAAGGGCACACTCGAGTGCTGGCGCTGCTCAATGGCGATATCGCGGTGAAGCCGGCCACCCTGATGGTCAGCAAGGTGACCGTCAACAATCTCAAGTACACCAATATCCTGATGGGCACCGTGCAAGCGGCGATTGCCAACGGGGTGCTCGATGCG
>JAIOPX010000148.1 GCA_021413705.1 Planctomycetota bacterium | reverse complement strand
GGCTTAGGGGGAGCGTCAAGGAAATTGCGGGGGAGATTTGTCTGATAATTGGTCTGACAAAGGTGAGCGGGGGGGCAAGCCCCCTATTCTTGCCCCCTCCAGGTTGGATTCTGGGCTATTCTCCCGATTCGTACTGCTCATGCCCATCCGTCGTCGCTATGGCTCTCCAAATGGCTGGATCAATCTCGGTGGAAACCTGGGCGCCGTGGTGATCCGCATACATGACATTGACCAAACCCGGATGCATGCTGCTGGCCGTGCCGACGGCGTTGCTGAAGTCGGTGGCACTGCGGGCTAGGATGGGGGCCAGGCCAGTGCCTGAGCGGGGCGGATTCTTGTGCGTGTAGCCGCTGGACCCAGCCTCACCGTAGCCCCAGGCACCCGAGGGATCGGCTGGCGTTTTGCCGGAAATCGTTTCACTCACCATCACAGTATTGCTTGTACCGTCAACGGCCATTGTGTCGAAGCTCGACGTTGCGCCGACGCGAAATACACCTTGGTCATGCTTGGTGCGCGGCTCCATCGTATCCGCACCAAAGCAGAAGACGAAGCTGGACCGGGCATAGGTTCCCCCGCCGGGACTGCTGTAAGTTCCCTGGGGATAATCGCTGGGACAGTTGTAGATGGGAATTTTCTTCGATGTAGCCTTGGAAGAAGTGTCCGCCGTGCCGGCAAAGGTTCCAAAGAGTTTCTGAATGTTGGCCATTTCCAACTGTGGGAGGATCGCGGACTGCGCTGTAAAGCGAGACGATTTGTAAACGCCGACCGGAATGGCTTCTCCATTCTGACCAGTGTAGCCATGGACGGCCATACTGACGTTGCGCATATTGCTGGAGCAATTAGCCCGACGGCTGTAGCCGTTACTGCGCTGGCAGCTTGGCATGAGAACAACCAGCAACAGCCCGATAACGCCGACGACTACCAGGATTTCTACGAGAGTGAGTCCTCGCCGACAACAGGCGGGACGAATCGTCTGGAGACGAATGGCCCGGTTCACAGATATGTCCCCCACGCAAGCCGCTCCCCTGCGATGCAGTATATCGCTGGTCCAGGCGCGGGACAACAAGAATCTGTTTCTTGGAGGTCGGGCATAGCCAAAGGGACAGTCCCATTTTGCTGGGGCAAAATTGGGACAGTCCCTTAGCTGTGCATTCGCACTTCTTCCTCGCCAGGAGCAATGATCTCGGCTTCGGCGGCGGCTAAAACTTCCAACCTTTGATGGACCACATCTTCGGGTGCAAACATCGTGGCCAGGCGCACATAGGTGCTGTGGTGCCGGGCTTCGGACTCGAACAGGCTGCCGTAGAACTCCGCTAACTCGGCGTCCTGGATGTGATCGCGAAGGCAGGCAAAACGCTCGCAACTGCGGGCTTCGATCAGTCCGGCGATCAGGAGGCGATCGACGGCCCGCTGCGGCTCCAGTTTGCGGACCAAGTCGTTCAGCTTGCGGCCGTATTGTCCGGGTTTGAGGCGACGGAAACGGATCTCGCGTCGGCCGAGCAAATCGAGAACCAGGCTAAAATGCTCCAGTTCCTCGACGACGATCTCAGAAAGCTCTCGGCAGAGCGGCTCGCGATCGACATAGGCGAAGATCAAGTTCATCGCCGTGCCGGCGGCCTTCTTCTCGCAATGGGCGTGGTCGATCAATACCTCATTGAGATGAGCGGCTACTTCGACTGGCCACTCAGGCCGGGTTTCGCTTTTGAGGCTGAGCATGAGGGGTGAGGGAACAGGGACGAGGGGCTAGGGGTGAGGGGCTAGGGGTGAGGGGATAGGGGTGAGGGGATCTGGGTGAGGGGATAGGGGTGAGGGGATAGGGGTGAGGGGATAGGGAGCAGGTATCAGCGCGTGGCTTATTGACGCTTGGTGAAATTTTCCGACGCAGCTCGCTGCGTCAGTTGACGGTCCACTCGCGCAATCGAGGCCGATAAGAGTCGATGGAACATACCGGGTGCCTGGCGTTTGATCCGCCAGAGCAGGCGAGCCCGTAGGCCATCAACGACATACAGCTTGCGACGGTACATGGCGCGGACCGCGCGGTCGGCTACCCAGGCGGCAGTTAGCCGGGCGGTGGCATTAAACTCTTCCGCCTGCTCCCGGCCGCGTTCGTTGCTGAACCGGCCGTTTGGGATCAGGTTCGACCGGAAGAAGCCAGGGCAGACAACGGTCACGCCAAAGCCCTGCGGATACAGTTCGTTGTAAAGCGTCTCGCTGAGCGCAATCAGTCCCGCTTTGGCGACGTTGTAGGCACCCATGGTCGGCGGGGCGATGAGACCGGCGACGGAGGCAACATTCATTACATAGGCGGCGCCCCCCTGCTCTGTCATCCACGGCACCATGGTGTGGCAGCCGTAAATCGGCCCCTGGAGATTGGTGGCCAAAATCCATTGCCAGTCTTCGAGTGGGAACTCGCCCACGGTCCCCGCTCCGCAAACTCCGGCATTGTTGACAAGCAGATCGAGCCGAGGCCAGCGGTTTTGGAGCCGATCGCGGAGTTGTACCCACGCACTGGAATCTGTCACGTCAAGCAGTTCGCACTCCCCTTGGCCGCCAATTGCCTCCACGAGTTCCAAAGTTTCGGCCAATCCCGCTTCGTCCAGGTCCGTAAGAGCCAGCCGCCAGCCATCCTGGGCAAGCCGCACGGCCAAGGCGCGGCCGAGCCCTCCGGCGGCGCCGGTGAGAATTGCATTGCGGGGTTTGTTGGGCGATGCGGACATCGCAGGGTGCTTCGAACTTGCAGGAATCGGGAGTTTCGCCACGGCTGATGATTCTAGCTACGGGTGCCACTGCTTGAAAGACGCACGAGACGGCCTGAGAACCAGGAGTGTGCGATTGCGTCTTTGAAGCAGTGCGGCTCAAGCTGGCCTGAAGGCACTGCTTGCGGACGCATGGAGCGGCAACTGCGTTAGGACTGCTTGTCACGTCCTGCAAGCAGTGGCACGGCGGAGTCGAGCTACTGGTGAAGTGAAATCCAGGAGCTTCGTGCTGAATCGTCAGGCAATAGCCTGACCTACCGGAACTACCACCGGCCTAGTAGGACGAATCCATGCCCAGGCGGCAGCGGAGTTCGGCGAATTGGCGCTGATATTCGTCGCTGGAGGAATGAACGTGCTCGGCTTCAGTAATGAACTTCAGCTTCTCGTCGCAGCGGAGTCCGCTACGGCTGAGCACCTCTTCGAACTCCGTAAGATCCGCGCCATAGACGACCAACAGTTTGTGTTCGTCGAATTGAACTTCCAACGGGATGCCAGGGTTCAGCACCGCGATGCCCGTGCAGCCGTCGTTCATCAGCAGGTCTTCGTAGTCGTAGAGCATGCTTTTAAGTACCGGCAAGTCGATGTGCTCGCGATACATGTCGGTGTGGCCGCGTCCCTCACGGGTGTGGCTTGTCTCCAGCACAACGTCCACGCTGGGCCCTAGCGGGTCGAGCAATTCCATGAACAGGTCGAACAGGTTTTCCGTCGAAGCGGCGGCCATGACGACGGGCACGGTGGCCTTCGTCTGGTCGTCGCGGTACGTGTCGTGACGAAAACCTTGTCGCGGCACGACCTCCAGGTTGTAGGAGGGTCGCACGGCATCGGTCAGGCGGAAGTCGCCGTACCGGGCCACCTTCAGGTGGGCTTCGAGTTGTTCTTCGGTGAGCATGGCAAAGCTGCTGGTGACGTGGGAATCCGCTTCATCGCGGAAGACATTGCGGATGAACTTTTTCAGGAATCCCATGGGTGGGTTTCCACACTTGATTATATTGGTGAAGTTGTTGCTGGCGTATGAAGTACACGGCTTTTGCAGTGCCGTGCGATTCAGGTTTCGTCCGCCCTTGGTTAATCAAACGTAGGTCACATCTGCGACGCATCGAGCCAACTTGTCTCGGCTTTTTGTCTCTGGACCTTGGGGGCCGCAGAAACGGAATATTCGGAGTCTTTGCCGGAGATTTCGCCGGGCGAAACGCTCGACCATCAGGGTCCAACCCCCACCCCTGTGGTGGTGCCGCAGAACTGCGGATCCCACCGCTACTTACTGCTGAACGCCTCGCAAGTTTAGCACCCCCCGGTGCGCGCCGCGGAGGCAAGGTAAGTTTCTTCATCGCCTATTTTACCCGTCGTGCCGCGAGTCGTCCGGTGTGGAAAAATGTGAGTGCGCCACACGTTGCCCAGGCGGTTGCGATGGTGCTGGCCCGCGAGATTCGCCATGCCGACTGCTGAAGTGTTCTGATATACTTCAACACGCTTTGATGGCGAGGGGGCCGTTGTGTCAGCGGGAACCCGCGAGCGGGGAATCCGCTGGCGTGGAGTGGGTAGCGGAAGATCTTACCAGGAGTGCGTAACATGTCAGGCAGGCAGAGAATCATTCGGGACACGGCCGATAGCATTGTGCGCAGGGCGCAAGCCACGATCTATCTCCTGGCCTTAGCGTGGTTCGTGCTGTTGTCCGCAGGCTGCGCGGAAAACGCGGCCCGGGCCGAAGCACCCACCGAAGTCTGGGATGTCTTTTACATCGGCGAAGCCAAGGTTGGTCACGCGCGTAGCCAGAGTCAAAAGGTGGAAGAAGAGGGGCGAAAATTAGAGCGAGTGGACAACACGACGCAACTGACCCTGGATCGCCTGGGACAATCCGTCACAATCGAGATGCAAGTGACCAACTTCGAGGCTCCCAACGGCGACTTGTTGAGGTTTGACAGCAACGTCAAGCTGGCCAACATGCCGATGACCGCCAAAGGGTATGTGGCGGATGGCAAACTGAATGTTGAAGGGCGCGTGCAGGGGCAGGCCGTGAAGACTATCGTCGATTGTCCGGCTGGCACCGGCGGCATTGACGCCGTCGAACGCTCGCTGTCGTCCAAGCCACTGAAGCCCGGCGAGAAGCGGCAGTTGAAAATGTTCCTGCCGATGTTCAATGTCGTGGCCGATGTGATCCTGACAGCGGGCGATTTCGAAGACACCGGTTTGCTTGAGGGGAAAAACGCCCGATTGCTCAAGATTGATAACGAGGCAGTCGTACCGGGCCAGGGTCCGATTCGTTCCACAGCCTGGACGGACCAGCAGGGGACGCTGCTAAAGTCTGTCGAACGCGGTGGGATGGGGGTGACGACCTATCGGACCAGCCGCGAAAATGCCTTGCGAGAGGGAAGCGGCGCCAAAGCCGACCTGATCAACCTGAGCATTGTCAAAATCATGCCTGCGCCCCGCGATCCGCACAGGGCCAAGAAGATTGTCTATCGCGTGAAACTGGCGGACGGCAACCCTGCCAAAGTGTTCCCCTCGAGTCCCTCCCAAATCGTCAAATCGCTGGGGCCAGAAGAGGCGGAGATTACGGCCGTTGCCATTCGTCCCGAGAGCGAACTGGCGGGCGCCAAGCCCAGTCCGCCCACGGACGGCGACCGTAAGCCGAATGTGTTGATCCAGAGCGATGATGCGAAAGTGGTGGAATTGGCCGGTCAGGTGGTGCCCAAGGAAACCGATCCCTGGAAAGTTGCGGTGGCCCTGGAGCGCCATGTGCGCGATTCGATGAAGACGGCCGACTTTTCGCAGGCACTGGCCTCGGCGGCCGAGGTTGCCAGAAACCGGCGAGGAGATTGTACGGAGTATGCAGTTCTCCTGGCGGCACTCGCCAGGGCACGCGGCATCGCGGCCCGCGTGGTAGTGGGGCTGGTCTACGCTCCGTCCCTCGGCGGATTTGGTTTCCACATGTGGGACGAAGTTTGGATCAAGGACCGTTGGATCGCTTTGGACGCCACCCGTGCCCAAGGAGGAATCGGCGGCGGACATCTCAAGCTCTCGGATGCCAATCTGGCCGACGGAAGCCCGACGAGTTTTCTGCCGGTATATCAAGTGATGGGTAAGCTGAAGGTCAACGTGATCAGCGAAGAACCCTAATGCACACACCTCCCACATTGCGCCCGGCCGTCGTGGTGGCCAGGGCGGCACTGGCCGCCGGCCGGCAAAAGCTGGCCGAGCAACATCGCAGCGGATCGCCCGGCGTGCAGGTGTGCCGTCGTCTGACCGAGATGGTCGATGCGGTGCTGGTCGATTTGTTTCAGGATGCAATTGCAGAGGCCGACGAGCGTGAGTCTGAGCCGCTGCTGGACTCATTGGCGATCGTGGCGCACGGCGGGCATGGGCGGCAACAACTCGCCCCCTACAGCGACGTGGATATCCTGTTGTTGTGCGAGCCGCGAAGCCTGGCGCGGATTGGTCGGCTCGGCGCCCGCATGATGGGAGACGTGCCGGACGCGGGGTTGATGCTGGGCTATAGCAAAGGGAGCATCCGGCAGGTCATTGCCGAGGCATTGAAGGATCCACGCATCCTGACGTCGCTGAGCGAATCGCGGCTTTTGATGGGGAATCAGGAACTGTTCGACAAATACTTCGAGCGATTGAAGCGGGCAGCCTATCGCCGCCGCCATGGGTTGCTGCCAGCGATTGAGGAAGCCCGGCGCGAAGAACGCCGACAGTTTGGCGAGACGGTCTACCTGCTGGAGCCCAACATCAAGCGCTCGCGCGGCGGATTGCGAGACATACAACTTCTGCGCTGGGCCGGTTTTTGCACCTACGGCGTGACCGATCCCGACGAAATGCATCTTCGCGGAGCATTGGACAAGCGAGAGCAGCAGCAGATTCGCGCCACGACGGAGTTTCTCTTGCGGATTCGCAATGAGATGCATTTCTATGGTGAAAAATCTTACGATCAATTGGACCGTGCGGAACAATTGCGACTGGCGGAGACTTTTGGCTACCAGGGAGAAGAAGGCCTGTTTCCCGTCGAAGAGTTCATGCGGGAATATTTCCGCCGCACTCGAGACGTGCGCTATATCGTCACACGATACCTGGCCAATGCCCACAAAGGCTCGGCACTGGCTTCAATGTTCGGCGCCTTGTTCAGCCATAACGTGGAAGGAAATTATCGCGTCGGCCCGGCACGGATCACGGCCACGCGGCGTGGGTTGACCCGGCTGCGCGGCGATGTGAGCGAGGCATTGCGACTGGCGGAGCTTTCGAGCCTCTATGACAAGCGTATTGCCCATACCACTTGGGAAGCCGTGCGACAGGCTGCCGCCAAGATGCCGGACGATGTGACGCCTCACACGGCCGAGCAGTTTTTGGCGATCCTTGCCCGTCCGGCCCAGCTTGCAGAGACGCTTTACAAGTTGCACGAACTGGGAATACTCGAACGGATCATTCCCTCGTTTGGGCGCGCCCGAGGATTATTGCAGTTCAACGAGTACCACAAATACACGGTGGATGAGCATTGTCTGTTGGCGGTGCGGCGGGCGACGGAGTTTATTTCCGATCCTGGTCCGTTGGGGAATGTCTACCGGCGGATTCGCGACAAGCACCTTCTGCATCTGGCACTGTTGATTCACGACCTTGGCAAAGGGCATGTCGAAGATCACAGCGATGTGGGAAGACGCATCGCAGCTCACACAGCAGGTCGCCTGCGGCTCAGTGCCGAGCAATCGGACTTGCTCCAATTTCTCGTACACAAGCACCTGCTCATGTCGCATCTGGCGCTGTGGCGCGATATTGGCGAAGAGGCTGTTGTGTTGCAGTTGGCCGTCGAAGTGGGTTCCCCGCAGGTGTTGAGGATGCTGTATGTATTAACGGCGGCTGATCTCGCCTCCGTCGGCCCCGGCGTGCTCAATGACTGGAAAATTGAGTTGCTCACGCGGCTCTTCGAGCGGACGATGGATCACCTCAGCGGCGATCAACCGGTAACATCCCACGATCGACTGGATCTTGCGAGGCAAGAGATACGCCAAATACTCAAGGGAGAGTCTGAAGTTGATACAGCCTGGTACAATGAGCAGGTAGCGGCTCTGGCCCCGGCCTATCTCAAAGCCACTTCGCCTGAGCGGGCGGCGGAAGAAATGAAGCGATTGAGGCGAGTGGCACCGTCCGAGGCTCTGGCGTGGGGCAGCTATCTAAGCGACCGCGGGGCTGTCGAGTACACCATCGGCACCTATGAAACGATTGCCCCGGGTATTTTTCATCGGTTGGCTGGAGCCCTCTCAGGTGAAGGGCTTGAGATTCTGTTCGCCCAGATCAATACGCTGCGCCATGGGCTGGTGCTCGATAAGTTTTATGTGCGAGATGGAGACTATGCGGGCGAACCGCCA
>JAIOPX010000147.1 GCA_021413705.1 Planctomycetota bacterium | reverse complement strand
AGCTTCCCGCCCAGACGCCCAGTCCGAAGAGAGCGCCTGTAAACATATTGGGCCGAAACAAGCGGGAGCTCGCCACGCCATAGAGAACACCCATGGCGGAGCCATAACCGTAGTGAGCCACGAGAGTCAGCACCTTGTGTTCTTCGTGCGTCAGTTGATGATCCACGTCGGCAACATTTTCCAACGTGGCTGTGATTCTGCTGGGGGGAAGCGGATAGCGCTGGCGTCGAGGCAGATTGCGATGGAGCTGCGACATGACCAAAGTCATCGGCGCCGTAGCCAGCAAGCCGGCGGCCGCGCCGATCACCGCGGTGCGCATCAGCAACGGCGAACGGCCCCGTGTTCGAGAAACGGAACAAGGTTGATGTACTCGCTTGGCTTGCTTACGGCGTTGGAGCTTCGTTCGTTCAGGAGTCAGACGGTTCTTGGAGAAACCAGATGGAGGCACCATAACTGTTCTTTTCATGCTGGTAATATTCAGGGACGCGATACCACCATTGAAATAGCAAATGACGCGCCTCGTTCTGGAATCCGTTCTTTCCACGACAAGAACAAGGGGGCGTATCGATGAACCTGCTGCTTACCTTGACCCAGCCATGACATTTGTTGGTTCTGTTTGAATCAGCGCGGCTGCCATACGTCCACATTTGCGACTGGAGGTTTCAAATCCCAAGGTGGGTTTTGACTCAGGCTTTGAATATTTCACGGGGCCTCTTTCTGGGCCTCTTTACTGCGCCCCTTTAACGAGAAATGAAGCCCCTCCCCTCCGAAGACGTATTACTTCTAGAGCATGCTAGGGGATGGATTATGCACTACTTCGGTAGGGTCATCGTCGTACAAAGGGCTCGGCGAATATTCGTACCCCAAATAGCCTGCCAAGGGGCTCCCTTGTTCAAACTTCGTTGTTCCATCGGACTGGGAATTGAGAGTAGCCCAACGGACATAGGAGAGTAACAACGGTTCGGAATCGAAGGTGGCGACGAGTTTGCGTTGCTTTCCGAGTTTCAAGCCATAGAGGTAATGCATGATTCGTGTTCCTTTTAGCGGGGCTCGCCCTGAGCGTCGTAGGCTGGCGGGGCATAGAAATTGAGAGTTATTAGCTGCTTTCGACCGGTGTTCTTGATTTGATGCGATTCTCCCTTATTGATCAGTAGCAACGAGTGGCGGCGCAGCGCGATATGGCGGCCGTTAACCACAGCCTCCCCGCTACCGCTGACCACCAGGAGCCATTGCTCACTACGGGAATGCTCATTGCCTGGGGAGCCTGAGTCCTTCCCCGGCCGCAGGACCATTACCGCCGCTTGGGCGCTGCGCGTCGAAGCTAAGAGCTCGAAATGGCGGCGCCGTGAGCCAGTCTCGATGTGTTTCATCGTTCAATGCCTCACAATTGACTCGCCTCTTACGCTTGGGATACAAGCATTCCGCAATTTCTGGACCAAAAATCAATTGCGGTTTGATAATTGCAGTAGACTCCGTTCCGCGCGCCCGTACTCCCTAATCCTCAGGGGCCGAGCAACCCCGTATGAAACGATCCGAAAAAGACCCTCCATTCATAAATGGAACCATCCACGCCCAGGGCGCAAAAATGGCTAGGCGGGCGGCGCTGCGCTATGTCAGCGACCAGGAACCTGGGATTCAGCGGCAGGCGGCGGGGAAAGGATTTCGCTATCGTTCGCCGACCGGACGGGCGGTGCGAAACGCAGCGTTGCTGCGCCGCATTCGTGCTTTGGTGATTCCACCGGCCTGGACCGATGTCTGGATCTGTCCTTCGCCCCACGGGCATTTGCAGGCCACCGGCCGCGACGCCCGGCGGCGGAAGCAATACTTGTATCATCCCAAGTGGTCCGAAATCCGCGACGAAGCCAAGTATGGCCGGATGGCCATGTTTGGCAAATTACTTCCCCGGATCCGCCGGCGCGTGACGCGCGATATGGCGTTGCCAGGCTTGCCGAAAGAAAAAGTGTTGGCGACTCTGGTCCGACTCTTGGAGGCGACTATGATTCGCGTCGGTAACGAGGAATACGCCAAGGCGAACAGCTCGTTCGGCCTGACCACTCTGCGGGATCGGCATGCAGCCATTCAGGGCACAAAGCTGCAGTTTCGCTTCCGCGGCAAGAGCGGCAAGGACCATACCGTTGAAATCAACAGCCCACGCCTGGCGCGCACGGTGAAGCGCTGCCAGGATCTGCCGGGGCAGGAATTGTTTCAATACCTCGATGAAGCTGGCGAGCGGCACTCGATCGGCTCGGCGGACGTCAACGCCTACCTGCGAGAGATTTCGGGCGAAGACATCACCGCCAAGGATTTCCGCACCTGGGCGGGAACGTGCCTGGCGGCCGATTTGTTGTGCCACCAGACGCCACCGCAAACCAAGACGGAAGCGAAGCGGGTCGTCAATGAGATGATCCGAGCCGTTGCCAAACGCCTGGGCAACACAGTCGCCATCTGCCGTAAGTGTTATATCCATCCGGCGGTCTTGGAGAACTATGAAAATGGAGTGTCGCCGTCCAACGAGCGGAAGCACGTCAATGGGAAGGCTAGGCGGCACCCGGGAGTGCGGCAGCCCGAACGGATCGTACTCGCCTTGTTAAAGAAGCGAAGCAAATCATGAAGCGGGGCCATTTGCCACTTCATTGGCATACAGATTGCTCGTTTCTCGTGTCGAATGAGTTCCACTGTTTTTCTGAACGACAACTATTTTGGGAGAAACCATCATGGCCACTCAAGCCACGAAGAATGCCGACACCCCCAACGTGGGCGACACCTACCATTGCGAACAATGTGGCATGGAGATGGAAGTGACCGCGCCTTGCGGCTCGGCAATGGGCCCGCCGGTGTTGCAATGCTGCGGAGCAACATTGCAGCGTCTTGCACACCAACAGGATAGCGAAGAGGGAAATGCGAGCAGTCCCAAGCGAGCAAAATAGCGGTGGCTTGGCATGTCATCCCGTGCGATATTGCATGGTCTTGGGACTGGCGATTCTGTCGGAATTCCATTGCCAGAGGCGGTTATAAAGTTGACAAGGCCATGATTGGCCGCAACGGTGCGTGAGGGGTTGCCGCAATCTGGTAGTAGATTGAGCGCCTGATCAACCAGCTTGCAGCGAAAAGTCCTGAACCCAAGCAAGGGTCGAACGCGCCCAAGAGGACAGTTCCATTTTGCTGGGGCAAAATTGGGACAGTCCCCATGCCTCAAAACCGCCAGGCGTATTCGAGGCGATAGATTTCCTCATACCAGCGGTCGTTGCTGAGGTAGTGACCATAGCCGCCGTAGAATGTGTGGGCGCCCCAGGTGCCGCGGAAGCCGTAGAAGCCGTTGATGATGGTGTCGCCATCGGCGCTGACGGGCACTTGCGGGCCGCTCTTGAACCCGTCGATCACCGTCCAGCCGATGAACTCGGCCACCGCACTGACACGCATGTTCCCGCAATCGCCGCAGTGGTCCAGGATGTCATAGCTGATGCCCGGGCCGTATTGAATCACGTTGCCGGTGAAGAGATTGGTCGTGCCGGGTATGGTCGGGCTGTTGATGGCCTGCCAATCGAGTACTTCCGCCGTCACGTTCCAACGCTCCGCGAAGTTCCACTGATAGAGCAGGCCCGCTTCGATGCTGGTGTGGCCGGTGCCGAGAGCTTCTTCGGCGTCGCCGGTGGGCATGTAGAGCCGCACCTGCCCGGTCAGATATTCACAGTCGTTGGCGATGAAGGCGAACTTGCCGCCGGCACGCATGTCGCCAAAGCCGTCGCGATTCGGGCCGCCGTTGGCCTGCGGGCCGAGATCGCTCTCGACGATGCGGCCGGGCAATTCGACGAAACCCGACACGCGGCGCGAGAACGCCACTTCGATGATGGTTGTGATGTCTTTGAAATCCATCACACCTTCCCGGACAGGCAGTTGTCCGCCGTTGGCCACGGTGGTGGGAAAGAAATAGAGCGCGCGGTCGTAATCGTGAAAGTTGATGGCCCGATCGTAGCGCACTTTGACTTGGGTGATCGGAATCGGGCAATCAATGAAGCTGCCGACCTGGTCGATCATTGCGCCGCCATCGTCCTCGCAACCACCTCCATCGCCGCAGTCGGCGTGGCTGCCATCGTCGCAAGCGGCGCAGCCCTGACCGCCGCACATGGCACAACCGCCTTGGGGAGGACCAGCCATCGGAGCCATCGGAGCACCCATCGGGCCCATGCCCATTTGGCCAGGCCCCATCGGACCCATGCCCATCGGTCCACCAGGTCCCATCGGGCCCTGTCCCATCGGGCCCTGTCCCATCGGGCCACCGGGTCCCATTCCCATCGGTCCCTGCGCCATCTGGCCCGGCCCCATGCCCGGCATCAGGCCGGGATGTCCGAACTGCTGGGCTTCCGCGGAACGGGAATGGATGGAGGCGACGGCAAGAATTGCCATCGCGAACGCCGGAATACTGATCAACCTGGGCATCTTACTGGCCTCCATACCATGGTTCTCCGCCACTGCATCCGTGACCGAGGAGATCCGCCATTTGTTTTGCGATACCGTATCGGGCTTTGCTCACGAGTCATGGATCGGGGGCGAGACTTCCAGGCCGCCGACCCTGCGCTTCGGGCAATCTTTGCCGATACCGAACTGCTTAACGGGTTGTTTCGTCGTAGCGGTTGGGAAAGATTTACGGATTATGCGGCTGGCGGCATAAGCCACCCAGGCGGCACATCTTTTGCAACATGCCCAAGACCCCGGTGGCCCGGGGGTGGCTGGAAGAATGGGCAAGAGAACTGCTCAGCACGGCGGGCAAAATCTGGGCTTCGCCTTGTGATGGCTGGGCTTGGCCAGGTCGGAGGCTCGTCTCCAGTCCAGCCCAGCCCAAACTGGCGAAAGCCATGCTGGCGCGGCCAGGGGGCAAGCATGCAGTTCCCTAGACAGGAACTTCCAGCAACTTGGTTGTGGTTGCTTCTTGCGGAGTCAACGACGGTTTGCTTTCCACCACCAAGTCGCGCCTCAGGTCGACGATCTGACCGGAGCATCGCTGGCGCCAGGGTATGCTGTCGCCAACGCTGGTGGCGAGGATCAGAAGCTCTGCATGCTGTGCCACTTGATCTGGATCGTCGATCAACAATGCGGCAAGGTGGGGCAAATGCTGGTCCACGTAGGCCAGATTGCGGCCTCGCAATCGCGAGACCGCGACGCCTGGGTCGTAAATCTGTAGGTCGTAGCCGCGGCCCAACAGCGACTCCGCCAGAATCACCTGGGGACTTTCACGCAGATCGTCAGTGCCGGCCTTGAAGCTCAAGCCTACCAGGCCGATCTTGCGGCAGCCCGATTCCTGAACCAGCCGCACGGCGCGTCGCAAGTGTGCTTCATTGGAACTGAGCGTGCCTTCGAGCAAATCCACACTGAGTGCCTGCTGCTGTGCGAACCGCACCAAAGCCCGCACATCCTTCGGCAGGCAGGATCCTCCGAAGGCAAAGCCGGGGCGCAAATATGCCGGCGAGATGTTGAGTTTTTTGTCTTTGCAAAGCAGCTGCATCACCTCGATGCCGTTGGTGCCAAAGGCTTTTGCCAAGCCGCCAATCTCGTTGGCAAAGCAGACTTTGAGTGCGTGGAAGGCGTTACAGGCATACTTCACCAGGGCAGCGGCCGAGGGATCGGTGACTACCTGTTCCGCGTCGAGCTTGGAATAAAGGTCAAACACAACTTGGGCGTCGCCTTCCTCCAGAGCGCCTACTAACACGAACGGTGGATCATCGTAGTCCTTGATGGCGCTGCTTTCCCGCAGAAACTCAGGGTTGTTGCAGATGCTCAAGGTTGAGCCCAGTTCTCGCCCGGCACTTTCCGCCAGCAAGGGAGCCAGCCGGTCCCTCAGGATGCCCGGCAACAAGGTGGAACGAATGACCACGGTGTATTCCCGTTGCGTGCCGCGCAAGGCCAGTCCGATCGCTTCCACCACTCGCTCCACGGCCTCGCTGTTGACCGCTCCATCCGACATGGATGGCGTGCCGACGCAGACCATCGCCAGACGGGTTTCTGACACGGCCCGAGCAACATCGGTCGTGGCCAACAGCCGCCCGGCGGATACTTGTTCGGCCAGCAGTTCGTCCAAGCCGGGTTCTGCCACGGGGCAGCGACCAGCGTTGATGGCAGCCACTTTTTCCTCGTCGATATCGACTCCGATGACCTGATGACCATCACGAGCGAGGCAGGCTGCCGATACGCAGCCGACATATCCGGTACCAAAAACGGCGACTTTCATGGCTTGTACACTCTAAGGTTGGTGGAACGAGCGGCGGTCTTGCCGGCCGCTGGAGGGAGTTTCATTTTCAACGACGCAATAACCTAATTGAGCCCGGTTGATCTTAAAAAGTTGGCCATTTCGGGTACGTATTTGTTGTGATCGAAGTAGTCCGAGAACACCTGCTGGTATTCGGTCAGAACGTCAGACGACGAAACGGACCGAGCCTCAAACTCCAGCACTTTGGCGGCGATGGCGGCGGCGTCCATATCAGAGTTCATGACGACGTTCTTCATGGAACCGAGCCGAAGCGTATAGTCGCCAACCGCGGTGGTCATGATCGGAATGACCCCTGCCGCCATGTAGCTGCTGACCTTGGTCGGCGTGGCCACTTGATTGACGACGTGTGGTTCCCGCAGAACGAATCCGTACTTGAACGCTCGAAGCGTGTCCTGAAGTTGTTCGAGCGGCACTCGAGTAATCTCTACGCCGGTCAGCCCGGCTTTCTCGACGGCAGCTTGAGCAGTGGCCTGGTCGCCCGTCAGCACGGTCAATTGAGCGTTGGGGTGTTGCAGGCGGACTCTGCGGAAGACTTCCAGCGACAACTCGAAACATTGCCACCGATGCATGCTGCCCGCATAGACGAAGGTAGGATCCGTATACTTGGAAGGTGTCGAGAAAGCTTCGTCACTGAGATCCTGATTGACGCAGGGCATCACAAAGGACGAACCTGAATATCCATACTTTGCCAGGTAGTGTTCGCGCATGGCCTGCGAGACCATGAAGGTTCCCTGGGCTCGCGGGATGGTCGTTCGCTCGAAAATGCGGTAGCAGGCTATGCGCAACTTGTTGCGCACTGTCTTGCCAAAGTGTAAATCGCATTCTTCGGGTACTGCACCCTGGAGCCAGAGCCAAACGCGGCAGCGTGGACGCAACATGCGGATATTGAACGCGGTCCGGCAATCCAAAGTGACCACATTGGCGCGCGAGGGGAGTTCTCGCACCGAGTAAACTCGGTTCAGGGAGAATCCCAGACACTCCCCGGCGCGGGCGATTGTCTTGACATACAATTCGGTTGCGTCGTTCATGTCCTGGGGCTTGGGCAGAAGATACCAAGTCCGCGGGGCGTCGTTGGGAATGCTCTTTTGGGCTGCGATCATCGTTACTGTGCCACCTGAACGACTTCACGGGAGCCAGACGCCGTCGCTTCGGGATCGAATTCGGTCAGTGCATCGCCGACCAAGTCTGCCCGGAGAATGGACGCGATTCGTTGGGAGGTCTTTCCGTCGCCATAGGGAAATCGGGGGCGGGCCATCGCAGCATAGTGATCCTGCGAATGCCACAACGCTTCGGCTTCGCTGTGAAACCGATCGGGATCCGCTCCAACCAGCCTGACGCCTCCCGCGCTGACGGCTTCCGGCCGCTCGGTGACGTCGCGAAAGACCAGCACGGGAATGCCCAGGGCAGGGGCTTCTTCTTGGAGACCTCCGCTGTCGGTAAACACCATGTACGCATGGCGTAGCAGATTAATCATCGCAGGATAGTCTACTGGCGCGATCAAGTACACATTCGGCAGTCCAGCCAAGATAGAACGGGCGGGCTCCATGACATTCGGATTGGGATGGACCGGATAAACGAGGTCCGCATCCGGATGCCGCAGAGCAAACTCCTGGAGTGACTTAAAGATGGCTTCAAAAGGTGCGCCGAAGTTCTCGCGGCGGTGCAGAGTAACAAGCACCATTCGTCGATTCGCGCTGGGTTGGGGCACGCCGTCTGGCCAGGGGAGCGTCGGTTGGTGTGCGATACCAAGCAGTGCATCAATGACGGAGTTTCCGACCACATGAATTCCTTCTTGCGGCACGTTCTCGGCAAGTAATGCACGCCGCGAAAGTTCGGTGGGGGCAAAATGCCAACGGGTCAGCACTGAAGTGAGTCGTCGATTTCCTTCTTCGGGAAACGGTGCATCCATCGAGCCGCTTCGCAACCCAGCCTCAACATGCCCAAAGGGCACCCGGGCGTGAAAGGCGGCCAGAGCTGCAGCGACAACCGTCGTGGTATCGCCTTGCGCGAGAACTGCCGCGGCGCGGCTTTGGCGGATCACCTGTTCAATCTGTGGCAAGATCCGCGCGACAAGCTCTGAGAGCCCTTGGTTCGGTGTCATCGCGTTCAAATCCCACTGGGCCGTGAGATTAAACGCAGAGAGCACCTGGTCGAGCAAATCTCGATGCTGAGCGGTCGCCAGAATCGGTGCGTCAAAGCCACTTTCTTGCAACGCCTTCACCACCGGAGCCATTTTGATGGCTTCGGGCCGGGTTCCGATGATGCAAACAATACGGGGGGGATTCATGATATTTGCCAATGGGAGGTATTACGCTCGCTCCGTGAAGCGATCTGTTTTGGTCATCCAGATTTCAAAATGAGTTCATAACCCGTCATTCCTGCCGGCCAATAAGCGAGCAAGCGTTGCTCGACCTTCGGCGTCATCAACTATCCGCTTGAATGCATAGGAAGATGACGCAGGAACAGCAAGATAGGTAGTCTAAGCAGACTTTTGCGAGAAATCAAATAAATGAGTTCGACGTAAGGGATATCACTGAATTAGCATGAAATAACACAACTAATTGTCACAATAGGACTTACGGCGAACTCACCAAGAGAAAATGAATCTCATCAAACAACCAACATTCAATTATGAAAATAGCCCAACCGCTCTCATTCATTGTTGACATTTCAGTCGCTTCATATACCCTAATACGTTCATGCACCCCATATTCTCTGTTTATCCATTTCTCACCCTTCGAGATCTGGAGGTCACCATTCCATGAACGACATGACTGAGAGCAAATTCGAGCCTAAGGATCTGTTCCGGATTTTCACTCAGCACCGGAAGAAAATGATCCTCTTCGCCTGCGTTGCGATGGGAGTGGCGTTGGCCTGGGTGATGTTTGGGCCGCGAACCTATGAGTCGGTGGCCAAACTGTATGTTCGTTTGGGACGAGAGCAGGTAAGCCTTGATCCGACGGCTACGATCGGGCCAACGATGAACCTCTACCAAACGCACGAAAACGAAATTAATTCGACCCTGCAAATTCTCGATAATCGCCATATCGCGGAATTGGTCGTGGATGCCATTGGCGCGGAAAACATCCTCGCTGATCGGGACCACCGTGACGATTCAAGTTCGGCGGCATCGACTTCGGGGACTGCTGCGGATGGACTGTGGAGCGCCGCCAAGACTGTTCTGCGCGTGGAACCGGAAAGCGATCGCAGCCGCGCCATTCGCAATCTCCAGGAGCGCGTTTCGATTTGGGCTCCTGCCAACTCCGGTGTGGTTGTGGTGAGGGCGCGCTCGGGTGATCCGAAAATGGCGCAGCGTATCGTGCAACAATGGACCGATATCTTTTTGAGTGAGTATGTACGACTCACGCACACCGAGGGTACGTTCAAGTTCTTCAAGCGGCAAGCGGATGCGCTCGCCCCGCAACTTGCGACTTCCGAGCAAGAACTTCAGCGAGCCAAAGATGCTGCCGGTCTGGTGTCCGTAACCGGGCAGCAGGCCATGCTGGAGAATCGCATCGGAACGCTCCGTTTGCAGGCGGCAACCAATCAGGCGGAATTGGCATCTGCCCAGGCAAATCTGCGACAATTAACCGCCGAGATCAAGTCTGTCCCCCCGCAGATCATCGCTCAGCAACTGACCGGCGTGGCCAATGATGCCTACGACCGGATGCGTGAACGGCTCTACGAATTGGAGATGAAGGAACAGGAACTCAAGTCACGTTACACGCCCCAGCATCCGTCTGTGGCGGCAGTGATTAAACAGCGTGCAGAAGCCAAAGCCATTCTCGATGGGCAATCGACAACCCGGGCACATTCCGCCGCGGAACCCAATCCGATTCACCAAACTCTGTCGCAGTCGCTGCTTACGGAACAAGCCCGGGTGGCGGCACTGGCCGCCGAAGGGCGGGCTCTGGAAGGACAGATCGAGCTGGCCAATCGAGATTTGCAAGCCCTCAATGCCAATGAATTGAAGATTGCCAAACTCACCCGGCAGCGAGACATTCTCCAGGACAATTACCGTTCTCACATGTCCAAACTGGAACAGGCACGAACGAACGAGGCTCTTGGTCGCGACCATATTTCCAGCGTCAACGTCCTCCAACCGGCTTTCCTGAATGAGAGGCCCATCAGCCCGAGTCGAGCCATGACTCTGGCCTTGGGTTTTCTGATTGCCATTGGAGGTAGCATGGGGCTGGCCATGTTGGCTGAGTACAGGAATCCCACCTTCAGCGCAGCCGGCCATGCACGAACTGCCATGGACCGGCCTGTTACCGTGACGATTCCTCGAACACCGCCACTGGAAGTTTACGCGCGGTAGTTTTTATGCGACCGGGGCAACGAGCATCTCATGCCGGAATGCATGAGATCAGGGCAAGTATAACATGGCCAGCAACGTGACGAGTCAAACTGCGAAACGCCCGGGTGTTCCTGCGCCTATGGCGACAACACAAGCCCCACAACTTCGGGAAAATTTCGTCAGGGAAGAGACGCCTGACTCCCCGATGTCGGCCGGAGGGCATGGATCCGACGCCAATCCTGCGGTGGCCGCGAATCCTCGCTCGCAATCGGATCCCGTGGCTACGGCGCGCGTCCCAGCCTGGAAGCGTGGGATTGATTTTCTCGGGGCACTGATCTTGCTGACGATTCTGTCGCCGTTGTTTTTGGCGATAGCAGTGTTGATCAAAATCGGTTCTCCCGGACCGATTCTATTTCGGCAACGTCGCTTTGGACTGGCAGGACGCTCGTTCCGTATTTGGAAATTCCGCACGATGCTCCCAAGCGTCAATCCTGGCGCCCATAGCGACTACGTCCGCGACCTGATGAACAGCGGTCAAGCTCTCCAAAAACTCGACATGCCTCAACAACTGATTCCTGGCGGCTCATTGCTGCGTGCCTCCGGTATTGATGAATTGCCCCAACTTGTGAATGTTCTACTGGGACAGATGAGTCTCGTCGGCCCACGCCCTGATGTTATTCCGCTGGGAGAATATCAAGAGCATCAACGACCGCGGTTTCAGGTACTGCCGGGCATCACCGGGTTATGGCAGGTCAGTGGCAAGAATCGGACCACCTTTGAGCAAATGATCGAACTCGACGTTCAATACGCTGGTCGCTGCTCGCCTTGGTTGGATATCAAAATCCTTCTCCTGACAGGGCCGGCCGTGTTGCGACAGTGTTTCGACAAACTCAAGCACTGATTACACAACTGCTTTTGAACTGTTTCTATCATCCCGCCGTCATCATCGCCCGCCTTCGGAGATTACACCATCATGATTCGCATTGGCATCATCGGCCTGGGTTATTGGGGTCCCAACCTGGTACGCGTTCTAACTGGCCTGCGAGATTGCCGGCCCGTGGCATTCTGCGACTTGAACATCCCTCGTTTGAAATCGTACTCCGAGCGCTATCCCGAGGCGCTGGCAACCACCGACGTTAGTGAGGTGCTGACGCGAGATTGCGTGGACGCGGTGATCATCGCCACCCCCACCAAGACTCATTTTGCCCTGGCCCGCCGAGCCTTGGAGCAGGGATTGCATGTGTTCGTGGAGAAGCCGTTGGCCACGACCTCGGCGGAGTGCGAGGAGCTGATTGCGCTAGCGGAGCAGAACGAGGTGACCCTTTTCGTTGGTCATGTGTTCCTCTATTCGGCGCCCGTGGCAAAATTGAAAGATATGGTCGAAACCGGAGAACTGGGAGATCTGTATTACATCAGCTCTTGCCGGCGCAATCTGGGACCGGTGCGACACGATGTTAGCGCCTTGTGGGATTTGGCGCCACACGACATCTCAATCATGCTGGAACTCATGGGATCGCTTCCCCGCAGCGTGAGCTGCTCGGGATTGGCCTACTTGAACCGCTCGATCCACGACGTCTGCACTCTCACCATGCACTTCGAAAACAATCGCATGGGTGTAGTCCACGTCAGTTGGTTGGATCCCCATAAAAAACGAGAGATGACCGTCGTGGGAAGCAAGAAAATGGCCGTTTACAACGATGTCGAGCCGCTGGAAAAAATCAAAGTGTACGACAACGGCGTCACTGGCCCTATGTTCTGCGAATCGTTCGGCGAATTCCAGTTCAGCTACCGTTACGGCGATACCTACAGTCCGCGACTGGTCGAAGTCGAGCCACTGAAAGCAGAATGCCGGGCGTTCCTCGATAGCATCGCCACCGGCACCGCGTCTCGCACGGACGGCCAGAATGGACTCAACGTGGTCCGCGTGTTGGAGGCGGCCGACATGTCGCTCCATTCCGGTCATGGCGAAGTGCATCTCGACGCCGTGGAAGAGCAGTTGGCGTCTCGACACACGCTCGTCGCCAAAGGAGCTTGAGAATGTCGTGCTACGCACATCCGACGGCGCTCGTCGAAAGTGAAGCCGTTGGATCGGGAACGCGTGTCTGGGCCTACGCGCACGTACTTAAAAACGCTCAGGTCGGCGAGAACTGCAACATCGGCGATCATGCCTTTGTCGAATCGGGCGCCGTGGTGGGAAACAATGTAACCCTCAAGAACCACGTTTGCGTCTGGGAAGGGGTGACGTTGGAAGACGACGTGTTTGTCGGACCCCAGGTTGCCTTCACCAACGATCGCTATCCACGCTCGCCCCGCATGGCGGAAGTCCGCGGCCGGTATGCAGACAAGAATTTGTGGCTCGTTAAAACGGTCGTCGAGCAGGGCTGCTCGATCGGCGCCAATGCAACGATCATTTGTGGAGTGCGCCTGGGACGCTATTGCGTGATTGCCGCCGGTGCCATCGTCACCAAAGACGTCGAACCCTTCGCATTGATGATGGGCTCCCCGGCCCGTCGCGTGGGCACGGTCTGCGTCTGTGGCGAACCGCTGGCGGCGGGTGGGGAAAGCAAGAGTTGTTCAAACTGTCAAGCAAAGGCCGCTGAAAACGGCCATTTTCAATCTCATGGGAGTGCAAGATGAGTGTTCCGTTCGTGGATTTGGTCGGTCAATTTGAGGATATCGGCGATGAGGTCATGCAAGCCATGGAGCGGGTCATGCGCGGCGCGCGGTTCATCCTCGGAGAGGAAGTCGAGCAATGCGAGGCGGCCTTCGCCCAGTTCTGCGGCGTGCCCCATTGCGTCGGCGTCGCCAATGGAACCGATGCTTTGCACCTGGCGTTGCGGGCTCTCGACATTGGCCCTGGGGATGAAGTCATCACGGCGGCCAATTCATTCATTGCCACGGCCATTGGGATCGCCTCCGTTGGAGCAACGCCCGTATTCGTGGATGTGAATCCCCAGGACTATAATCTTGACGTCCAATATCTCGAAGCGGCGCTCACCCCGCGGACTAAAGCCATCCTGCCGGTTCATCTCTACGGCCAAACTGCCGACATGGACCCGATCCTGGAGTTTGCGAAGAAGCACGGATTGTTAGTCATCGAAGACGCCTGTCAGGCCCACGGCGCACAATACCACGGCCGGCCCGCCGGCTCGTTTGGTGACGCCGCCTGCTTCAGCTTTTATCCTGGAAAGAACCTGGGCGGCTATGGCGACGGCGGGGCCGTCGTCACCCATCGCGATGACGTAGCCAAAAAAATCCGCCTGTTGCGCAACTACGGACAGAAGCAGAAGAATGACTTCACCTGCCTCGGTTTCAATAGCCGCTTGGACACCGTCCAGGCTGCGGTGTTGCTGGTTAAGTTGCGCTACCTGGAGCAGTGGAATGAAGCCCGCCGCATCTCGGCCGGTCTTTACGGCGAGGCGTTGGCCGACTGCGATCTCGTGCTTCCCCAGGAGATGCCAGGGCGTCAACATGTATATCACTTGTATGTGGTGCAGCACGAGGAACGAGACGAGCTTCTGCGCACACTGACGGGGAAGGGGATTCAATGCGGAATCCATTACCCAACCCCAATTCCACACACCTTGCCGTTCCAAGGAGCGCGCATGGTTCCAGACGGAGTTCCGGTCTGCACGGAATTGAGTCGGCGAATTGTGTCGCTTCCCATGTGTCCGAAATTGACTCCCCAGCAGATTCTTCGCGTCGCCGAAACTGTGGAGGCATTCCAGCCGAGCGCCAGCGGCGTCGCCAGTTAGCCGATTGCGTCGGCCGAAATAACGACCATGAACACATCCCTGACCACGTTTCAGCGTGTGCTGCTGGCTGTCATCTTGCTGGAAATTCCGCTGCGCTTGGATGTCCATTTGGACTACCACGAGGCGGAAGCAGCCTATGGCGCGCTCGGGGGGTGGAGCATATCCGTCACGACGATCTGCTTGGGAGTGCTTTACGGAGCGTGGCTGGCGGCGATTGCCGCCCACAAGTTGCGGCCGGTGCGACAGTGGATCGGTGGGATCGTGCCGGGACTCATCTATCTCGGTGTCGTGGCCTTATCGGTTATCGTGGCGCAGCGGCCGATCTTGGCTTTGTTTGAGTTGTTCTCGCTGTTTCAAGCGTTCTTGATATTTTTCTATCTATTTCGTTGGATTCGCAACGGCGCCGACCTGCGGTTCGTCGTAACGCTTTTGATGGTTGGACTGGTCCTGCAAAGTGCATGCATGTTGGGGCTCTATACTTGGGGGCATTCGATTCAGTTCGCCGGCATTGATGCCAGAGTCGACGATGGACGTCGAGTGGGTGGAACCGTTGGAGCTCCCAATGAAGCAGGCAGTTATCTGGCGCTTCTCTTGCCCGTGGCGTTGGGCGTTATTCTGGCAGGATGGAGCCGCCGGTCACGGCTGCTGGGCATCGCCTGCATCGCGCTGGGTACCGCCGCTCTGATCACCACTCAATCCCGTGGAGGCTGGATTGGC
>JAIOPX010000409.1 GCA_021413705.1 Planctomycetota bacterium | reverse complement strand
GCCAGCAGCCATATTCCTGCTCGGCACTTTACGCACGACGTGCTGTTATTTCGCCAGGGGGCCGAATTGCGTTGCCGAAGCGGCGGGATGCTGGAAATTGATAGCGTCTCCTGGCGGGGGGAGGGTCCGCTGACAAGCCATTCGCGGGTTTGCGGCGACCAGTTTTCGTTGAGTTTGGAGAAGGTGGACTAGGTGCCACTGCTGGCTTGTCCAGCAGTGTCCGACTTGGCCAGCTAATAGCCAGCATCCAAAGGACAATCTTCGGGAACAATGCCTCTAAAACCTGTCGAAAAACCGCACTTTTACATGGCTGAAGGGATCGGATGGAAAAACCATTGACGATGCCCAAGAAGGGTATAACGGTTACTAGTTCGCCTCGAAAACGCACTGCTGGGCAAGCCAGCAGTGGCACCGCTTTGCATCCATAATTCAAAACAGGTAGGCTGGCATGTTGCTTGGGGGATTGGCCATGAGAGCACCTGCTGAAGATATTGACGCCCCGGTTGATTCGACCGGCGATGCGCTCCGCCATGATCTGGCCAGCGACGTGCGGCCGTTGACTGCCGCGCAGGCGAAGTTCACTTACGCCGGCGGTGCGCGCCCGCTCTCGGGCTACACCATCAAACGGGCCATCGGCCGTGGCGGCTTTGGCGAGGTCTATTACGCGCTGAGCGAAGGCGGCAAAGAAGTGGCCCTGAAGCTGGTGCGCCGCAACTTGGATGTCGAGTTGCGCGGCGTGGCGCAGTGCCTCAATCTCAAGCATCCCAATCTGCTAGGGCTGTACGACATCCGCACCGATGACGCGGGCGATCAATGGGTCGTGATGGAATACGTCAGCGGCCCATCGCTGGAAGATGTTATCGTCGCCCACCCGGATGGCCTCCCTCCGGCAGAAGCCGTGGCCTGGCTGCGTGGCATTGCGGCCGGAGTCGGCTACCTCCACGAGTGCGGCATCGTGCATCGCGACCTGAAGCCGGGCAATGTGTTCTGCGAAGCGGGGCTGGTGAAGCTCGGCGACTATGGGCTCTCGAAGTTCATCTCTTGTTCACGGCGCAGCGGCCAGACCGAGAGTATCGGTACCGTCCACTACATGGCGCCCGAGATCGCCAGTGGGCGCTATGGCCGAGAGATCGACGTCTATGGGCTGGGAGTCATTCTCTACGAGATGCTGACCGGTCGCGTCCCTTTTGAAGGCGAGAGCGTCGCCGAGGTGCTGATGAAACATTTAACCACCGCGCCGGATCTGGCCGGCATCGCCGAGCCGTTCCGGTCGATTCTGCGACAGGCGCTGGCCAAAGATCCGGCTCAGCGATTTAGCTCCGTGGCGGCAATGATTGATTCACTGCCGGAGGGAGAGATGTCAGGGGTCGGGTATCAGGCATCAGCATTCAGGCATCAGCCGTCTGCAGGCGAGCCGCTGGGCGTCAGCCCGCGGAGGCACGGGGCAGGGAGTGATCCAGCGAGTAGTCCGGATTACGTGAATGCAACAGTTCTGCGCCCCGAGAACCTCCAGGGGCTAACGCCCCCGGCTCGCCAGGAAGCCGCCTCGATCCTTCAGCCTGCAAAGCCAACCTTATGGCAACTGGCAGCCGAGGAGCCGATCTTTCGCGGGGTCCGTCGCTCGCTGGCCGGTTTCGGCGCGGCCTGGAAAGAACAGTTCAGCACGCCCACGAAGTTCGTGATGATCCTGGCGTCCATCTGGGCGTTGATTGTCACGGGCGGAGCCTGGGTGCCGCTGTTGATGGCGCTGGGAATCTTGTATGGCATTTATTTTTGTCTGTATATGTTGATCCGGCTTTCGGCTCGAAGCAGTCCAACGCCGACTCCCTCGGTTGCGCCGGCGGCTCCGATCGTCTACCCGGCGGTGGCCGCATCGGCTCCAACGGCGCGACCCGCCACAGCCCCGCCTGTGCAGGCCACGCGACGTCAGCGCTGGCATGGCCGTTCGCGGCCGGCGCTGGTCGTCAAGTCGATTCGCCAGCGGCTGGCGGAATTATTTGGTTCGATGGTCGTCTCCGCGCTGGCGTCGTTGGTGATGACTCTGGTCATGTTTCTGTTGCGGGGCGAGCAAGCGGCCCCCGATCAGTTTGCCTGGGTAGCGTTGGTGAGCATTGCCGGTGCCTGGGGCGTATTGATCCCGGCCAAATTCTGGGAAGGGACGGACGGGGAGCCGGTTCTGCGGCGATTTACGATGTTGATCGTCGGTCTGCTGGTGGGAGTGGCGGCTTGGCAGACAAGCGAGATGTTTACGATGGAACTGCAACATGAGTTTACCAGTGGGCCAGCTTTTTCGTCTCAGTCGATGGCCAATCAGGCGGCACCCTTATCTCTCATGACGTGCCTGACCTATTTTGGATTTCTGTTCATGTTGATTCGTTGGTGGCGGCTGGCCGATCCGCTGCGATCCACTCGGCTCAGCCTGTGGACGACGGCCGTGTGCGTCACCTGCGCGATGGCCTTGTACATGTTCTGGCCGTTTCCACAGAAGTGGGCTTATTTTCCTCAGCCGTGGGGATTTTTGGTGACGGCGGTCATCGCCCTGGCCGTGCAGTTGGCAAGTCCCTGGCAAAAGTTAAGACGAACGTGAGGTCGCTATGGTCTTATTCATTTTGGCATTGATCGTGTTGTTGACGGTTTTCGCCGCCGTAGCAACGGTGGTGATGGGCTGCATCCTCGTGCAGCGCAATTGGCACTGGCTGCGTCCCATGGTGGTGCTGGGGCTGGTGCTGTTCGTATCGTTGGGATTATTCGACGCAATGGCAGTCAACAATTCGGCCCGCTCCGCCGAAGAAGCCGCACGAACGCAAGCAGACAAAGATCTCTTTGGTGAATCAGATCAGGTTGCCGCAAACCCGCCGCAAATCCAACTTGACCCCGAGGCGCCCGAGTGGACAAGGCGCAAATCGGGCGAGTTGTTTGGGACGACGCAGGAAGTGGTCGAAGTGACCGTGCATGCCGGACCATGCTTGAGCCTGCCGGATTGCGAAGCACAACTTGCAAGAGAACTGGCCACGGCCGTGGACGACTATGTGCGAACCGAACTTGGGGCAGGCCCAGATGTGCAAGTCCCTCGGCAATTCGTGGAAGGGACGCTCGTAAAGGACAGGTATGTGTCCCGCACTAAAAAGGTAGTCGTTTCTTCGCTGGGGCCACAGGATATGGTCGATATTTATGCATTGGTGAAAATCGACCGAGCCAGCCGTGAAAAGTTGCGCGACCTGTGGCGCGAAAGCGTCGTCCAAACGCGAATGAAAACCGCCGCCGCCGGTCTGGCGGGAGTGCTGGGCGTACTAACCCTGGGCTGGGCCGTTCTGCGGCGAACGCCCAAGCCCGCAGGTCATGATGTCGGCCATCGGGTAGCTTAGATGGAATGACCAATGTGAGAGCGATCTGCTTTCTTGCTGGCCCCTAATCTCTAGCCCCTCGTTCCTCCCCCATGCCCGAGCCTCCCGACAGCGACCGCCTGTTGATCGACCGGGTGAGAACCGGCGACGACGACGCATGGCAGGAGTTGATCGACCGCTACGAGGGGCGGCTGCTGGCATTCGTCGAGAGTCGCCTGGGCCGCCGCGATGCCGACGACGTGGTGCAGGAAACGCTGGTCGGCTTTCTCACCAGCCTGCCGAACTACGATCCCTCCCGATCGCTGGAGAGCTATCTGTTCTCCATCGCCGCCCACAAGCTGACCGATCAACTGCGTCGCGAAGGCCGGCGGCCTACGCTATCGCTGGCGGCCACCGACGGCCAATCGGATCGCGAACTCCCCTCGCCGCAGCGGCGTGTCAGCAGCGTGGCGATGAGCGGCGAGCGCCGCAAACTGGAAGCGGCCGCGCTTGCTGAGGCGATGGCCGACATCCTCAACCGCTGGCGAGAGCAGCGGGAGTTTGCCAAAATCAAATGCCAGGAACTGCTGCTGGTCCGCGGCCTGCCGAACAAGGAAGCCGCCCGGGAGTTGGGGATCACCGAGCAGCAAGTAGCGAACCAGAAATTCGAGTTCCTGGCCAGGCTTCGCACCGCGGTCAAACGCCAGGGTTTGAACGAAGAAGTGTTTCCAGAGCTGTATGAATAATGTCCACCAACTTTGCCACTGCTGAACTCGAAGCCTATCTCGACGAAGCGTTGCCTGTGGAGGCGATGGCGGCGATCGAGCGGGAGCTGCGCGGGCAGCCGGCGCTGGCGGCCCGCCTGGCGCAGCTCAATGCCCAGCGCGACGCGGGGCTCCACACGCTTGGCGCCATTTGGCGGCGGTGGCGGCTGACCTGCCCTGGCCGGCAGGAATTGGGAAGCTATCTGCTGGGTGTACTCCCCCCGGAGACGGCCCACTACGTGGCGTTCCACATCGACGATATCGGCTGCCGCACTTGCCGGGCGAATCTGGACGACCTGAAGCGCCAGCAGCGCGAGTCGGCCCAAGAAACCATCACCCGCCGCCGCCGCTACTTTCAATCCAGCGCCGGAAATTTGGCGCGGAAATAAGCGGAACGGGCAAGCGCCATTCCGCCCGCTGGAGTGCCGCATCAGTCACATCCGAAGAACTGGCCAAGCGCCTCACCCGCGGCAACTGGGAGAACGACGCTTACGGTGCCGCCAAGCGACCAGCCCCAGCCCGGCCAGGCCCAAGAAAACATTCGATTGCCAGGATCCAACGACTCAATGGCATCGCCATCTGCAAGTTGTGACTGCCCAATATCAACTCTTGGGCCGAGTGCGGTTCATTTGGGCAGCAACTCAAAGTGTCCGGTGTATCGACTCCCCGTGAACGTTCCATTTAGTCCGTCAGCATTCAGACGCCCGCGCCACTGATAAGACGCTCCATCAATGACTGCCGTTCCGTTGAGATCATCGGCGGGGCCGGTGAAATCCACCACGTAGTCGAAATCAACGCCCTGCCATGTTCCATAAAACCTCCCCCGCCAATTATCATTCCCCAAATCGGACACAACCGCTGTCATAATGCCATCCAGGCGTCGGTTCGTAGTGCGCCATGGCCCTTCATAAACCACATCAGCTGCACACGCTTGAGAACCTACTAACAGCACAAATGCAATGAGCAAACTTCTCATATCTTGCTCCCTATGCTGGAGGTTATTCTGCTTCTTCCTCAACCGGCATTCCACGGCCCGCCCCTCGATGAATCGGAGACGGGTATCCATCTGGGTGTGTGCATTGCTCGATCTCGGCCTTCACGGTGGCATTCACCGTCGCATTCTATCCATCTGCCCAGAATCGGACAAAAATGACCGCTGACGGTTCGCCTGGTCACCCCATTACAGGAGTACCTTCCTGGCGAACATTCATCAGCACGATCGGACTCACCAAACAGGACGTAAAGAAACGTTAAGGACAGAGGCAAGCGAGCCGATGTCGTCCATTACGCAGCGAAAAAGAAGGCGTGAAAGTGGCGAGATTTCACGGACACTCGAGCCATCCGATGGCGGAGAGGGGAAGAATCCATTTTGCCGGGGCGGCGGCGCAAGGTTGGGGACAAATACCCCGAGCCGGTTCGCTGCGTGGGCGCCGCGAACCGGCTCGGCGAAGGATTTTATGGGGGCGTTACCAGGGCGGCGCCGATGCTCGCGGTACTCGCATCGGCTAGCCCTTGGGCTACATTCTTTCGGCGCAGATTTTTAACACAGTGGGCCTAGTGATACAACCTGCGCTCGCGCGTCGGGATTGGCGTTGTCGGAAAAACATCAGCCGGCACGCCGACTATCGCTGCGAGACGCTTTCTGGGTCCAGCACTGTGTTAGAAAAAAACGTCTAACCGGGGCGAGCGCCCTGCGGCTGATCGATATCGCCATTTTCCGACAGAGCTTGGCCAAAAACTTCACTTACGGCCACCGCAGAACTAGACGTAAAAATGATTTTCCACCGACATAGGTCGCCACGCGGAAAAAGTGGAGAAGATGGCGATCAGAGCACCGATGCCCAGCAGAATTATGGTTAAGAGCATGATTCCGTGTGTTTTTCCAAGAATAGAGTGGCAGTTACTTCCCTGGGGATTATTCAATGCAGAGTATGTGCCGGCCATACCCACGGGTTGCCGCGGTTCATACAACTCGTTTGACAGGGCTCGGTTACCTTATGGTACGACGCATCATGCTGCGCTGATGCCATGGGGAGGATGCCTTTTTGGCACTGCCAGGGGCAAATGAGGCAAGGACGGCGGCTGATCAAAGCCCTAGGTTTTCGCCCGGCTTGGATTGTCACGACACGCCAGGAGCGGATGAACGGAAGGTGTCGCCCAGACAATTTTATCATTTCAGCAACTTCGCTCTCAGGCGTGTGGAAATGGACCGACAGCACGACCTGTCTCGATTGCACGAACCCGCAATCGGACTCTCTTAACTCCAGGAACGACGGGTTTGCTGCCTAAGCTGGCCTAGTGTGCTGGCATGTATAGGATTCAAGAAGCGGGTGGCGAGGGAATGGTCGCTAAAATCGAAGCCCGCTGAGGAAGCAACTGCGTTTCGAGGAGTTTGTTATGAAAACTAACAGCAATGTGGGGCGAATCAGCGCCTTGGCGCTCGGTTTCGCACTTTCGATATGGTCGGTCCAAGATATTGCTTTTGCCGCCCGCGGTGGTGGCGGCCATGGAGGGGGCGGTCATGGAGGTGGAAGCAGCGCTAGCCGCGGCGGGGGAGGGCAGAGTGCTAGTCGTGGCGGAGGAGGTCAAAGGGGTGGCCAAAGCGTCGGCCGTGGAGGTGGACAAGGATATTCAGGCGGCGGACAAGTTCGTAGCGGAAACCGCTCGTATGTGCAAAGCGGCAATCGTGCTTACGTCAACAACAGCCGCGCGGATGCCAATCGGGGAAGTGGCGCCTACGCCAATAGCTATGCTCGCAGAGGCGATTCTTGGAATGGGTACAACAATGGAAAAGGACGCAACGATTGGAACCGTAATTGGTACGGCGACAACAATTGGCACGGTCGTGGAAATTGGTACGGTCGTGGAAATTGGTACGGACACGGCAACTGGTATGGCCGCTATGGCCGAGCGTATGCCTATTATCCCTGGATTTATGGGTACGGAGCCTTCAATCGAGGTTATGGGTATGGCGACTATGGCTACGGCTACGGCGATACCTATTACTCTTCCGATAGCTATGGCGACTACAACTACCCGGCTCCCGAGCGAACTGCATATAGCGGCGGCTGGCTCGGAGTTGTGCTCGACACGAACTATGGAGATCGGGCAATTGTCGCCCAGGTGTACCGAGGCGGGAGTGCGGATACAGCCGGCATTCGGCCCGGGGATGAGATCGTGAGTTTCAATGGACGTCCCGTGAGAACGCGCGACGAGCTTACCGCTCTCGTCAGTGCCCAGCGACCGGGCGACCAGGTCAAATTGGAAGTGGCCAATGCCACCCAAACCCGGACGGTGTCGGCCATTCTGGGAGAGCGGCTCGCGGAGTAACGTAAACCACGCAGGTCTGCACCCAGGCGAAAAGACCAATTCGCCGAGCTCGCCAGTTTGAGTTACTGGGTGTTTCGTTACTTGGTTTGTTCGCCGATCTTTCGCGGCACAGGCGCCGCGAAAAGATCGTCGAATGGTTTTGTGGGGGACGTACCACGGCGGCTCGGAACGAGCCGGGGGCTAGCGCCGTACCGCTCCCAGGAAAGACGGCATATTTCAATGTCCGGCTATTCGATTGCCGCATCTGACGTAACGCAATCGATCATCAGGCACGCGGCCAGCTGCTGGCGGATTTCATCCATGCTCAGGCCCGCTGCCCAGACGGCGGCAACGGCGGCCATGAGAGAGAGCTGGTTTGTGGGTTGAACAGAAACGTCGGCCAGTGAAATCGTTTCCTGGCGTTCGTCCGCTCGCGAACGCTCAGCGTCAGCGGATCATCGGCATTGAGCACGACCACGCCGGTGGAGACCACCACGTCGGCCACGGCGGCCAGCAGGCGGACGCGATCTTCCAAATCGGACATGTCGGGTGCGCCTGGCAGTTGCGTTAGTTCCACATAGCCGGGGATCGCGGGCAAGGGGCCATCGCCGATCGACGTAATCACGCCGACTGTGCCCCGGTCGTAACCTAGGCCGGCAGCGGCGACGCTAGCCGGAGTGGCTTCCACAACGGCCACCTCGACGGACGAATTGAGGAGCAACGCCCTGGCGGCGTCGGCTTCTCGCAAGAGCGGCCCGCTGAGCGGCTCGCCTCGTTCGGGGCCGATCGTGGCGATCGCGTCTGGATCGATCACGCGCGCGCCGATTTTGGCGCCCTCGCGCGAGGCTTCACCCACGGTCATTCCGCTGGCGGCCAGCAGCCGGGCGATGAGCCGGCAGGTTTCGGTGGCGCCCACGGTGCCGGTGACGCCGATGATCGGAATCCGTCCGTTCGCGCCGGGGGGAAAGAGCGACGCGACGATCGCTTCACCCACGGGGCGCGGCTGGCCGAGAGACGGATCGACATGCATCCGCAACCCTGGCCCGGCGTTAACTTCGACAATCATGCCGCGCTGATCTTGCAGCGGCCGGCTCACATCGCAGGCCACGACGTCCACGCCGGCCACGTCCAGGCCGACCACGCGGGCGGCGTCTTCAGCGTCGCGGACCACGTCTGGATGAACCAGATCGGTCACGTCGGTCGCGGTGCCGCCGGTGCTGAGATTGCCGTTGCGACGAATGAGCACTTTCTGCCCGGCCGGGGGAACACTGTCGGGAGTGAAGCCTTGCTCAGCCACCACTGCCAGGCCGATCGTGTCGAGCTTAATAAAGCTCAGCACGGTGCTGTGGCCATCACTGCGGCGCGGATCGCGGTTCACTTCCGCCACTAACTCGGTAATCGTCTGCTTCCCATCGCCGACGACATGGGCCGGCTCACGACGGGCCGCCGCCACGAGCTTTCCGTCGATGACCAGCAGCCGGTGGTCTTCGCCGGGAGCATATTGCTCGACCATGATGTGCGAGCTTTCCTCGCTGGCGGCGCGGTAGGCGGCCACCACTTGTTCGCGCGTGGTGAGGTTGGTGGCCACGCCGCGGCCATGATTACCATACTGCGGTTTGACCACGACGGGCACCTTGATCTCGCAGGCGGCCCGCCAGGCATCTTCCTCATCAGCCACCGGACGGCCGATCGGCACGTTGACGCCGGCAAGGCGAAGAAGATTTCGAGTCAGTTGCTTGTCCTGAGCGATGGTTTCCGCCAGAGCACTGGTGCGATCGGTCTCCGCCGTGCAGAACCGCCGCGCGTGGCAGCCGTGCCCAAGCTGCACGAGGCTGGAGCGCGACAAGCGGATCCGCGGGATGCGCCGCGCACGCGCACCTTCGATGATAGCCAGGGAGCTCGGCCCCAGCCGCACATCGTAGGCCAACTCGCGAAGCTGCTGCACTTCGGCGGCGATGTCGAACGGCTGATTGTGGACGGCGGCCAGGCACATACGCCGGCCGGTTTCCAGCGCCGCCCGACCCAGGGATTCCTCCTCATAATCGACGACGACGCGATACACGCCTTCCTGCTCCGCCGCGCGAGCTTTGCCGAAACCGACGGAGCATCCGCAGAGAGTTTGCAACTCCAAGGCCACATGTTCCAAAATGTGACCCAGGTAGGTGCCCCGTTCCAAACGCTGAAAGAATCCACCCGGCTCACCGACACTGCAACGGTGCTCATGCAGCGATGGCAGCCAGCTCTTGAGCCGATCATTGAAGCCGGGTATTTCCTCCGACGAGCGCTCGGCCAGCGGGCCGAGATCGACCAGCGCCTCAAGCACCGGATAGTTGGCCCAGAAGTTGGGGCCACGCAAGGCCCAGATGCGACGAAATTCCATGCGTTATTCCACGGTCACAGAAGTTGGCAGGATCCACTTGATGCGGGGAATTATGCCACTTATGCGAGCTGTGGACAACACGAGCCCGCATTGAGGCACAGAGGGGACAGCGGGGCCGCGCTGTGCTGGCTGGGGTGGAGTGTGGGGATTACGGCACGCCGGTCTTGGTGGGGCCGGAGTCGTAGATGCGGAAAGTTTTGGTCCGCTTCGCGCCCCCCTTCTCGAGGCTCTTGCGCGAGAGGTCGTTCGATTCCAATACCCAGGAGAACTCCGCCTCTTCCACACCCCAGGCCAATGCTTTGGGCAAGAGCGCGCCGAGCAGAACCAGGCCGACGCCCCATTTTTGATACTCGGGGACCACGGTGGTGGCGATCAGGCGGATCCGCTTGATTTGCCGGCGGCGCGTCAGGAGCTTGATGAAGCCGAAGGGGAACAGCCGGCCATCGATCGCCTTGATGCGGGGGTTGTAGTCGAGGAGGCAGAAGACGCCGCCGACTACTTTTCCTTCGACTTCGGCCACGCAGGTCAATTCCGGTTCGATCAATTGCTTCATGCCGGCCGCCGCGTGCCGCACTTCGCCGGGCGACATCGGCAGAAAGCCCCAAGTGCCACCCAGGGAGCGGTTGTAGAGGTCCAGATACATTTCCACTTCCTGCTTGAAGCGGGTCACGTCCATTGATCGCACATCAATGCCAAACCGTTCCTTCGATTCTTGCGTGATGAAGGAGAGCTTTTTGTCGAGCTTGGCCAGCATTTCCGTATGCCCCCAGAAGGCGTACAAGTCGTGAGCCTTGCGGAAGCCGTAGTCGTCGAAGAGCCGGGCATAGTAAGGCGGATTGTAGGTCATCATGAACGTCGATGGCGTGTCGAAGCCGTCGATCAGAAGCCCCACTTCGTAGTTGAGCGTGGGATTCATCGGCCCGCGCATGACCGGCAAGCCTTGCTCCGCGAGCCACTGTTTGGCCGCGTCGAACAGCGCCGCCGAGACGGCCGTGTCGTCGATCGATTCGAAGAAGCCGAAAAAACCAAGTTGCTCGTTGTACCGTTCGATGTGGTCGTAGTTGACGATGGCCGAGATCCGCCCCACGGGCACTCCGTCGCGCGTGGCCAGAAAATTGCGGATTTTATTCCGCTCGTAGAACGGGTGGTGCTTGAAGCCCAGCAATTCTTTCTGATTGCCGCGCAATGGCGGCGTCCACTGGGGAATGTCGCGATAGATTGTCCACGGCAGATTGAAAAACCGCCGCCGCTGCCCCCATGTTTCGACGGGCTCGACAATGACTTTGGAGGGGGAGACCAGGGACATGCGAACGATACTCTGGGAGAAGCTAGATCGGAGCGCTAGGGAGTGAATGTATAAGCGCCTAAGTTTACGGGGCTTTGCAGATTGGTACAACCGCAGACAATCCTCCATTGCCCAGAGATATTTCATGTTGTAACGTGGTGCCAAAGGATTGCGACTCATGCTCACTCTCGTCACCGGAGCCACCGGGCTCGTCGGCAACAACGTCTTGCGGCTGCTTTTGGAGCGCGGGATGGCGGTGCGCGTGTTGGCTCGGGAAACGGCCGACGCTCG
>JAIOPX010000408.1 GCA_021413705.1 Planctomycetota bacterium | reverse complement strand
CGGCCTGTTCAAGCGTCACGTTCGCCTGTTTCTCGTTCCGCCCGAAGCTCCGGCGGATCTCGAAGGGCAATTCCACCTTTTTGGCCGGCTCGATGGCCGTGCGAACCTGCGTGGTCTGGTAGTCGAACAGCGTGGCCTTGGGGACCAAACCGCTGCGGAAGGCGACATGGCCATCCCACGAGCGGCGGATCTCCACCTCGATCGTCTTGGCGGTGTAGTTGCGGATGCGCTCGACGTATTGGGCGTGCTCGTCCCAGCCGGCGACGGAAGAATTCACTTCGATGCGCACGCCGCCGCCCACCTGCCGGAACATGTCCGCTCCGCCGATCTGCATCCAGATGTTGTCCCGCCAGGAGCGCAGCTTGACCAGCTCGAGGATGACGCTGGGATCGGGGCCGAGATTGATCTCGAACTTATCCCCGATGGGAATGTACTTGACCGGCTGCTGGGCCAGGAAGCTCAGGCCGCCCCGGCCGTTGTCGCGGAAGATGCGGACGATGCCGTCCGGCAGGGGGGTGGTGCCCAGCTTGGAAGGCTCGTCGTTGGTCAGCAAATACATGCGAACAAGCTGCTGGCCGTACTCGCGCTCGCGGTAGCGGTATTCGATCTTGAACGGCACCTCGGCCGCCTCCAGGCTGCGCATGCGCTTGGACCAGCCGTTCAAGATCGTCTCGGTCCCTTCGATGGAGTAGATGAAGTATTCGCTGAGGCCTTCCTTGATGATCTGCTTCTCGCGTTTGCGGCCGGCGCCTCCTCCGCCGCCATCGCGATCGGCACCTTCGGCCCAGCCTTCTTTGTCCGCGGCGTCCTTCAACGCATCCGCCTTGTATTTGCGGAGATCCTTTTCGTTCAGTTTCGTCACTTCCTCCATAGGCATCTGGGCCAGGCGAGCGATCTTCTCAACGAGGTTGATTGTGCCGACGACCAGCCGTACCTGGGCGTTCTCATACTCCTCGCCGCTGTTGTTGTAGACCCGCACGAAACCTTCCACTTTCAGTGCTGTCTCGGCCGCATTGGCCATGACTTGGTAGTCCGCCGACCAGGTGATCCCGCTGGTGAAGTAGGTGATTTCGATAGTGGCTTCGCCGTCGAAGTCGCTCTTGACGTTCCAGTAAAGCATCGCCGGCTTGTCGTGGGGGAAGGTCGTATCCAGCAGGTCGAGCTGATCGGCCTTGGTCAGAAATCGAAGCTGAACGCTGGAGGGATCAATGAGCGTGTTCGCCCAGGAGAACTGGAGGGGATTGGCACCCTTCTTGAACGTCACCGCCCGCGTCTCGCGGACGAGCGTCAGGTCCTCGCTGTTGTAGATCGTGAGTTGGACGGTGTTGCGCTTGGGGACGGTGGACAAATCCACGTTGCGGCCGTGCGCCAGTGGCGTCAGGATCGCGATCAGCAACAGGCAAATCTCAAATTTGAAATCGAAAAACCTTTTCACGGTTTCACCTCGGCCTTTTCCAGTGTGATGTTGTTCTGCTTGGCATTCCGGCCCATCGACGTGACCAGCTCAAAGAGCAGATCGGCCTTTTTCGCCGGCTCGACCGTCGTTCGGAACTCGACAGTCTGGTAATCGAACAGCTTGGGCTCCGGCGTCAGATCGCTGCGGAACTTCACATGCCCGCCCCACGTCCGGCGCACCTCCACGTCGATCGTCTTGGCCGTGTAGTTGCGGATGCGCTGGGTGTAGACTGAATGCTCATCCCAGCCGACCACGGAGGAGTTGGCCTCGATCTGCATGCCGCCGCCCACCTGGCGGAAGATGCCGGGCGCGTGGATGTACATCAAGATGTTGTCCCGCCAGCTTCGCAGCTTGATCAGCTCGAAGACGACGTTGGGGTCGACGCCGAGATTGATCTCAATCTTGTCGCCGATGGGGATGTACTTGACCGAATGGCCGATCAGATAACTCAATCCGCCCCGGCCGTTGTCGCGGAAGAC
>JAIOPX010000158.1 GCA_021413705.1 Planctomycetota bacterium | reverse complement strand
AACCATATTTGCAGTTGCCATTGCCGCATGGATCGCAGCATTGCTGTCCGCGCCGGACGCCGCTCATGCCGCCCCACCTGCCCGGCCTAACATCCTCTTCATCGTCGCCGATGACCTGGGTTATGCCGACGTCGGCTTTCATAACTGCAAGGACATTCCCACGCCGAATCTCGACGCCCTGGCCGCCGCCGGTGTGCGATTTACGAACGGCTATGTCTCGGGGCCGTATTGCTCGCCGACGCGGGCCGGGTTGATGACCGGCCGATATCAGGAGCGGTTTGGGCACGAGTTCAATCCCAGCGGCCCGCACGGCCTGCCGCTGACTGAGACCACGATCGCCGACCGACTCAAGGCGGCCGGCTACGCGACCGGGCTGGTCGGCAAATGGCACCTCGGCTCGCGCCCCGCCATGCATCCGCAACGGCGCGGGTTCGACGAGTTCTTCGGCTTCCTGGGCGGCGCGCACAGTTACTTTGCTCCCGCTGGCATCCTCCGCGGCGACACGCAGGTCGAGAAGCTGGATTACACCACCGACGCCTTCGGGCGCGAGGCCGCTGCTTTTATCACGAAACACAAGGACCACCCCTGGTTCTTGTACCTGGCTTTCAACGCCGTCCACACACCGATGGACGCCACCGACAACCGGTTGGCGAAGTTTGCCGACATCAAGAACGAGCGGCGCCGCACCTACGCCGCCATGGCGCTGGCCATGGACGACGCCGTAGGCCTGGTGCGAAAATCGCTCGCCGACTCTGGCCAGGAAAAAAACACGCTGGTAGTTTTCATAAGCGACAACGGCGGGCCGACCATGCCCGGCACGACGCAGAACGGCTCGCGCAACGCTCCTCTGCGCGGCTCGAAGCGGACGACGCTGGAAGGGGGCATCCGCGTTCCATTCGTCGTGTCCTGGCCAGGACACGTCAAACCGGGTGTGTACGATCTGCCGGTGATCCAACTCGACGCCACCGCTACAGCGCTCTCGGCGGCCGGAGTCAAAGCGGAAAACCTTGACGGCGTCAACTTGCTGCCTTACTTAAGCGGCGAGCAGTCGGGCGAGCCGCACGACGCGCTCTACTGGCGCTTCGGCCAGCAGATGGCGATTCGTGTCGGCGACCACAAGCTCGTTCGTTATGACCTGAACGCCGACACCCAAACTGGCAAGGGCAACCAAGGCGTAACCGCCGCCCGACTCTACAACCTCGCCGACGACCAAGGGGAAGCCCACGATCTGGCCACTGCCCAACCCGACAAGGTCCGGCAACTGCAAGCGAAATGGGACGCCTGGAACGCCACGCTGCCGGAGCCGCGGTGGGGAGACGGCCGAGGGGACAACGACAGGCCGAAGCCTGGCCAGGGCAAGAAAGGGAAGCGGGCAAAAGGTTGAGGTTGTCAGGAGGAATGTCTGCTTCACATTCCAATCCCCAATTGCTGGCGGTGCTATCCGTTCCTTGCCCGCTGGCGTGCCGCAGGCCGCCGCAATTCTCCCAATTTGCCGCTGGCATTTTGTCCAGACAATAATTTTTGCTGACAGCATCAGGTCTCGCCTTGCCACGGCGGCTGGGATCAGGTATTTCTCCCCTCCCCATGTGGGAATCTTCTTCGGAAGGATTTGCCTCCCGCACGCGCCACGCGCGTCATGTGGGAGCAAACCGCACACGTCTTTTTTGCATTCGCCCCTATTCGACGGAACATCTTTGATGGTCGGCTCTGACATCGTCAGACGATGCGCGCGCCTCGTTCGGGTGCTCGGCTTAAGCTGCGCGCTGGGCGTCGCCGTTCACGCCGCGCCGTGCGGCGCGCAGGTTCCCGACGAACTGCTCGGCGCTCGCACCGTGGCCGAAGTACGGCTATTGGGCAATCAAACCGTCAGCGAAAAGGATATCCGCGCTCAGATCAATACTCGGGCCGGCCGGCCGTTCGATCCGGCTCTGGCGCAAAAGGACGTGCGAACGCTGGTGGGCACCACCAAGTTCTTCGACGTTCGCGTCAAGACGCAGCCCGGTCCTTCTCCCGGCACGGTAATCGTCGTGTTCGAAGTGGTGGAGTTTCCCAAGCTGGGATTCGTGCATTTCGTCGGCAATGAGACCATCAAGACCAAGATTCTTCAGAAGGAATCGGGGCTGAAGGAGGGAGATTCCTTCAGCCTTTCCTCGATCGACGAAGCCCGCCAGAAGCTTGAAACCTTCTATCGCAATCACGGCTACAACCAGGTCCGGGTTGAAGTGAAAAAAGGGCTCGATGCCAAGGATGGTGGCGTGGGCTTCGTGATCAATGAAGGACCGGCGCAAAAGATCTGGTCGGTCTCGTTCACGGGCAATGAAATTGTCTCTGGAGCTCGCTTGCAAACGCAAATCGAGTCCAAGCCCGGCATCCTGAAGTACATCAAGGGCTATGTAGACACACGCAAGATCGACGAAGACGTCGTGCGGTTGACCGCCTACTACCGCAGCCTGGGCTACTTCAAGGCCCGCATCGGCCGCGAACTGAAGTACGACGACAGCGGGAAATGGCTCTACCTATCGTTTGTCATCGACGAAGGACCTCGCTTCAAGGTGCGCAGCGTCTCGTTCTCCGGCAATACGCTGTTTAGCGAAGAGCAACTCCGGCCGCTGGTGGAACTGAACCAGGGGGACAACTTCGACCAAGGGAAAATGAACAAGAGCGTCACGGCGCTGACCGACGCCTACGGCGGAGTGGGCTACGTCATGGCCCAGGTACAGGCCTCGCCTCGGACGTTGGAATCTGAGCCGGAACTGGATCTGGTCTACGAAGTCAAAGAGGGGGCTCGGTATCGCATCGGCAAGATCACCGTCTCCATCACGGGAGACAACCCGCATACTCGCAAAGAAGTGGCTTTGAATCGACTTTCGTTCCGCCCTGGCGAGATTGCCGACATCCGCAAGATTCGCGACAGCGAGCGTCGGCTGCGGGCAGCGGCTGTGTTTGCCAACGATCCGGCCCGGGGCGTCAAACCGCAAATCGTTTTCCACAAACAGGGTGATGGGCAAGAAGAGCGAACCGCCGCACCCCCGCCGCGCAGCATCCGCGGCCAAAGCCCCGATCCGATGGCATCCGAGATCGGCGAGAGCGATCGCTACACCGTTCACATGGCGCCCCCAGGCGCGCCGCCAAGAATGGACTATTGGCTCTATGCCGAACCCCAAAGCCCCGGGCTCCGCCCGGGGGTAATCCCAGGGACAGCGCAAACGCCTGCAACCGAGCCTGCTCCCCGACAATTTGAAACAACCCCCGGGCAATTCGAGACGGCCCCAGGACAATTCGAGCAATCCCCCGGGCAGATCCCAGGGCAGTGGGGGCAGCCATGAACCAGCATCATCGTACAACCTGGCTGGTCGCCTCAGCAGCAGTATTGTTGTCATGCATCGGCTGTGAACTCCCTTCACGACGTGGTGGCGGACTTGGTGGAATGTCGGCTTGGAGCCCTTCCGACACCACCCTGCAACAACGGATCGAAGCGCAACAGCCGTTGCCGCCGCAGTACGCCGCGAGTCGCCAGAATCTTAAGGCACCCCCCGCGCGTGGCGGGACGCAAGTACATTACGGATTGTCGGCCAATTCCGACGATGGGATCAGCGGCGGCGTAGCTGTGGATCATCAAGTCGCCCCGCGATCGCAGCAAGATATTCCTCCCCGCGGCGTTCGGCCTTATGGGGAAGTCGATGAAGGCAACGGAGAATTCTCTCCACCGCCGGACGATAGTTGGGATGATTCCGCGATGAAATCGAGCGAGGCTGGATCGCGACTGGCTTTTTCACCCGCCGCGCCCACCTATCGCAACGAAAAACCACTGCTGGTGCGCGGACAAAATCCGGGCGGCTTCCTCGTGCCGACTTTGCCGCAGCGGACGCCCGGCGCCAACCAGGGTATGCCCGATCCGGTTTATGCTCCGGCGGCATCTGGAGCAGCGCCTGCGGGCCAAACGCAAGGCCAGGGCGGCGCCCAATTCTATCCGGCCGGATATGGAGTCAATCAATACAATCAACCGCAGCCGGCTCCCGCGCCGCAGCCTACGACCGCCTTTCAACCGGCGGGCGTTGGTGTTGGTGGAGGCGTGCCGGTGCAGCCTGTCTATCAACCACCGTTTGTGCCGCAATCTCCGTTGGTGGTGCCCGACCAGAATCCCCTCGACCAACCGCTCGATATCGAAACGATTTTGCAGGAAACGCAAACCGGTCGTTTGATGGTCGGCGTCGGCGTCAACTCCGATGCCGGGTTGGTCGGCAACCTGGTAATCGACGAGCAGAACTTCGACCTCTTCCGCCCCTCCTTCCGCTGGAGCGACTGGGTCAACGGCACCGCCTTTCGAGGAGCCGGTCAGCGCTTTCGCATCGAAGCCATGCCGGGCACCGAGGTGCAACGCTACTCGTTCAACTTTCAGGATCCGTACTTTCTCGATATGCCGATCAGTTTTGGCGTTAGTGCGTTTTACTTCCAGCGGAACTACACCGACTGGGACGAGCAACGGGCCGGTGGCGGACTGACCCTAGGCTACCTGTTCCCCGAGCGCCCCGACTTGTCCCTCTCCGCCGGCATCCGAGCGGAATCGGTCGAGATCAGCAATCCGGCCGTGCCGACGCCGCCGCAGTTGGCCGAAGTGGTGGGCAACAACGACCTCTACACAGCCCGCCTCGCCCTGGCACACGACACGCGCGACAGCAGCTTCCTGCCGACCGAAGGACATTTTATATCCCTGGCTGCCGAATATGGATTTGGCACGTTTCAGTTCCCCCGGTTTGAGGCCGACTTCCGCCAATACTTCGTGATGCGGGAGCGGCCCGATGGTTCCGGCCGCCACATCCTGGGCGCGTCGGCCAAAGTGGGCGTATCGGGCAGCGACACGCCGATCTTCGAACACTTCTTCGCGGGCGGTTTCTCAACCCTCCGCGGTTTTGCTTTCCGCGGTGCGTCGCCGCAGCAGTTGGGAGTGGTCGTCGGCGGCGAGTTCGAGTTGCTGACGAGCTTGGAATATCGCTTCCCGCTGACGGCCAACGACATGCTCTTCGGTTCATTCTTCGTCGATGCTGGCACCGTGGAGCCGAACGCCAACCTCTACGCCAGCGATTTCCGCGTCACACCCGGCTTCGAGTTGCGGATCAGCGTCCCTGCGATGGGTCCGATCCCGATCGCGGTTGGCCTTGGTGTTCCCATCGCCCATGCACCTGGCGACGACATCCAGAACTTCCACTTCTTCGTGGGTGTGACTCGCTAGTTCTGTCAGAACACGGCGACTTAGATCAGCCGCCGGGCGCTAGCCCCCGGTCTACACGGTTTTCGTCATGCCTAGGAAACCGGACGCTAGCGCGTGCCGGCTGATTTATTCCTCGGCGGTGGCGGCGGGCCATCGAAGTTTTCGTTGGGTCCGGGGGGACCACGATCGGGCGGGCCAGGTCCATCTTCCATACGCGGACCACGGCCGGGTCCAGGTCCACCAGGTCCAAATCGGCCAGCGTCGGGTCCATCGGGCCCGGGTCCGCCGGGGCCACGTCTCCCAAACCCTGGTCCACCGGGCCTATGTTCATCTGGCCCGTCGCCGCCTGGGCCTTCTGGCCCTGGACGACCGCGGAAATCTCCCGGGCGTGGCCCACGCCCTGGTTCATGTCCCGGTTCACGCCCCGGTTCACGACGGGGGCCACCGAAATCATGTTTTCGATCGGGCGCCTGTTCGCCGCGCTCTCGTGCGCCTGCCCGGGCGTAGAGCATGCGTAGCTCCTGCATGCCCACTTCGCGCGGCAGCCGTTTAATCCGATCTTGTTCCTCCCGCGGCAATTTGTGGAAATAGCGCCACAATTCCGGCTCGCCAACGCTTTCCAGATTGGGATCAGACAATTGCCGCATGAGCATCGGCCAGCGTTGCTGGGGCGAAATGGCATTGGCTTCGGCGGGGCGCCTGGAATCCAGCGGCAGATTCGCCCGGGTATCTGAAACCAACGCCGCGGTCAGCACTTCCCATTGGGCCGCCATCTCGCCACCTTGTTGATCCATCCGCTCGCGCAGAGGCGGAGAAAGCAGTTTCTTCAACTCGGCAAACTCCTCGGCCGAGACCGCCGGGTCTTTCCCAAATCCGTTGCGCTGCCAACGCTGCAGCATGGTGAACATCAACTTGGTGCGGCGCAATGGAACGCCATCGGCACGCGGTTCCAGCGGCCCAGGGGGCAACATTTGCTGCTTCAGCAGATCCTCATGGCGCTGGGCCACCTGCTGCAACCAGTTGAGTGTGACTCGCAGATCCTGCTGCGCCTGCTGACGCACGATTTTCTTCTGGTCCAGTTGCCGCAGTTGCGAGATCCGTGCCAGACGCTCCGTTGGCTTGAGGCCACGCAACTCGGCACGCACATCTAGCGACAGAGTCATCAGCCACTGACCATAGCGCGCCAGCACTTCGCGCAGCTCGGCGGCGCGAGGATCGCTGGCCAACTCGTGATCCAGGTTTCGCATGCGTTGTTGCGATTCGGGAGTCAACGATAAGAGTCGCTCGCGCCGATCGGACAAGTCTTTGCGCTCGTAGGGGGTGAGCTTGTCGATGTATGCCCTCCGCTCCGCTGCCGTGGTTCCAACTTGGGTCGCTGTTTCTCTTTGGACCGCTGCCACTTGCTCGCTTTCCTCCCCGCCGACGGCGGGAATCGCCGAGACAAACAACTTGGCATCGGCGAGCTGTCGCAAAAAATCGCTGCTGTCGACTTGCTTGTAATCATCGAGATTCATCAGCACCGACAAGTCGCCGAGCAAACGATCGTCGGCATTCTGCACCACGCCTGCTTTGGACAAGAGCGCCGCCCCTCCAGCGATGACTCCAAAGCCCAGCAGCAGCGCCATCAACATGCCACCCGCGCTGAGCACCCAGCCCCGGGCAAACTGCCGGGGCCATTGCTGCTGCTGATTACGCAAATCGTCGGCCGCTTTGAGTGCGACCATTTCGACGGTGGTGGCGGCGAAGCGTTCGTCTACTTCCGTGCGGGGGAGTTCATCGAGCAATCGCCACGCCCGTTCCAGCCCATGCAATTCCTCCCGGAAGCGCGGTTCGGCGGCCAGCCGCTCTTCGACCTCACGGCCGTCTTCAGCCGATAGCTCGCCGTCCAAGTAGGCGCTGATCTCCTCACGGAGTTTTTCCGGATCGACGATCGGCGGACGGGAGGAGTTCATCGGGTAACACTCGGTTGCGGGCGCTCGCCCGTTTGTAAATACGGTTCCAGTGCGTCGCGCAACGTCGCCCGCGCCCGGGATAGAAGCGACTTAACTGCTTGCGGCGACAAATCCATCACCTCGCCGATATCGGCATAATTCATGTCTTCAAACTTCGCCAGCAACACTGCTAGGCGCTGCCGTTCGCTGAGCGCAGCCACCGCCACGTTGACGATATCCCGCATTTCCGTTTTATCGAGTTGTCGGGTCGGCATCTGACCGCTGGCGGCCAAGGCCATCTGTTCGATCGGGTTAACACCCAGCGGCCCGCTCTCGCTTCCCTCGACGTTCACCTCCCGCCGCCGCGCCATGCCGCGCCGGGCGTTGGAGGCCACGTTGTTGGCGATGGTGAACAGCCAAGTGGAAAACTTGGAGGTGGGTTTATATCGTTTGCGCGCCCGGTATACGCGCAGGAAGACGTCTTGTGCCAAGTCCTCTGCCAAGTCGCGTTTGCCGCAAAGATGTTCCAACACTGCCAGCAAGCGGGCCTGATAGCGCAGCACCAACTCCTCGAAGGCCGCGGCGTCATCGTCGCGCACCTGGAGCATGAGCCGCACATCGGGATCGCGCAGGTCGTAAGCCTGTGCCGACGATTCGCTGAGCGCCAAGACTGAACCTCGCTGGCCGTTTCCCCCTGTACTCACACATCCTACCTGCACTTGAGTCTAGCCGCCCCAAGGCAATCTGGCCAGCAAACCCCAACCAATAGCTGTTTCCTCCCTACAAGAATGAAACCCCGCCCGGCGACGCGGGTTTCGCCGTCAGCGAGGGAGGTTCCTTTCGTAGCATGGGCTTCCCAGCCCGTGCCGCAACGAGCGCTTCGGCCATTGGCAGTTCCCGAGCCTCGTTTACGTTGGCGACGCGCCGCACGGACGTCATGTATATTGGAGCAAATGTCGGCCGATCCCTTCCCCCCAAGGTCTACTCCAACTATTCCATGAATACGACGTTCGCTGCGCTGGCCCACAGGTGCCTGATTGCTGGATGTTTCCTCGCCGCCGGATGGAGCGCGGCAGCGGAAGAAAAACCGGTGCCGGCCCAGCGGCCAAACATCGTCTTCTTCCTCATCGACGAACTCGGCTATTACGAGTCGTCCCACATGGGCCATCCCGCCTTCCGCACGCCGAACCTGGATCAGCTCGCCGCGGAAGGTACGCGGTTCACCCAATTGCTTGCCGGCTCGTCGGTCTGCGCCCCGACGCGCTGCACGTTGCTCACCGGCAAGCACACAGGCCATTGCACCGTCCGCAACAACGGTGGCTTCGATCCGCTCCTACCCGGTGAGGAAACGATTGGTTCGGTACTCAAGCGTGCCGGCTACGCTACCGGCGGCTTCGGCAAATGGGGCTGCGGCGGGCGCGGCACCTCGGGAGTGCCCGAGAAACACGGCTTCGACGTCTTCTTTGGTTACTACGACCAGGTCCACGCACACACCTATTTCCCGCGCTACCTGATTCGCAACAGCGAGGAAGTGCCGTTGGCCGGCAATACGGGCAATCCGAAGGGAGGCGCGACATTCAGCCAGTACCGCATCTTCGAGGAAAGCAAGCAGTTCATCCGTGACAATCAAGAGCGACCGTTCTTTGCTTATCTGGCTTGGACGCCGCCGCATGGCAAGTGGGGGATTCCCAATGACGACCCGTCGTGGACGCTTTACAAGGACAAGCCGTGGCCGCAAGACGCGAAAATCTATGCGGCCATGGTCCATCTCGTTGATCGCCAGCTAGGCGAAATCCGCGCCTTGCTCAAGGAGCTTGCGATTGCCGACCGAACGCTCATCATGTTTACCGGCGATAACGGCGGAAATGAATACTTTGCCGACAAAGCCCATCCCCGCGGCTTTTTTGCCCCCAACGTCGATCCCCATACCCGAGTGCAGTTCCGGGGGGGGCAAAGGAGATCTTCACGAAGGGGGACTGCGCGTGCCCGCCCTGGCGCATTGGCCGGGACACATCGCGGCGGGACGGGTCAGCACGCACCTGGCTTATTTTCCCGATCTGATGCCAACGCTGGCCGAGCTGGCCGGCACGGAAGCGCCCGAGAACATCGACGGCATTTCGCTCGTACCCGAATTATTGGGCGAGAAGGCTGCCGGCCGTCCCCAGCGCAAACACCGCTATCTCTACTGGGAGATCGGCAATCAAACTGCCGTCCGCATGGGTGACTGGAAAGCGTATCGTAAGGGAGGCCCGCGTGCCGACTGGCAACTCTACGATCTCAAGAACGACATGAGTGAAACCACCGACGTCGCCGCGCGGCAGCCCGACGTGCTGGCGCAGATGACGGTCTTCGCCGCCGAAGCCCACCAGCCTATGCCCCAGGGTGAAGTCTACGATCAATCGCTCGTGGAGAAGGACCGGCAGTACTTCAAGAGAAAGTAAAGGTACACCCGGCATGAATACATTCATCGTTTCAGGCTTGTTGGCGCTGGCTGGCATAGCCGGCGCGGCAGAGCAGAAACCCAACATCGTGCTCATCCTCACCGACGACATCGGGTGGGGCGATATGCAGTGCTACAACCCGCAGAGCAAGATCGGCACGCCCAGCGTGGACCGACTGGCGCGCGAAGGGATGATGTTCACGCACGCCCACACTCCGGCCGCCCTGTGCGCGCCGACCCGATACGCGATGCTCACCGGCAATTATCCATGGCGCGGCCGTGTGCCGACCGGGACGTGGGGCTTCAACGTCCCGTCGCAGCTGCTGCCGGGGCAGCAGACCGTGGCCACGATGCTGCGGACGGCGGGATACCGGACCTCGATGTTCGGCAAGGCCGGCACGGGCGGGTTCTGGGCCGAGGCGCCCAACGCGAAACACCTCGGCCACCTTGCGCCGATCCAGTGGGGCTTCGATTACTCATTCCTCATACCGCGCGGCCATCAGGCCCTGCCCCACGCGTTCTACGAGAACGGCGTCCGCGCTGACATCGAGTGGGACACGAGCCAGGTCGGCGAACAATTGCTGGCGCACGCGCTCCGTTTTCTCGACGACGTGGAGAAATCCGACAAACCGTTCTACATGCACTTCTGCACCGACGGCGCGCACGGGCCGTATGTCCCGGCGCCGACGCTGGCCGGCGAGCCGCTCAAGGGCGTCACGAAAATGTCCGATCACACCGACATGATCCACGAGACCGACATCCTGACCGGCAAGCTGCTCGCCGGACTACAGCAACGCGGGCTGCTCGACAACACGCTCGTCGTCTACACCAGCGACAACGGCGGCCTGCCGTCCGAGCGCCGCTTCGGCCACGACTCTGTGGCTGGCTTGCGCGGCCTCAAAGCCCGCATTTTTGAAGGGGGCACGCGCGTGCCGTTTGTCGTGCGCTGGCCGGGCAAGATCCCGGCCGGCACGGTTCGGAATCAACCGATCGGCACGCACGACCTCGTCGCCACCGCGCTGGAACTGGCTGGTGTCCGCGTGCCGGCGGGGCAAGCGCTCGATTCCGTGAGTCTCGTGCCGGTATTGCTCGGCCAACGAGACGACTTGCACCCGGTCCGCGACAGTTTGCTGGTGCAATCGAGTCCGGGCCGCGGTTTGCAAGACGACGGCGGGTTCTGCGCCGTGAAACCGGGCGAGTTGACCGTGGACGACAGCGAGAAAGAAGAAGAGTCGGAACCGAACCCGCGCCGGCAGAAGAAAAGGACGAATAAGCAGACCGGCCTGGCCCACGCGGTGTACGACGGCGACTGGAAACTGGTGCTGGATGCGTCCGACCAACCGGCCGCGTTGTACCATCTTGCGACCGATCTGGCCGAAGAAAAGAACTTGATTGCCGCTCCCGCGCAGGCCGATCGGGTCCGGCAGATGGAAAAGCAATATCGACGGATTCGCAACTCCAAACGCAGCGTCCCGCTGCCTGACGAGAAGCAATGAACTCCGTCGTAGACGTTACTGTCGATCGATGTGGCTGATCCCAAGTATCGCGTACCCTGATATCCAAATTGACCCAAACCAGCTTTCCTCCCGCCTGCTTCCAGGCAGCGACCACGGATGGGGCCGGAGGACTTGGATTCGGCTCTTGCTGCGGCTGGCTCGGCGGCGGTCCAGGATTCTGTCCTCGGGATCCCGTGAAGTTATCAAGACCAGGAAGCAGGCAACGATCGTCAGCCCAAAACATCCACGCCAAGGAGTCGTCTTTAATTCCATGGGGTAATCTCCGCAATGAATGGGCCCAATCCGAGGGATTTCAATCGTTTCTCACTCGAGGGCTTTGCATTATCGTAACAAAGAAGCGGGAAATTGTCAGGAAACTTGCCAATCTTGCGGCGAGACTGGCAACTGCTGCGGCAAGCGAGGTGTGGCCAAACCACCACCTGGCTCAAGCTGGGGGGAGCGCAACTTCTGTGGAGTTTTTGGAACGCAAATACGTCATGATCGCTTAGTTGAATAAGCAGCGAATTTGTCTACCCCCCGCCTGGAAATATCCATGATATTCATGGACAAAAGCCGAGCGCCAGGGGATTCCTGTTATATGATTTTTTAGAGGGGCAATTTTCGCTGCTCTCGATGCTCGTCTTGCGGTCAACTCTCTTCTCTCCCCTTTTCCCACCCTGGAGGAACTCGACCATGCGCGCGCATGCAGATGTTTTGGCCCGGTTTATTCGGTCGGAGGACGGCCCAACTGCCGTGGAATATGCCGTGATGCTGGCGTTGATCGTCATTGTCTGCTTGACGGCGATCGAAGCGATCGGAACCAACGCCAACACAACCTTCGATAACATTTCCAAGTCCCTGAAGAAATAATGGGAGATCCATTGGACGCGATTCGCGGCTGAAGACGGGCGTGGCACGAAGCACTCCGGTCAGCCGCCAGGAGAAGAGATTTCTGCAAGGGGCAGCACGAAAGCACCGTTGCGTCGTCCGCGGCGGTGTGTGAAACGTCAGGAACCCACCGGGGTTCCCGATAAAGGCAAACCGATCGTGAGATCGGGACGCAAAGCCATGGGTCTTATCCACAAGATCGCCAGGCTGCCGAGGAAACGTGGATTCTTGATGAGGTGCCACCATGAGTTGCTGCCGTGAAAATGCTCGCGTGTTGGGGCGTTATCCACTTACAGATCAATCTCTCCGCTGGTCTTGTGCGGCCATCCTGACCGCGGGAATGCTGTTGCTTGCTGTAAAGCCTGTTGCAGCGGACTATCCGACGATCGTCCGCGTCGAGGAAGACTGGGAGCTTGTCGTCCAATTGCCGGAGGTCAACACAGACGCCCCTCAAGTTACCTGCGTGATCTCTCCTGGAGGCGATCTCTTTGGCATCTATGCCTCCTTCGAATTGAACCACCATACACAACCGGACTACGCCGCCGGCGGACTGCAACTCCAACTTTGGAGCGATGGATTTCCTATCGCCACTTCGGCTTCGCCCAACCAGACGCTGCTCCAACAAGAGTCTGAAACCATCCGCTGGACCCAGCGAATGAGACTCCACGAGGATCGCCTGAAGTTTGACGTGATCAACGGCACTTCCAGCACCTGGGGAGATTTTGGCGGCCAGGGCAATCTCAAAGTATCGCTCCCGACCGAACTCCACACCTTGGCCGGCTACCAGCCAGGATTTTCGGCCGATCACTCGGGTGTCGGTTATGCCGGCAATCGGGTCACGTCTCTTAAGCTGCGCGAAGTCCGCTGGTATTCCGCCACGGAGTTGGAGGCTCGGGATACCACGGATCGGGTCGTCCACCCGCAGCAGGAGTGAGGGTTTTGGTTATGAAGCCGGATCGCTACCCAGGCGGTCACGTTCATCTCGTGAGGAGTGCTTGTCATGTTTCAACACACGTCTTCAGTACGGCGTCGCAAAGGGGCTATCGCGGTGTTGGCCGCCGTTCTGATGGTTGCGTTTATCGCTGTCGTGGCCTTTGCCGTGGACATCGGTTATATCCTGAAAATTCGCACCGAGCTGCAGCGCACGGCGGATGCTTCCGCGTTAGCTGCCTGTTGGGAGTATCTCCAGTCGCAGCCGCTGGCGACCACGGTCACTCAAACGCTCGCCAGTGTCCGAAGCAAGGCGTCCCAGTATGCTTTGAGCAACGCGGTGGGGAACGCGTCTCCCGCGGTGGACCTCAATGCGGCGAATGCGGCGACAGGAGATCTGGTGCTGGGCTACATCGCCAATCCGAGCAACCCCAGCGCCGCGATGAACTACACCGATCCGACGATGTTCAACTCAGTCCAGGTTCGCGTACAGGCATCGGAAGAGCGTAACGGTTCCACACCGTTCTTTTTTGCCAGGATCTTCGGCCTTAGCTCACTCGAACTCGAGGCCAGTGCGACGGCTGCCATGAATCGCAACATTCAAGGCTTTCAAACCCCTACGGACGGTTCCAATCTGGGCATCTTGCCTTTCGCACTCGATGAAGTCACCTGGAACGCGCTGCTCGCTGGGCAAACCCCAGATAGCTACTCCTGGGACAACGGCGCGAAAACCGTCCAATCCGGTGCTGACGGTGTCCGCGAAGTCAACCTTTATCCCCAGGGAACCGGCTCTCCCGGCAATCGAGGGACCGTGGATATCGGCAGTAACAATAACAGCACGGCCGATCTTTCACGTCAGATCGTCAACGGCGTGTCTGCGTCCGACTTGGCGCACCATGGCGGGGAATTGAGGTTCAACGACCAAGGCACATTGTCTCTCAACGGCGACACCGGCATCAGCGCCGGCGTGAAAGACGAGCTGGCTTCCATCATCGGCAAGCCACGGATGATTCCGATCTTCCGCACCGTCCAGGGGCCGGGAAACAACGCTCAGTACACGATCGTGAAGTTCGTGGGTGTTCGCATCCTGGCTGTCAAGTTGACCGGCAGCGCCAGCAGCAAGTATGTGATGATCCAGCCGGCCAATGTCGTCTCGAAGGGGATTATTCCCGCGGCGACTTCGGGTTTCAGTGACTTTATCTACTCCTCGCCGCATCTGATTCGGTGAGGAGCGGCACTCGACTTGGAATTTTCGGTCGTTGGAAGTGCGGTCCGATGGACTATGATAGAGCGGTTGATGGTACATCGCTTCTCGGATACGATTCGCATCCAAGATGGCAACCAGATAACCCCTCGATTCTTCGTTCGCCGACTCCATGCCACAAACTCCCACCCATGCCGGCCGCCGGGCCTTGATTACGGGGATTACCGGTCAGGACGGATCCTATCTGGCCGAACTGTTGCTGGCCAAAGGATATGAAGTGTGGGGGCTGGCGCGATATTCTTCGTCGGGCAATACGTGGCGGATTGACCAATTGCGCTCAGGTGCTGACGGGACTGGTGCGAACGGGGCTGGTGCTGACGGGGCCAGCGGGCGGTTGCGGCTCCGCTACGGCGATCTCGCCGATGGAACTTCGCTGCGGTCCATCGTGCATGAAGCACAGCCGGAAGAGATCTATAACCTAGGAGCGCAATCTCACGTTCAGGTGTCGTTCGAGATGGCGTCCTATACGACCGATGTGACCGGAACCGGCGCCGTCCGCTTGCTCGAAGCGGCCCGCGAACTGGCGCCGCGGGCTCGATTCTATCAGGCTTCGTCATCCGAAATGTTCGGCCAGCCGAGAGAAAGCCCGCAGCGCGAGACCACTCCGTTTCATCCCCGCAGTCCGTACGGCGCGGCCAAGGCGCTGGCGTTTCATGCTGCGCGGAACTTTCGCGAGGCGTACGGGATGCATGTGGTCAATGGCATCTTGTTTAACCACGAATCGCCCCGGCGTGGCCCGGAGTTTGTGACCCGAAAGATCAGCCTGGCTGCCGCCCGCATTGCTGCCGGGCGGCAACAACGGCTGACACTAGGCAATCTCGATGCGCGGCGCGATTGGGGCTTCGCGGGAGACTATGTGGAGGCGATGTGGCAAATGATGCAGCTTGAGACGGCCGATGATTTTGTCGTGGCCACTGGAGTTTCCCATAGCGTACGAGAGTTTTGCGAACTGGCGTTTGCGGCCGTGGGGCTGCCTCTCATATGGCGCGGCCAAGGTAAGGACGAGCAAGGAGTATCCGCCGATGGCCGGGTCTTGGTGACGCTTGATCCGGCGCTGCTGCGCCCGGCTGAGGTGGAACGGCTGGTGGGCGACTCGAGCAAGGCCCGCGCAGCCTGGGGGTGGAAGCCGACAGTATCCTTGGAGCAACTGGCGACCATGATGGTGCAAAGCGATTTGGCAGAGGTTTCACATGGCGAGCGGTCGGTCTGAGCCGCCGGCGGAAGCCGGCCGTTGGCGCCGTGCCGGCCGCAAAGCGAGGCAGTAATCCACGGGAAGAAACAGGGGGCTTACGCCCCCCGCTCGCCAGGCGAGCGGCCGGTGTGAGCGACCGGCGGTAGCCGGCCGTTGGCGCAGAACTGGCCGGTAAAGAATAGACCGTAAACCGCACCAGAAGAAACGGTTGCTTTAGCTCCCCTTTGATTCCCCTACAATCGCCGTTACTCTGATTCTGAGCAGCGCTCCCATTCAATCACAGGTACAACCGCGCCATGGATTGTGGCGCCATCCACAACGCCCAAATCACATTCCATGAGTCACATTCATTCCCCCAGCCATCCTGAAATCGATCGCTATTGGTTTCTTACCTGGACAACGTACGGCTCATGGCTTCCCGGCGACGAGCGAGGTTTCGTCGCACCCGTGAGAACCAATTCTGGAGAATCTGTTGTCCATAACATTCCCGGCACAGAATACGATGCGGACATTCCGAATCTCCAGCGATTCGCCGCGGCGCAACTTCAGTGCGATCCCATTCGCCTAGCATCGATTCAGGCAGAGGCACTGTTGGGTCAGTTTCACGAAACCGCACGACATCGCCAGTGGAAGTTACTTGCAGTTGCGATCATGGCGAATCACATCCACATTGTTGTAGGTGTTCCAGGTGATCCGAAGCCAAGCAATATTTTGCGCGATTTCAAGAGCTATGGTAGTGGACAGCTCAATCGCAAGTGGCCGAGGCCGACGTCAGAAACCTGGTGGACGGAGTCGGGATCGAAGCGAAAATTAATAGATGACGACTCAGTTTTCGCTGCGGTCCAGTATCACATCAATCAGGAATATCCTTTGGTGATCTGGACTGCAGAGATACCGGAATTGGGACTTAAGGAAGGGAGGATCGTTTGAGCCAACGGCCGTGCGTGTCGTGTCGGCTGGTGAAATTGAACAGTAAACGGCACTTGAAGAAACAGGGGGCTTACGCCCCCCGCTCGCCAGGCGAGCGGCCGGTGTGAGCGACCGGCGGAAGCCGTTAGCGTAGAGCTGGCTGGTGAAGAAATAGACAGTAAACGGCACCAGAAGAAACAGGGGGCTTACGCCCCCCGCTCGCCAGGCCCGCCGCTCGCCAAGATTCACGCTATACTGAAATATCTCCTCTTTTCGCAGACACTTCCTTGAGTTCATCCATGTCCACCACTTATCAGACCTTGTTAGAGGCCATTGAAAAGCGGACGGCGCGCGTCGGCATCATTGGCTTGGGCTATGTGGGGCTCCCCCTGTTTCAGGCCTTCGTGGCCGCCGGCTTTCGCACGATGGGGTTCGACGTCGATCGCACCAAAGTCGAGCGACTGCTAACTGGCGAAAGTTATATTGGCCACATTCCGTCAGCCGCGATTCGCAAATGCATTGAAGAGAAAACTTTCGAGCCGACGGCGGATATGAGGCGACTCAAAGAGGCGGACGCCCTGCTGATCTGTGTCCCCACGCCCCTTTCCGACAGCCGTGACCCGGATCTGTCCTACGTTGAGCGGACGGCGGAGCAGATTGCGGCCGTGCTTCGGCCAGGGCAGTTGATCGTGCTGGAAAGCACGACTTACCCTGGCACGACGCGCGATGTCGTTTTACCCATTTTGGCGGCCAGTGGGCTGAGCGTCGGTGAGGATTTCTTTCTCGCCTATAGCCCCGAGCGCGAAGATCCGGGCAATCCGAATTTCAGCGCCCAAAACATTCCCAAGGTGGTTGGGGGCATCGAACCCCACAGCATGAGACTGGCCGAAGCGTTGTATGATTCGGCCGTAACTAGCGTGGTGGCCGTCTCGACCGCCGAGGTGGCGGAGGCGTGCAAGATTCTGGAGAACACTTACCGCTCCGTCAATATTGCCATGGTCAATGAGCTTAAAATGCTCTTTGACCGGATCGGGATCGACGTTTGGGAAGTGATCAACGCCGCCAAGACGAAGCCTTTTGGGTTCCAGGCGTTTTACCCTGGCCCGGGACTTGGCGGGCATTGCATTCCCATCGATCCGTTCTACTTGAGCTGGATCGCTCGCAAACACGGCATGCCTACGAAGTTCATCGAGTTGGCGGGGGAGATCAACACCAGCATGCCGCGCTATGTGATCCATCGTCTGGTGGAGGCGCTCAACGACCAAGGCAAGCCGCTGCGTGGCAGCAAGATCTGCGTGCTAGGGGTGGCCTACAAGCGCGATGTGGATGATCCGCGTGAAAGTCCGTCGTTTGAACTCATGGAATTGCTGCTCGCGGGGGGAGCGGCCGTGAGTTACAGTGACCCCCACGTCCCGGTTCTGCCCCGAATGCGGCACCACGATGTACCGGACATGGCCAGCCAGGATTTGACGCCGGAGTTTCTCGCCGGCCAGGACTGCCTGTTGATTGCCACCGATCATTCGGCATTTGACTATGTTCAGATCGTCCGTCACGCCAAGTTGGTGGTGGACACCCGCAACGCCACGGCCAAGATCGGCCAAGGGCGCGAAAAGATACGCAAGGCTTAAGTGTTCAAAGCAGCCCTTCCGTACCTTCCCAGATGCTGGGCAGGAACTTGGCGTTGACGCGCTGTCGCACCAAGGCCTTTTGTCGATCCGACATCGTAGTCCGACCTTCCAGACTGGCCAGAATCGCGTGATCGCTTTTACTTAGCCGGGACAGGGCAATGGCCGCAGGGATCGAGTAGGCGTGTACTCCTGTCAGGCGCTTGATGGGGCCTTCCACTTCAATCGCGATTTCGATCAGGACAAACGTCCCCATCGAAGGAGTTTGAGCCGGATTGCTCGACGCCCGGACAAAACCATCTTTCACGCGAACCATCCAGCCTTTGCCGTCTTCTTCCCAGGTAGCCACCACCTCTTTGCCATTGCAAATAAGATAGTGATTGTAGCGCCCCAGCAATTCGGGTGGCTTGAACTCCAGGCCCGCCGTGTCGGGCGCCACATCCGCCACGGCTGTAGGCAAAGGCGTGTTGTCGTCAACATTGAGCGCTAACGAACCCAATTCCGTGCGAGAGGGAGCCAGATAATCAACGGCGGCCACCTCCTCGGGAACATCGACGACCCCCAAACAAGTGGGGCAGCGCCCTTGGCGGCCGGACAACTCGGTGGACGTTTTGAGTTTTGCGCCGCAGTGCGGACACTTGTGGCGGATCATTTCACCAGCCCCTTGCGATTCATGAAAGATATGCCACTTCTTGGGGGATGACCTGTTTGCAAGAAATGCTTGCAAGAGAACTTGTCAAACAGAAGAAATTCGTTAAATTGTTGACAAGTCATTGCGAGCCCTTTCTTCATTCGGGCAAGTCGCGGCATCATCGGCCCGACTTGCCCATTATATTTGGCCGCTCGCCTCTCTCCCACTCCCCAGTCTCAATCAGCTTCGCAATCTGGGCGGCCAACATCCGGGCGGCTCGCGAGCGATGGCTCAGCACTCGTTTGACGAGGGGGCCAAGCTCCCCAAACGTGCGGTGGTATTCCACGACTTCGAACAGAGGATCATAGCCAAAACCGTCCGTGCCGGCACTTTCACGGCGAATTTGCCCGTGGCAGGTGGCCTCGCAATTTGCCCGAACTTGGCCTTCTGGATCGGCAAGCGTCATGTGGCACACGTAATGGGCCGCGCGTTGCTGCCGATCAAGACCCTCAAGCTCGCGCAACAGCCGCTGGTTATTGGCGTCGTCGGTCGCTGCCGGGCCGGCATAGCGGGCTGAGTAAACCCCCGGCGCACCGTCGAGAGCAGCGACAACAATGCCGCTATCCTCACCTAGAACCCATTGCTTCAAGCAACGTGCTTGGAGGGTGGCCTTAAGGGTTGCGTTGGCCGCAAACGTATCGCCATCTTCGACAACGTCCACCGCCTCGGGATAGGCATCGAGGGTGGCCAGTTCGATATCAAGTAGCCCGAGCAGGCTGCGCAGCTCTTCGACTTTATGTCGATTGCGGGTTCCCAGCACGAGGCGGCGCGAGGCAGTCATAAGAGTACTATTGTCCGCCAGTCATCGAACGCGCATAGTCGCTGCCGTAGGAGCGGCGGGGGACTTCGATGACGCTAGGCTCCGCATCGAGATACAACTTGAGCGTCCCGATTTTTTCGGGGAGATAGGGTCCCAGGGATCCGTCTTTATTCTTATGGCGCTTGGCGCTGAAGCGGGCAATTTTTTGTTGGATCTCGGGGCTGTAAATAAGTCGCCCGGCCGCGTCCTGACGGCCCATCGATTCATAGCCGCCGACGGTGACGATGCTTGAATGGCGATCGTGATATTCATAGGCTTCGTAGCCTTTGGCCCGGAGAAAGATGGCCGTCTCGTGAGCCTTCTCGGCGGCGGCCATCAAGCGACTTTTCATCTTCCCACCCTGCTCCGTGATTTCCAGCATTTGCTTGGGATCGATAACTACATTGCCGCTAAAAGTTGCCACGCGAAGCGTATATCGGGCGGGATTGTCCAGCAGGCTATACTCGACTCCTTTATTCATTTTGACGATGAACTGGTCTACCCCTTTGGGCTGGTAGTAGGATTCCGGCAGCAGCGGATTGGTAGTGACGAAAGCCAGGCGCAACGGCCCCTGCTTTTTCCGCGCGCTGTTGGCCGGCAGCGCCTCTTCTCGGAGTTCGTCAAAGGTCTTGCCGCTCCCTTCGCGTTCGGCAGCCAAAGACTTGGGATGGAGGGTCTTGATCCGCTGCAGGATCTCCATGATTTGAGGATCGTCCACGGAATTGAAATCACCCACGAGAACGGCGACCTCAGCAGTCTTGCCCCCCTGGCTGAATTTCATCTTTTGCTGGCGCCCAAACCGATCGATTCCCTTCCCATTGAAGCCTGAGGAATAGTCAAACTTCATGCAGTGCGTGTAGGCATGGAGTTTATAGGTTTTGCGCATTTCATAGGCCAGAGCCTTGGCATTCGCCTCGGCCTTCGGCCCTTGGAGCGTCGTAACCATGATCAGCCAGGGACCGTTCTCTTCGGTCAAGGGATAGGCATTCTGGGGGTCGGCGTCGATCCGCTCAAACGGGGCGAGACTGCTTAACGGGGGCGCCCCGGCGGCCAAGGGGGCATCCATCGCTCCGCCCAGGGCCAGAACCAAGAACAGCAGCGCGCAAGATCGTGTGGACTGCATGGCAGACCTCCAGAATCGACCGGCTTGAGAACCAAGCCAACAGGGACAAGTGGGGGGCGGAGTGTAGCCAAACCTGGAGAGGGCCGGAAGGGCAAATTCTGCGGATTGTCCGAGTCCCCGAAGATCGGTACAATGTGGGATTCGTGTCGGCCCGCAAGGAGCCTGTCAATGTCGGCAGGCCGGGTTGGCGTCGTTTCCTCTTACGAGCATTTCGTGCCTTTTCAAACGTCCCCCGCACAGGCGGTCGAATAGGATCCCTGCGGCCCAAGCGGACGCCGAGGCACAGCCAGAAACAACACACACATAACTATGGTCAATCGCAATCTAATTCGTGGACTCGATCAGGATCAGGCCGAATGGGAAGACGAACTCGCACTGGCGCTCGGCGGCGAAGCCACCGCGGTGCTTGAGTTGGGGGGCAAGGGGCTGGGTGTCAACCAGATCGTCCGCGGACGCATCTTGCGCGTCGATAACGAATTTGTATTGGTCGATGTAGGATACAAAAGCGAAGGTTCCATCGCCCGCAGTGAGTGGGATGAGGACGATGAAGAGCCAGCCATCGGACAGGAAATCGACGTCCTCGTTGAAGAAGTCGAGAACGACGAAGGTGTTACCGAAATCACCGAGGGGATGCTCAACCTCTCGAAGCGAAAAGCCAAGAAGATCCGCGAATGGGAAAACGTCATGTCCACCGTCCACGAAGGGGACGTGGTGACGGGCGTGGTCGGACGCAAGATCAAGGGAGGCCTGTTGGTCGATATCGGCGTCAACGTGTTCCTGCCGGCCAGCCAGGTGGACATTCGCCGCCCGGCCGATATTGGCGAATACATCGGCCGCACCATCCAGTGCAAGGTGCTGAAGATCGATGAAGCGCGGCGCAACATCGTGGTCAGCCGCCGCTCGCTGATCGAAGACGAGCGCAAGGAAAAGAAGACCCAGTTGCTCAGCGAGCTGCAGATCGGCCAGGTCCGCAAGGGCGTGGTCAAGAACATCGCCGACTTCGGCGCGTTCGTGGATCTCGGCGGGCTCGACGGCCTGTTGCACATCACCGACATGAGCTGGGGTCGCATCGGCCATCCCTCGGAGATGGTGAACATCGACCAGGAAATCGAAGTCCAGGTGTTGGACATCGACTACGAAAAGGAAAAGATCGCCCTGGGCTTGAAACAGAAGACGGCCAGCCCCTGGGCCGCCGTGCCGGATAAGTATCCCGTCGGCACCAAGCTTCGCGGCAGCGTTGTCAACGTGATGAGCTACGGAGCCTTTTGCAAGCTGGAAGAGGGAATCGAAGGGCTGGTCCACATCAGCGAAATGTCCTGGACCCGGCGGATCAACCATCCCAGCGAGTTGGTCAACATTGGCGACGAAATCGACGTGATGGTGTTGAAGATCGACCGCGACAAGCAGGAAATCTCGCTGGGTATGAAGCAAACCCAGGAGAACCCCTGGACCCGCGTGGCCGATCGCTATCCCCCCGGCAGCAGCGTGCAGGGGACAGTTCGGAACCTCACCAACTACGGCGCCTTCATCGAGATCGAAGAGGGTATCGACGGCTTGCTGCATGTGAGCGACATGTCGTGGACCCGCAAGATCAGCCACCCCAGCGAAGTGCTGGAAAAGGGGAAAATGATCGAGTGCAAGGTGATCTCCGTCGATCAGGAGCGACGCCGCATCGCCTTGGGGCTGAAGCAGTTGGCCGAGGATCCCTGGGCGACCGACATCCCGGCCAAGTATCAGCCCGGCCAGATCGTCAAAGGCAAGGTCACGAAGTTGACCAATTTTGGCGTTTTCGTCGGCTTGGAAAACGGCCTGGAAGGATTGCTCCACATCTCCGAGTTGTCGGAGCACAAGGTGGAAAACCCCGAAGACGTGGTCAAGGAGGGGGAGGAAATCGAAGTCAAGATTCTCCGCGTCGATACCGACGAGCGGAAAATTGGTCTGTCGCGCAAGCGCGTCGAATGGGCTGAAGACCACGAAGTCCCTGAAGATGAAACGGCCTCGTCAGGTAATGGGTCAACCTCATCGAAACCTGCCACAGAGCTCAAGGGAGGCATCGGCTCGGACTCCGGTCCGCTGATCAAGCCCAAAGTGGAAGAAGCCGCCGCGGAAGATTAGGCGGCGGCGTAGAATGGGCTTCCTAGCCCGTCCCCAAAAAACTCGTAGGATGGGCTTCCAGCCCGTCCTCGACAAGGCACGGGCTGGGAAGCCCATGCTACGTATGCACACGGGCTGGAAAGCCCAGGCTACATCCCGGCATAAGCGAATCTCTCCTCCTTTTCGCTACCGCCGGCATGGGCGTTGCAACCGGCCCAGTTCTCCGTTGCCAGCGTCGTGTGCAGAAGGCGATAGCATCGCGTCGATACCTTCTCCGATCGAATCTTATCCGATCGATTTCGCAACGCGAGCGTCGGCACA
>JAIOPX010000061.1 GCA_021413705.1 Planctomycetota bacterium | reverse complement strand
GCGGAGAGTTTCATCTGGAGACGATCGGCGGACTCGTGCCAGCGGTAATCGGTCGGGTCGCAGCAAAACCACAGGTTCCGCGGCCAGTTCAGCGGATGGACGTGCAGCGTGGCCGTGTCCTGCCGCGCGGTCTCCGGGTCGGCGTACATCAGCGGCAGCGTTTCGTCTCCTTCGTCGTAGCGCAAATGAAAGTCGATGGCCGGCGAGATGGCGGCGGCTACCGGAAACTTGTCAGGGTAGCGAAACGCCAACCGTAGGGCTCCCTGGCCACCCATGCTGGTCCCCAACAGCGCAATGGCCGGCGGGCGCACGTTCCATCGCTCCGCGATATACGGCAGCACGTTATCGACCATGTGCCGCTCGGTGGTGAGCGTGGGGTCAAACTCTTCACATACCCGGTTGGTCCACCAACTGCGGGCACCAAACGGGGCGACGATCGGCCAACCGAGCCGGGCGAACTCCTCCGTGAACGCCGGCTGGTCGGCCAGTCGGTTACCGTGCAATCCGTGCAGGTAAATGATGACGGCCGGATCCGCCGCCGGTTGCGATGGCTCCAGCACGTCGCACCGCTTGCCGGCAATTTCGATTTGGGTCCAGTTGTGCTGCATGACGGTCCACGTTCAAAGTTTGGTTCAATCTTTTTTCTTAACGGAAGCAAAGAACTCCAGCCGCCGCTGTTCCTTGGCCGCGGAATCGATGTGTTGAATCGCCTCTTTTGGGGCACGCATTCCGCGGGCGGCGCTAACGAATTGCCGGATATTGTCCAGCCCATCGTCCACATTGCCGGGCGTGTTGGCAATCCGCATCAGAAATGGAACCTCTCCGGGAAAATCGGTGTCTCGGTAACCAATGATCACCGGCAGACCACGGGCCAAATATTCTCGCGTCTTGAGCGGTGAGGCTTCTTCCATCGAGTTGCGATGCAAAGCGAGCGTACTTAAGGCGACATCGGCCTGGGCCAAGAGCGGCTCATAGGCCACAGCGCCAAGGTGGCCGTGCATCGTTATGTTTTCCGGCAGTGGCAGCGGTTGGCCGAAAGTAGTGTCCCCCACCAGATCAAACCGCCAGTCAGGATTGCTCCGCGCTAGCCGAATGATCTTGTCTATTCCATGCCACGGGTTGTCCGCGGCGCCGATAAAAACCAGCCGCGGTTCGGGATTGTTTGGTGCCGGCAGTGGTTCAAACTTAGCCAGTTCGATCCCGTTGGCGATCACCACCACGGGTTTGCCAAAGGGCCGATATACTTCAGCCAACTCCTCAGTCGGCGTCACCAACCCGCGACAAAGAGAAAACAGTTTGCCGCGCGTGGCCTTGTGATAAGCATAGGTATACCACGCCATGCTGTTGCCATACTCGCGCAAGTCATCGGTGTTAATCTCCAAAACCGTCGGCACGCGGCGCATCAACCGGCCCAGCGCGGGGAAATACTTGGCGAAGCGATAGTAGGCCACGTCCGGCTGCCAAGCCAGCGCCGCATCGACCAGCCGGCCATAGCGGCCAATCCAATCCCAGGGGCCGCGCCAATGTTCGGTCGTCACCACGAGACCCGTTAGTGACGGGGCCAGGCCCTGCTTGCGAACCAATGCAAACAGCCGCGCCTCATGCCCTAGCTGCTGCCAAGCCCGCATCTGGGCGGCAATTTTCTTGACCGCCCCTTCATCCCGATCCAGACTCCGCTCCACGACGTAGGCAATCCGCATGTCGATTCGCTTGCTGTCACGAAGTGTCGAGGGGGAGAGAATTCGCGGACGCCACTACCGGCCACGGGGCTTCTTCAGATAATACTCCTAGGATTATAGGGGAAATACCATCCGGCAGCAGGGTCTTTGTCGTGCAGGAGTTGCTCAGCGCAGAAGAAATTGAACGCGGGGTCGCCCGAATGGCCGGCGAGATCCAACGAGGCTACGCCGGACGATCGCTCACGCTCGTCGGCGTGCTGACCGGCAGCATTGTGTTTCTGGCCGATTTGATCCGCAAGCTCGACCTGCCCGTGCGCGTGGCGCTGGTGCAGGCTCGCAGCTATCGTGGAGGTGCCACCCGGCCGGGCAGGCTGGTCGTTCACCCCGATTTCACGCCCGATGTCGCCGGCCGAGATATCCTGCTCGTGGACGACATTTTTGATACCGGCCAGACGCTCGCCCACCTGCTCGACATGCTCGACGAACTCGGGCCAACCTCCATTCACTCGGCCGTATTGTTACGCAAGTCCGGGCGCGCCAAAGTCGCCTGCACGCCCGACTATGTCGGCTTTGAGATTCCCGATCGATTCGTCGTTGGCTACGGCCTCGACTATCACGATCTCTACCGCCATCTTCCCTACCTGGCGGCGCTGGAAGAACATGAGCTGACCGAGCTACATCCCACCACGGGGCGAGTTTCATGACGCAGCCCCGGGTACTCCTGGTCACGCGCCGTTTCTGGCCCCTCACCGGCGGCGCCGAGTCGCTCACGGCAACACTGGGAGCTCAACTGCACCATCAGCACTTGGAACCGACGATCGTCACCGCGCGGTGGCAGAACGATTGGCCCGCGGCGCTGGTCCATCGCAGCGTGCCGGTCGTGCGGCTGGCCAATCCCGGGATCAGCACCTGGGGAACCTTGCGCTATGAGTTGTCGCTGGCGCGCTGGCTCCGCTCGCGCGCGGGTAGCTTTGACCTTCTCTATGTATCGATGCTGCGGCACGACGCCTACACGGCGCTCTCCATGCGCGGCTACGGCGGCTGGCCGATTGTGTTGCGGGCCGAAGGGATCGGCGAACATGGCGACTGCGCCTGGCAGGCCCAGGCCAACTTTGGCCACCGCATCGCCAAGACCTGTCGCACGGCCGACGCCATCGTCGCACCTAGCCCAATCGTTCGCGACGAGCTGTTGGCTGCCGGGTATCCGGCCGAGAAGTTGCATGTCATCCACAACGGCGTGGCGATCCCGACAACGCCGGCTCATTCCTCGGCAAAGTTGGCGGCGCGAGCGGCGCTGGCCGCGGCCAATGCCGACTTGAAGCTCCCGGAGGGTGCGCAGTTGGCGGTATACGTCGGCCGGCTGCATGCTTCCAAAGGTCTCGCGACGTTGCTGGAGGCTTGGCGAACACTCGCGCGACAACACCGCGAATTGCGACTCTGGCTCGTAGGTGAGGGACCGCTCGAAGGAGAGTTGGACGACCAGATCAAAGCGGCCGGCCTGACGGGGCGCGTCGTGCTGGCCGGAGCCTTCGACGCCGTGGACGAAATATTGCAGGCGGCCGATCTGTTCGTCCTGCCATCGCACGAAGAAGGGCTGTCGCTGGCGTTGCTGGAAGCCCTGGCCGCGGGTTTGCCGGTCGTGGCCAGCGACATCCCGGGTAATCGGCTGGTTATTGCAGACGGCCAGCAGGGACTGCTATTTCCGGCGGGGGACGCGGGTGCCCTGGCCACGGCGATCGGAGTGCTGGTACACGAACCCAACCGCGCCGCCGCACTGGCCGCGGCCGGGCGAGAGCGGGTGAGTCGCGAGTTCAGTCTTGGTAAGATGGTCGCCGAGCATCTGGCGTTATTTCACCGTTTGACCGGAATCGGACCTTCATGCCCCAGCGACGCATCGCCCTAGTCACCGCGACGCTCGATCGCGCCGGCACTGAAAAGCAACTGACGCTCCTGGCCACGGGGCTAACCCGTAGCATGGGCTTCCAGCCCGTGATGCCCGGGTTTGCACATGAGTTCGATATCCATGTGCTGGCCCTCCAGCGCGGCGGCCCGTATGAAGCAGTCCTGCGAGCCGCGGGCATCCCGGTCACCGTCCTCGGCCAACGGGGCCGCTTCGATCCTCTCGCCTTCTGGCGGGCAAAACAGTGGCTGAAGCATCTCGCGCCGGAACTGGTTCACACCTGGGGGCCACTGGCCAACACGACTGGCCGGGCCGCTGCGCTGGCAGCCAAGGTTCGCAAGATCGCAGCCGGCGAACGATGCATCGATCCGCAAAAATCGGAGGTGCAATGGCAGATCGACCGTTGGCTGGCGCGACACACAACACACATCGTGGCAGTTAGCACCGACGTGCGAGATTTTTGTATTGCCGGTGGACTGCCCGCGGAAAAGTTCGTCGTGATTCCCAACGGAGTTCCCTCGGCGAGCGGGGGGCGTAAGCCCCCTGTTGCTTCCGCTCCCAATAAGCGAACTTCCCTCCTTGCCGAATTGTCCATTCCACCCGATGCCCGATTGATCGCCAGCGTTGGCCCATTGAATCTTCACAAACGTATCAAAGACGTCATCTGGGCAGCCGATCTGCTGAAAGTGATACGGGACGACGTACACTTGCTCATTCTCGGCGAAGGACCGCACCGCCACGCGCTGATGCACTATCGCGATCAGGTCGAAATCCGCGACCGAGTCCACTTCCTCGGGCATCGTGAAGATGCGGCCGCGATCCTCGACCATTGCGATCTCCTGTGGCATGCCAGCAGCTACGAGGGACAACCCAACGCGGTCATGGAAGCCTTAGCCGCCGGCATACCGGTCGTAGCCACCGACATTCCCGGCGTGCGCGAACTGGTGACCAACAGCCAACACGGCTTCCTGGTGCCTGTAGGGGATCGCGCCGCATTGGCCCGTTACGCCAACAAACTCTTGGACGACACAGAACTGCGAGCGCGCCTCGGCGCTGCGGGCCGTGAACGAATGCAGCGAGAGTTTTCCTGCGAGGCTATGGTTCACCGCTACACCTCCCTGTATCGCGAGTTGCTACAATGACGGGCTGCAACCAAGAACAGATCAGGAACCACAGAGGCACAGAAACACAGAGACTGCACGGAGAGAATGCGGGAGGCGGGTTTTGAACAGAAGGGCGCGAAGATCGCGAAGCAGATTCGCAACCAGAAGTTTCTCGCTCTTGGCGGCCTTCTATTCACACTCTTCTCTCCTCCGCGCTTCTCTGTGTCACTGTGTCTCTGTGGTTCAACCTGCCTTCTGCCCTCTAACTTCTGCCTGCTAACTTCTCATGTGCGGAATCACCGGCGCAATCTGGGCAGACCCGCAGCTCGCGCTCGACGAGCCGACGCTGCGACGCATGACTGCCGAGCTGACGCATCGCGGCCCCGACGACGAAGGCTATTATCTCAGCCCCTGGCAAACCCGTGTCGGCTACCCGCCGCGCCCCGGCGTGGCGCTGGGACATCGGCGACTGTCGATCATCGATCTTTCGGGCGGCCATCAACCGCTGCCTAACGAGAACGACACCGTCTGGGTCGTCTTCAACGGCGAGATCTACAATTTCCCGGCGCTGCGGCAGCGACTGGAAGGCTCGGGTCACACGTTCCGCACGCAGAGCGATACTGAAACCCTCGTGCATCTCTACGAAGACGAAGGGCTCGGTTTTCTCAAGCACTTGCAAGGGATGTTCGCCCTGGCGTTGTGGGACGCCCGGCGGGGAAGGCTGGTGATCGCCCGCGATCGCCTGGGCAAGAAGCCACTTTACTATCGCCACGAGCGGGGCCGGTTGCTGTTTGGCAGCGAATTGAAGGCGCTGCTGGCCGTACCCGGCGTGCCGCGCGAAATCGATCCGGGCGCGATCGACGAATATCTGACCTATCAATACGTCCCCCATCCTAACACCATGTTCCGCGGCCTGCGCAAACTGCCGCCGGCACACTACGCCGTGTTTGGCGATGGTGATTTTCGGGTCAGCGACTATTGGGATCCTCTCTACGACCGCGAGGTGGACCTGCCGGACGAGGAATATCGCCGCCAACTGCGCGAGCGGCTGACGGAGAGCGTCGAGATGCGGCTGGTGAGCGATGTGCCGCTGGGGGCGTTCCTCTCCGGCGGAGTCGATTCGTCGCTGATTGTCGCCCTGATGCAGCAGGCCCAGGTCGGTCGGCCAGTGCGTACGTTCTCCATTGGGTTTGCGGAAGCGGAGTACGACGAAACGCAGCACGCCAGAGCGATCGCCGATCACTTGGGCACGCAGCACACCGAGCTGCGGATCGAGCCGTCGGCCGTCGAGATCCTGCCGCAACTGGTCTGGCACTTCGACGATCCGCTGGCGGATAGCTCAGCGATACCCACCTGGTACGTAGCACAACTGGCCCGCGAGCATGTGACGGTGGCCCTGACCGGTGACGGCGGAGACGAGTTGTTCGCAGGCTACGATCGCTATCGGGCGGCGCCGCTGGGTGCGGCCGTCGATCGCCTGCCAGCGCTGGTGCGCAATGCCCTGGGCTCCTCCGTGTGGCAGCGGCTGCCCGGTACGCGACGGCGTTCACTGCTCCGACGGTTCAAGAGACTGACCGAGCCACTAGCCTTGCCGCCGCCGCGGCGCTACCTGGAGTGGATCGCCGTCTTCAACGAATCGCAGCGCGCCTCTCTCTACAGCGAAGAAATGTTGCGGCGGCTCCCGGACAGCGATCCGGCCGAGTTCCTGGCCACCGCTTGGCGGCGCGTGGGCCATCGCGATCCGGTGACGCAGGCCTCGCTGGCCGACTTACAGACCTACCTGCCGTGCGACCTGCTGGCCAAGGTGGATATCACCTCGATGGCCCACAGCCTGGAGTGCCGGCAGCCGATGCTCGACCAGCGCGTGGTCGAGTTGGCCGTCGGGATGCCGCGGAGGTTGAAGTATCGCCGCGGCCGGGGAAAGAGGATTCTGCAAGAGACATTCGGCCATCTCTTGCCTGAGAGTGTCTTCAAGCGGCCGAAGATGGGTTTTGGCGTGCCGCTCGAGCACTGGTTCCGCGGATCGCTGGGAACCTACGCGCGAGAAGTGTTGCTGGATCCTGTGGCCACTGGCCGCGGCTATTTCCGCACGGCGGCCGTGGAGGCTTTGCTCAATGAGCATCAGGCGGGAAAGCAGGACCACAGCCCACGGCTTTGGGCGCTGTTGTTCCTAGAAATTTGGCACCACCGCTGGGTGGATGCCCCGTAAGCCCAGTCTGCTGCCCGAACTGGGACAGGCGTCAGATTTGTAAGTAGGCATTCGCGTCATTTGTGGATTTTATGAGCGCTGGCGTTGGGGGACAAAGACAAACAGGCCATGCGTAGAAGCCGGATGGATGTCCCTTTAGCCCCTTTAGCCTTGCGCACGGGTTGAGACTGCCGCTGAACCTGGCTTCAATCATCAAACGGTGGTTTGTTACCAAGTACCGACAAACGTATGAGTTGATGACACGGCCGGAGGGACTGCGGAAACCGAAAAGCCTTGCCGGACCAGGGGGATAATTCGGGGAGACAGGACGACTATTGAAATTTTTCTGACCGGGGTCCAAAGCTGGCCGAAATCACTTCTCCTTAAGTTTCAATAACTTGCGTTCAATCGCGAGTCCCCCAGCTCGAAAAGTGGCTGCGTTTGGCTCGTCAACGGCCCAGAAAACCGAACGTTCTACGATTGGGTCGCCCGCCGCTGGGCTTGCCCGCATTCCGGGAACGAGCTTTTTGGACTGCCCTGCGCTATCCGAGAAGCTGCTAAAATCCGCAATGCATGGACGGCATGGCTGGAATTGATTGTTGCGGGAAGGTGCTGGCGATGAGACACGCTGACTCTGACGGACAAACAGGGTCCACTGACGATCCACACCGGGCTTTGCTCGCCGTGTCGGAAGCGATCGTCGCACACCGCGATCTACGGGCGCTTTTCCACGAGTTGGCCAGCCGGCTCCAGCACCTCGTGAGCTTTGATTTCGTTTCGCTGGTCTTCCACGAGCCAGCAGATAATACCATGCGCCTGCATGTCCTTGAGACAAGCGAACTCGTCCCACCCAACACGGTAATCGTCCTCGCGGTGGAAGAAGACCCCGCAGGCTTGGTGTGGCAGACGCAGCAGCCCCTCATTGTGTCAAGCGAGGATGAGCTGAAGCGCTGGCCGCGGTTGCTGAAACAAGTGAAGCCGTATGGAGTGCAGAGCCTCTGCTGGCTACCGCTGACGACAGCCCGACGACGGTTGGGCACGCTGGTTTTCGCCTCCAAGCGGCCGTTGTCCTATGCGATTTCGGAGATGAGCTTCCTCCAACTCGTCGCCAATCAAGTGGCCGTGGCGTTCGAGAACGCGCAAGCCTTCGAAGAGATTCAAGCGCTCAAAGACAAGCTTTCCAAGGAGAATGCCTACCTGGAGGAGGAGATCCGCACCGAGCACAATTTTGGCGATATCGTTGGCGACAGTGCTTCGCTGCGTCGGGTGCTGAAGGAAGTCGAGACGGTTGCGCCCACCGATTCCACAGTCCTCATTCAAGGCGAGACGGGCACGGGCAAGGAGCTTGTCGCGCGAGCCTTACATGAGCGAAGCCCGCGCCAGACCCGCAGTTTCGTCAAACTCAACTGCGCGGCCATCCCTACGGGGCTGTTGGAGAGCGAGCTATTCGGCCACGAGAAAGGTGCATTCACCGGTGCCATCTCCCAGAAGATTGGCCGGTTTGAAGTAGCGCACCAGGGGACGCTATTCCTGGACGAGGTGGGCGACATCCCGTCAGAGTTGCAGCCGAAACTGCTCCGCGTGTTGCAGGAGCGAGAGTTCGAACGACTTGGCGGCACGAAGACGGTCAAGGTGGACGTGCGGCTCGTGGCTGCAACCCATCGCGACTTGGCAAAGATGGTCGCCGACGGCCGATTCCGCCAAGACCTGTACTATCGCCTAAACGTATTTCCGGTGGTGCTGCCGCCCTTGCGCGAGCGCCCAGACGATATCCCGCGGCTAGCAGGGAGCCCGGGGACACCCAGCTAGCTCCATGATTGGAACGCCAGCCGCCCATTCCGCCCTTCCCAAAAAACCTCTCTCACCCCGCTTGACTGTATAGGATGCATCCGTACACTAATCCCCAGCGACGTGAAAATCCCTCGTTACTCTGTGTGCGGAGGCGTTTCCATGGCTCGGCTGGCGCGGGCGGATGTGTTCGATCCGCTGGAAGTCTCGGCC
>JAIOPX010000157.1 GCA_021413705.1 Planctomycetota bacterium | reverse complement strand
GCGACCGTTTTGGTAGTCAGGCTTGCTTTCACTTCGAATCTGAACGCCTGAGTTGAGCTGGCGATCGACCTTCACATCGAACTGGAGTTCAAAATCGCCATAGTCTTTATCGGAGCAAAGGAAAGAGTTGGGGCTCCCTTTCGTCGTCGTGCCCACGATGGCGCCGTCCTCGGCCTTGTAGGTGGCCGTGCCGTTGAGTTGCTTCCAACCGGAAAGGTCTTTGCCGTTGAAGAGGGAAACCCAGCCGTCTGCGGGAGCCGTGTCTTCGGCCAATGCCTGGTCGGTGTGTTCAGTGTGAACCATCAGCAGGGTGACGCAGGACATGAGGATAGTGGTGATTCGGTGCATCGCTTAGGTTCCAGGTGGTAACGTGCCAATGCAACCAGCTTAGCAGAACGGCGGCAACCATGCGACGAGACAACGGTTCCTGGTACAATCAGCCCGATGAATCCGCCTAGAATTCTTCCCGCCATGCCTCTGCCGCCGTATTCCTACGTGACGGGGCACTTTCCGCATCCGACGCGCGATCCCGCCGGTCACATGGCAGGGCACATGCCCCAGCCGGTGTCGCCTCCCGATCTGGCGCGATGGCATGAGTGCCACGAGCTTCTGTACGGGATGGATTTATTCAACTACGGCTATTATTGGGAAGCACACGAAGCGTGGGAAGCGGTCTGGCACAGTGTCGGGCGAGGCGGCTTGCTCGGCGATTTTCTCAAGGGGCTCATCAAGCTGGCTGCCGCGGGCGTCAAAGTTCGTGAGGGGCGAACGCTTGGCGTAGTGCGTCACGCGCTTCGAGCGGAAGAGCTGTTTAGCAGAACTGCGGAGCGAATGCCGAGTGCACCGGAATCAGTCGAACGGCGATTTTTGGGACTGTCGATCGACGAACTCCGACGGATCGCGAGGGGTGTGGCAGAAAATCCTCCCCGCCTTACTCCTCGCGATAGAGTGCCGTCCGTGGAGATTGTGTTCGACTTCAGCCTTGTGCCAAAGTAGACAAAGTAGGGTATGCGCAGCATATCAACTCTTGGACAACGATTCCGCGACGAGCTTCTTCGGGAGGTTTGAGAGTTTTCGTAGTCCAGGAATTGGTACGCTGCGCGTACCCTACGATTCTCAGTATCCATACGCCGGATAGAGCGGCGGAGGCGGATAGACCGGCATCGGGTCTTCCGGGATTACCCGAAACAAACCGTAATTGGGCTTGTCCCCTGAGCCCGGACCCCATGCGCCTTGTACGCTCGGCGGTACATAGAACGGACTGTAGTAGTAAACAGGCCGCCGCGCTTCGGCTGTAGCTGGCGAGAAACAAGACAAAGCCACTACACTAAGCATCGTGGCTCCGCTAAGTCGGCGCATACCCATCATAGTCACAAGCCTTTTCGCAAAGCCAAGGGGACAGCACCGCGTTCGCTCCGTGAACCAGCATCACAGTTGGTTCCCAGAAATTAGGACGGTCCCCGGTAGCTCAATACCCGTAACCGTAGTAATACGGCGTCGGATAGGCCGGCACTACATAACCAGGCGCGTAATAACTGCGATACGCACGGCGTGGGTACACCGGATAGTAAGCGCTATAGACGGGCGCCGGCGCCACCACAACTGGCGATGCCGCCACAACGGGTGCGGCCACGACGCCAGGGTAATACACCCAGCGACGGGCTTCGGCCTGTTTCGGGGATGCCACTAGCAGCGTCGCCCCAACTACCAAGCTGGCGAGTATGCCTTTTGTTATGCCACTCATCGTACTGCTCCTTCTTGCAGGTTCCCGTGGGAAACAGCGGATCGTAGAACACCCTGGTAACTATAGGTTAAAAACTCCAAGAGTCACGGAGAATTTCGGCGGCCTGCGGATCAAAGGGCTTTGCCCGGCCACATGGCCCTCCCGGCCGTTAGACTCCTGGTTGGCGCACCCAAATTTCTGGCCGCCGAGGGCTTTTATAGTAGCAAAGCACTCAATTCCTGTCGAGTATCTGGCCGTCGTCTGCTGGTGTTGATTTTCGTCATCATTCATGGATGAGCGCCTAGGTAACAGCCAGGTAACAATTGGGACTGCAAGAACCAAGGCAGCGGATATAATGATCACACAGGGACGGAGTTGCAGATTATGGGGAGGGGAAAATGTACCAAACGATCTGTGCTTATCTGCGTAATCGGTGGACGAACTCTGCTTGCTTCGTGGCGACATCGCTTGGCCTCGGCCTTTCCATCCTGTTGCTGACCAACGCATCGGCCGCCGGCCCGCTGGCTGCCAGGTCAGTCCTCATTCGTGGCGTGCCCCACGTTGAACAGAAGCCAGATTTTTGCGGAGAAGCCTGTGCTGCCATGTACTTGGCCAAGCTCGGGCATCGCTACGATCAAGATGCGGTCTTTGACGCCTCTGGGCTGGACCCGCTTTTGGCCCGCGGCTGTTACACCAAGGAACTCAACACGGCGCTCATCAAGATCGGCTTCCGCACCGGCAATGTCTGGCAAAACGTGGCCGCTGCCGACTCGGCCCGCCAGCTTGAGGCACAGTGGAAAACACTTCATGCCGATTTGGTGGCCGGCATTCCATCCATTGTCTGTATGCACTACGACGAGCGCGAGGGCTCCAGCGAACACTTTCGCCTCATCCTGGGTTACGACGCAGCCCGCGACGAAGTGATCTTCCAAGAACCGGCCCTGGCCGACGGCGCCTATCGACGCCTGCCGCAGAAAACATTTCTCGCTCTCTGGCCGCTGAAATACGATCCGCGTAGTTGGACCGTCGTGCGCATGAGGCTCGAGCCGGGTGAGATCGCGGCTCCTCCACGCACGGTTCAACACAGCGAGGCGGCGCTCGCCCAGCACATGATGAAGCTCAAGAAGAAGCTGCCCGAGGGATTCTCCGTGGTGATTCAGCGTCCGTTTGTCGTCGTCGGCGACGATCCGCAGCGCGAAGTGGAGCGCCGGGCCAAGGACACAGTTCGCTGGTCGGTCGATCTGCTGAAGCAAGACTACTTCCAGCGCGATCCGCAGGACATCATCGATATCTGGCTGTTCAAGGACAAGCGAAGCTACGAACAGCACACGACTAAAATCTTTGGCGATAAGCCGACCACTCCCTACGGCTACTATTCCCCCGCCCACAAGTCGCTGATCATGAACATCAGCACGGGCGGGGGCACGCTGGTTCACGAAATCGTTCACCCTTTCATGGCCACCAACTTTCCCGCCTGCCCAAGCTGGTTCAATGAAGGATTAGCTTCGCTCTACGAACAGACCGGAAGTCGCGACGGGCACATCATCGGCCGCACCAATTGGCGGCTGCCAGGCTTGCAGCGGGCGATCCGCGGCCGGGGGCTGGGCTCGTTCGAGCAACTTTGCTCCACCTCGACGCGGGAGTTCTACGAGGACCCGCGCGGGACGAACTATGCTCAGGCGCGCTATCTGTGCTACTACCTGCAAGAGCAAGGGAAGCTGCAAGAGTTCTATCGCCGCTTCAGCCGAGAAGCCGCCGAGGATCCCACCGGTTTTGAAACCCTCAAATCGGTGCTGGGAGAAAAGGACATGCTCTCCTTCCAGAAGCGGTGGGAAAAAAATGTCCTGGCTCTGGAGTTCAATTGAACCCTCAACGTAGCATGGGCTTCCCAGCCCGTGTAAAACCAGTCGTGAAAAAAGAGGCCGGCCTGACCATCGGGGAACAGCAGGGAATGCTGAGATAGATCAGGCCGGCCCTATAGTGGCCGTCGATCGAACCACTCATTGGCCGCCCGGCGGAGGCGTTAGCACCAACGGCGCTCGATCCACGCCTCCCTTGAATGCAAACGCGATGCCGAAATATGTTGGTGAACACCAACCGCGTCGAATGAGCTGAAAATAGCCCTTTCCGCTGCTATTTGTGTTTATCGAGCCACTTGATAACCGAAAGCGTGGCGGCAACATTCTGTCGAATGCGGCGACAGCCGTGTCCACTCCATCGACAGCCGGTGGAGTTTGTGCCGTTCGATTCTTACGGCGTACCGCTAGGCGCGACTTGTTTTTCGCTCTCGAGCTGGACGTGAAACGGCGAGGGAATCAGACCCGCATTGAGGACGTCCACGACCCACTCGACCTCCTCTCGCGTGAAATCACCCGTAATTTGCCCTCGGTCGCTAATGCGAGATTGCAGATTAGGGGCCGACAGCAATTCGCCGTCGAGAATGATTCCCAACCGCCGGGTCAGACTTCCTCGGGGCACATTGTTTCCCGTGAGGATGCCAAAAAGCCGCGCGCCTTCCGAATTGAACTCGAAATCGATGCTGTTATCTCCGCGATCATTGATACTTCCCCGGGCAAGCCTCAGATACTTTCCGCCGACGTTTTGTGAATCGATCAACACCAGCATCTCGGTACCGCCGCCGGCATTGGGGCGTGAAATCATGTTGCCCGCCTCGACGCGCAATTTGCCCTGGCGATCTCGGCCGATGGGAACCCAGCGGGCCTTGGATTGACCCAGGATGACCAGCTTCTGCACATGATCTGCCGCGAGAGTTCGAGTAACGAGGTCTTTGTCCTCCAGCACCTTCGCAGTTTCCGCCGCGGCCACATCGACCCACTCGGCACGCGGGATGTCACCGAGCTTGATGCTCCGGGCCAACTCAGGGGGCGGTTCGTTGGCTGCATTGGCGGAAGAGCGCTGCTTTTCGATCTCGTCGGCTTCGCTGATGAGATACTGCGCCTCCACATCATCGTCACTTCGCCGTGCGTCCAGAATGGGAGTGTGGACGTCTCCTTGGGCCTGGGCTTGCTTCACGATCGCTGCATTGGCGTTGGCATCGGCGAGAATGCGAAATTCTAAAACGCCCTGGGATGCGAGGTTCGCCTTGATGCGGTCACGAAGTTTTTCATCCTGGCCGATGACCAGAATCGTTGCCGCGTCGTGGGGACCGGGAGAAACGCGGATCAATGGATTTCCACGAACCCCAATTCGGTAGCCAATCACTCGGGCCAATGTTTGCGAATCGACAGTCTCGCCCGGAGGCAATCGTTGGCGGTCCACTTTGTAGACGAGTTCCCAGCCTCCTTCCCGTTTGAGCCTGGCGTTTGCCTTGGCCACGGGGTCGAGATAGTTGCAACCGCCCACTGCCGCCAGGAGTACGGCAACGCTAAGGAGTCGCCCCAGTTTTCGCATAAATGTCACTCCCCGTGAAAGCAGTTGAGAGACTGTTTAGCCTAGTAGGCTCCTTCCGCCGGCTCCAAGTCCCGGCGCGCCGGGGAAGGTGCCTGGGTATCCGGTTTCGAGCCAAAATAGTCGATGCCGCCTGCTTTGCTGCGTTGCGCCTATACTCGGCTCAGCCCAGGGAAGCACGAGGGGGATGCACGGAAGCACGCGGCCATCAAGCTTAAGGGAAGCACAACCCTCCGCCCCCGCGGACGACCCAGGGCGAAAGTAATCTGCCTGAACTGCTCAATATACACAGATTTGGTGGCTGTCACCTTTTCTTTCTGCGCCGGGGCGGGCCAGCAGTAATGTCAGAGCTAGTCGACGTGCGAGGCCTCGATCGTTCGCGGCTTGGATGCCCTGTCGATAGACAATAGCATAATACTCGAGAGAATGGCGATAGCAACGCCGGCCAGAATGGCCCGGCGGGCCAAAGGCTCGTAGGCGAGATACTCGGATTTCTTGTCCTCGTAGTCGCTTTTGGGATCTCGGCCGTCGTAGCCATAGTCAACGGTCGGTGCGCCGCCGGGAACAAACCAAATGGTTTTGCTGCGATACTGCCCTGCGCGGACTTGCTTGTATTCTTCGTCGAGCGAACGAATCGCAGCGGGAATCGAGATCAGGCCGATGATGCCGGCGATCGCCAGCAGCGCTCCCAAAACAAACAGCAACGTAAGGAAGTGGCGTCGCTTTGAATTGGGCGTCTTCAACTACTGTCCCTCGTGTACGCGGCCGATCGGTGCCTGAATGTCCACAGCTGCGCACATGGCTGGGTTGGCGGCAAAGTGTCTTAGCAATGGGTTCAGCCTGAGACCGCTCCAGGCCTGAATCGCTATCTTAACATCGCGCCCCCAAGTCTAGCGCGTGATTCATTTTTTGGCATTTTCTCGGCCCACGCCCCGGCGCGGGTAACTCTCGAACAGTCACTGATAGGAATTTAAATTCGCCGCGCCGCCGATTCTCCCATCGCTGCCGGTTGATGTCAAGCAAAATACGTTTCGAAGCATCGCGGCGCATCTTGGTTTTATGCACTGAAATTGTTGCTCTCTTTGGCGCGGGTGGAAACCTACTGGCATATGTGTGGTGACGCAGAGCCTCCGTATTACGCGGCAATGTGAGTTGAGCCTCGTATGCGCGTACCCTCTGCGCGGGAGTGGTTCCGGCACTGAAAAACTGCGACCGCAGTACGCTGCTATAGAAACTCAGGGTCGAGCACTAACTGATAATTGCCGGGCTCGGCATGGCGAACTTGACGCGAAGCAGACTGAAGCCTGGACTCCAACAACTCCGCTTCGAGAAGCTCACTGTCAGGTACCAATTCGTACTCGCCCGTTTCTGTCACCGGTGGTCCCGTGCCCGGTGGAGGGCGGGGGTTAGCCAGCGTGCGGATCGGACCTTCCCAGAGGCCGCAGAGCTTCAAAATACGTTCGATCACGACTGACTGGCCACGTTCGATGAAGCTGATGATCTTCATTGTGCCATTACACTTGGGGCACTTCAGCGGATCGACTTCGTAGACCCGCTGGATCAGCATGGCCCAGACGGAAGTTATTTCAGATTTAGGATTGCAGATTTCAGATTGCAGAGGAGAAGGGGACAGGGCCAGCGGATTACCGGCGGCTAGCGCCGTACCGCTCACCAAGCGCATGCCGCGGCGGCGGTGGGAATACCAGCCGTAGTAGCGCACCAGATGTTCTCCCTTTTCGGGGATGTGCTGTGTTACTTCGGCTAGGAAGAAGCAATTTCAGATTTCAGATTTCAGATTTCAGATTTCAGATTTCAGATTTCAGATTTCAGATTTCAGATTGGAGATTTCAGATTGGAGAGAAGAAGAACTTCATTCCTTTCGGCGCTTGGCGGTTCTTACGGTGGCGGCGAGGATCGCGGTTAGTTCGCCACTCTCACGTTGCAGGTCGGTCAATCGGTCCTGTTTGATAGTTCCGGACTCCGAGAGCAATTCGAGCCAGTAACTGGTTTCGTCTGATTCCCGGAGTGCTGTCTCTAGCAAAGTCGTAAAATGCCTGTGCGATGAACCACGCAGAGCTTCGCGATAATTGGCTCCGACGGACGTTCCCGACTTGTGAATCTGCCGGCCTAAAACATCACCAACGCGGTCGGACGGCAATTCTCCTGCCAAGTGGATGATTCGCAGGGCAAACGCCTTCGTGCGCTGTCGCATTTCATTGGAATTCATATTCAATTCCTTCGTTGAACGTGAAAGTAGAAGCAAAGCACAGAACTACCTCGTCAATCATAAATCTGAAATCTGCGATCTGAAATCCTGGGGGGGTGGCTGATTCTGCATCTTGATTTTTGCGGCAAATCTGATATGGTAAAAGTGTGTCAAATGGCGGTATTTGCTCCTCGAAGAGCGAAACGCCTGACACATGCGAGGTATCCTATCAGAGCTTGGGCTGAAGCCTAAAACACTTCAGGATCAGGTATCAGAAGAGCCCGCCCCAAAACGCTTAACCGCGTCGTGGGGCGGGCTTTTTTGTTGGAGTGCAGGCTTTAGCCTGAGTTTGTTGGGGATCATTTTCGACGCAAAGACTGCCATGGGGGAATGAGATACGTTGATGAAGCGCATACTTTTTACGTGCCGTCTTGAGACGGCTTTTTGTGAGTCTCGGTCAGGTCGTTGGAAGGGGAGATGCGTTCTCTCTGCCGATGTTGGAT
>JAIOPX010000060.1 GCA_021413705.1 Planctomycetota bacterium | reverse complement strand
CTTGAGTTCCCAACCGACGAATGCCTTGTTGAAGGTGCGTTCACACTGCTCTGCGAGGGAAACCATGGCCTTCCAGACATCGTCAGTCAGCGGAATGAATTGCGGTACTTGCGATTCCAAAGTGCGGACACGACCTTCCAAAATGCGGGCATAGCTATCTGAGACCCGAAGTTTCTCTTCCAATTGGGTCTTGATTATCTCGGCTTGCTGGCGATCGCTGATGTTCCGTTCCGCGGCAACTAATTTTTGCAAGCGGTCTACCTCTGTTTTGAGTTCGGCATTCTGTCGCCGAAGTTCTCCGGGATAGCGTTCTACCGTTGCCAGGGCTTCGACCTGCTCGGGTTCGAGTTCGGCCTCCCGAAGCAATTCGACGGCTGTCTTGAATGCTTGCTTCTCTTTGTTCATGGCTATCTCCTCTCATATATTGGCTGGCAGTCGTGAAACTCAGGTGCTTTCCGGTCAGCAAGAACGCCAGCACCGAGATCAAGGGCGGTGGGAGGAAAAAGCTGGGTTTAGCGATCATCCCGTAAGTTGGCCAGCGTTGCCCTCGATTGTCAACCATTCTACCGCCCACCTTCGATAACGCCGTATCGGCAGTAGATTCATCTAGCAAGGACACTCAGGGTGGGCGGCAGCGGACTGCTTGCTAGGCTTTCGGCCGACACTACAATGAGGGGGTACCTGCGGCGCCTGCCGCGTGACTTGTTACAAATTTTCCGGGAGATCGTCTCCGATTAAGCGGCCGCTGTGCGGCCACATGACAACTTGAATTGACGCGTTGCGTCAAGAACTGCTTCGCCGAATCCGCGAACCTGAGCTCGCAAGGGCTCTTGATGAGTACGAAGGCAGTGCTTGGACCGCGTCCCCGCAAGGGGACGCTGGCCTTGTGCTGTTTCGTACACCTCTTCGCGGAGGTCGGCGGGCGGCCTCGTGTCAGCGTCCTCTGTTTATTTGCGGGGTATTTCATGCAATTGACGGTTCTCTTCTATCGGCTGATCCTCAAGCGGTTTAGCTACACGGCTGTGACGCTCCTCATGCTGGCGACTTCGGCCTCCATATCGGCTGAGGAATTTACACGTATCACCATTCCGCTACGGGAGGGGCGTTTCTACAGCCCCCGCGAGTTTTGTCGGGAATGCAATCGCTTACTGAAGACCAATTATGCGCCGGAGATGGTTGCTGGCGGCGAAAGGGAGCTATCCCCATTGGACCGGGCCGCCCTGCTGCTGGCCGACAACGCCGGATTGATACGGGTCCGACTCGACGATAGGCGGCTCGAAATCGACATTGTGGATACCCAGGATCCGAAGGTTCGCGATGAGAACCGGCGGCGCCTGGAGCGACTGTTTCGGATTTCGATTCCGGCCTGGCCGCCAGAGAAAGGGCTCCGCCTCCCACAGCACCTGGACCAGGACGCGCGCACAGTTCTGCTGATCCACGGTCTCCGCTCCAATGGGACCGATTTAACGCGTTTCAGGGAGGCATGTAAACACTCCGGGATTCAGGTACTGACGTTCGACTATCCTAACAATGGTCCGCTTGAGCGCGCTGGAAAACGGCTTGGCGAAGAACTTCGCAGGTTGGCTATCACGCATCCCCGGCTGCGGCTGGTAGTCGTTGCGCACAGCATGGGGGGGCTGGTCATGCGTCATTGCCTGGAATGCACGGATACACCGCCGTCCTGTGTCACCGATGTCTTCATGCTGGGCACCCCTCACGCAGGGTCGGCGCTGGCGGACTATTGCCGCTGGCTGGACCTGATGCAGGTTTCCTGGCCCTGGCCCCAGGCGGGCCTGCTGCAAGAAGGTCTGGGGGAGGCGGGCGAGGATCTTAAGCCAGGCAGCCGCTTTCTGGCGGGCCTCGACGCCCGGCGCCGGCCAAACGGGGTCCGCTATCACACCGGAGCCGGCTGTAAAAGTTTTCTAAGCGAGTCGGAACGTTCAGCCATAGAGAGCGAAGTGAACGCCATCCTGACTCGCCGCAATGCCCCGCTCGAAGTGCAGCGGTCCTTAAAGGCCCTGCTCAAGGGGGACGAGATTCGCGAGCAACAGGGCGACGGGCTGGTCTCCGTGACCAGCGCCACTCTTCCTGTCGCTGATACCCGGCAGAAGTTTAACCTCAATCACCTGGAACTGATTCATCTTCCTGCAGTGCGCCCTGAGGACAGTGAAGTGTTTCGCTGGATCATATCCACGCTGGGTTGGGAAAAGGAGGCAGAGATTCGATGAGTACAGCATCATGTCAGGACCATCTACCCGCCGGACTCACCATTGAGCAGGAACTGCATGGTGCGGATGTATTTGGGCGGGTGTTCTTAGTGCGGGATCAGCGTTTCGATTCAAAATCCGCACTCAAGCGAATTGCCCGCTGTTTCGAGGCAGAGGACGAAGATGCAGCATGGCAAACGCCGCTTGTCGAAAGGATCGAACGGTTGCTCAATTTCCGACTGCCCCACATCACAACGCCACTGGAGGCCGCAACCGATGGGGGAGGAGTCACTTACCTGTTAAGCGATTGCCACCAACATCCCCTGGCCGCCCGCCTTCAGTCGGACATGGGAGTGGCGTCTGCAGAGGGAGCAGTCATTGTCGAACAGATCTTGCTGGGTTTGGCCGGCCTCCACGGGCGGGGCATTGCCCATGGTGATGTTCGACCCAAAAACATTTATCTGGACGGCAATATCGGCGGAGATCCACCTTTGACTACTTGGTTGGCGGATGCCGCCATTGGCGGCATGACTTATTGGTCGGCGGGAAAACTGCGGGATCCTGATGCGGCTTATTATGCTCCACCGGAGTGGAAGGGATCGACCCAGGAGCCGTCCTTTAAGGCTGATCTCTATGCCTTGGGACTTTCGATTTGCGAAATGCTCCTGGGATGGCGCGGCAATCCGGCCCGCGAATCGGATAGCAGCTCTCCGCCCGATGCTTGGCCAGTGCTGGCTCCCAAGCTACGGCGGCGCGGCGTGCAGCGACCGCTCTTAAAACTTATCCAAGTGCTGCTGGCCAATGAATCGCAGCGTCCGGCCGATGCCAGCCAAGCGTTGGTCCAGTATCGAAACGTCCAGGCGGCTGAGCACGCTCGGCGCTGGAGGGTCGCAACTCTCGCTCTGACTCTAGCGGCGCTCGTAATACTTTGCGTCACGAATGGTTGGCTTTTTATTGCTGCTTCGAGAGAAGAAAAGAACCTGCTGCACGACGTGACGGCGGCGAAAAAAGAGGCCGACACGTTGAAGAGTGACCTCGACCGTATGAAAGAAGAAAATGGCCGTTTGGAAGCAGATAAGGAACACCTGCAAAAGCACAACGATCAGCTCGATGCGGCTGAGAAGCGAGTTACAGGGCGAGTCGGAGTACTCGAAGACTTGCTAAGACGACACCGAATCCCGATCCCTCCGCGTAACGGAGAGCCGGATCACGATGAGACAGCCAAGAAACTCTGGCCGAAGCTGGTCGAGCGGGGAGGTGGTATGAATGCGACGTTGGAGGGGGTGGCAGACGCGTGCGCAAGCATTCAGGAAACAAAGGTCAAAGTTCTTTGCGAGGAGGGGTGGTTGAAAGAGCTTAAGCCACTGATGCTCGATGCCAAGTCTTGGATAGATGACAACGACTTCGCCCAGAAATACGAGAAGGCTCTGCGGGAACCCTGGGTTTTGGAAGCCATTAAAGACGCAAAGAAAAGATTGGCTGATTTGAAAAACGCGCAGAAGGAATGGGACAGGTGGGTGGACCTTAATCTGCTTCCCGCCAATGTTCAGCAGCGACTTGAGGGGTGCGACTCGCCGGTGCGCGATATTCTGGCCAAATGGAGAAAAGAACTCTTGGAGCGAAAAAAATGGACGATTCGCATGATCGAGGGGAACGCCCCTGGAGGTTCGGGCACCGAGCGATTGTTAACGGTTGCTGGACAACCTGGAAAACTGCATTCCTGGACTGTGGAGAAGCAACACAAATACACGAGGCAGGAACCTCGTGACCTGGAGTTCAAATGGGACGCAGAGACACCCACCGAAATTGGCTTGGTTCTAGAACGTGAGAAGGATTGGACGTTTGCGAGACCCAATTTGATTGACAATTCGTATTCGGGGCCGTTCGCTATCTGCCAACTTCATCGGGCCGGGTTAGCGGGGCTCAAGGACAAGAATACGAATGTCGTTTTGAAATTTGAGATCCTCGATTGCCCGGGCCCTCCACCTGGCGCATATAGAAAAAAAGACGTGGCGACCCTGATTCCCGAAGGACAAGGAGCAAATCCATGAACGTGCGACACTGGTCAGTGAGCATAGCCGTCTTGCTGTCGATCATTTTCCTGGGAGGTGCAGCGCTGCTCGTCAACGGATGCAGCAACCCCGAACCCATCCCTCCAGTCGGCGCGGGAAACAATTCGGGAGCGCCCTCCGACCCTAAGTCGCCAACCAAACCTGATCCACAGCAGATCCGCAAGGAGGCGCTCGAACTGCAAAGGGACGCAAAATGGTGCGATGCTCTGGCCAAATGGCAGGAGTTGCAGAAATACTTCGGCAACCCGCCTGACTTGCAGCTCAGAGCTGAAGCAGAAGTCAATCAAAAACTGGCGGACTCGCGCTGCAAGCCACCACGCGAGCTTACGGACAGTTTCTCGGTCCCGCCTCTCACTGATCGCCCGGAGGCGGTGCCGGAGCCCCAATTCAAGGATTTCTACACTCCAGGGCGAACGATCCGCAGCGTGGCCTATCTGAATATCAAAGGAGAAGGAAGCAACACCCGTTGGATCTTCAAGCAGGACTCACAATTTGCGTATCGCTATCGCGTTGTTGCAGAAACCAAAGTGACCGCCAACAAAGACAATCGAATTACGTTCGAACAGCACTTTCCGGAAATTGTTCAACTCCTGGCGGTGTCCGAAGAGAAGCTGGAGTTGCATGAGCCCGATGCGCCAATACTGGGGATGGTATGGGAGCAACTGGAAAAGAACGTGCTCAATTCCGTGCCGATCTACGTCTGGTTGCGCCGCGCTGGTGATATTGCCACTAGCGGTGATCCAAAACTTCAAGGAACCCTGACGACTTTCTGGCAGGCCTTGCGCAATCGCGGCAAAATCCCCAACGCCAATGCTGACGTGCAATTCATCGCTGAATTAGATCAGTTCACGGGCGCACGGCTTCAATTTGAATACGCCAACGGAAGCGGCGTGACTCACATCAAGGTGCTCCAAGGCCCCAAGTACGACCCGGACGACCTGCAGCGGATCGCTTACGGCAGCAGCCTGTTGGCCGACTACTTCGTTTCGCAGGCCGCGGATAAGAACGTGGGAGACACCGCGCGACTGCGGGCTCGCGACGTTTCAGGGATGTTCAGTTTCGGCTACGACTGCGAGATTGACCCCAAGAGTCATCTCGATGTGAAGCGAGCCGCTGACACCCAATTTGCCGGTCAGCCGGTGAGAGCTTTGGAAGTCACCGGTGGCGATGTATCGGTCCAGGCCCGCTTGGCTGGAAGCAGGCGCACTGCCCGCTTTGTACCCCTCTCCGGCACGATCGAATACTCCCCCAGCCAATTGCTGGTTCAAAGGGCGAAACTGAAATGGGAGGGAAATGCGGACCATGTCAGCGAAAATCACCTCCTGTTCGGTACCGAGAATGTGACAAACGTGGCAGTGGACAGTTATTACGAGGCCGAAGTTGTAAAGTGAGCGAAAAAATGAATACCCCCGGCCAGGCGACGGCCTGCGCCATTGTTGTCTGCCCATGCTGCCACGAGTGTTGTCGGCCCGACGTGGTCAATTGCTCGGCGTGCGGGCTGCCGCTGGGTTGGCTGGGGTCGATGTCTCTAGTGAGAAGTGTTTTGGCTCAATGGGCCGCCGGCAGCAGGCCCATGCTGTCGGCTACTTTGGAGCCGCAGCCCATCAATCGGTTCCGCGAACAGTCCATTGGGCTCAATGTGGGTGGGCCGGTGACACTGGGGAACCGAATTGCCGAGGACCTCAGGTCCGTAGAACTTGCTGCTCCCGGCATCGAGATGACGCATTGCCTGATCGTGCGGCAGCCGAACTCCAGAAACTACTGGCTTGTCGAAAATCGCTCGACTACAGGGACATTTGTAAACAGTCGCCCGGTTGTGTCAGCTCTGCTGGCCGGCGGGGATTTGATCCAGGTAGGACCGTTTGCCTGGATCTTCAACAGTGCGGACGGATTTCTCGTTCCGGTACGCGGTGTCAGGGGCGTCCACCTGGAGTTACGAGAGGTGCGAATCGATGGCCGATTGGGGCCGCTGGATCTTTCCATCACACCGGGCGAAATGGTCGCCGTCGTCGGCCCCAGTGGCGCCGGAAAATCCACGCTGATTTCGGCTATCGTCGGCGGCTGCCGCCATTGCGACGGGGGCACCATGCTGATTGACAGCGTGGACACGGATGGCAATCTGGAATCTTTTCGTAGCGCATTGGGCTATGTATCCCAGCACGAAGCGGTCCACACCGGTCTGCGGGCACGTCAGGCGGTCTGGCTCAGCGCCAAACTTCGCGGCAGGCGGGTCACAGATCAGGAAGTGGACCGGGTCTTGCACCAGGTTGACCTGTCCCAGGATATCTGGGGTCGCACGGAGCGCAGCGGCGGTGAGGCCAAGCGACTGCGGACCGCGGCCGAGCTGATCGCGGAGCCCCGGCTGCTGGTGCTCGACGAGCCGGCCAGTGGATTGGATCCAGTCCGCGAGGAGGGCCTATTGCGCCTCCTGCGTAGCTTGAGCCTGCGAGGCTGTACGGTTATTTCCGTGACCCACAACCTGAGCCGGTTGGAAACTTTCGACCGAGTTGTGGTGATCGGCCGGCGGGGCCAATGCCGCGGCCAAATCGTCTTCGATGGGCCTCCTGCCGAACTGAAGCAGCGGGTGCCTACCGGCGACTTGACAATCCTTACTCCGACAGAAGCCGGCAAAACACACCTGACTCCTCCCGATCCGCCCCTAGGCCGACTTCAGCTTACGTGTCGGCAGTTGGGGCAATTTCTGCTGTCGGCTGAGGAAGCACTTAAAGCGACATCCCTGGCATGCGTGGAAAACATCAGGCTCAAATTCGCTTGGTTGGCCGTTCGGGAAGTGACATTGACCCGAAATGATTGGCTGAGGCGTCTGGTCCTGCCAGTGATTCTAGTCCCGGCCGTTTTCGCAGCGGCCATCGGTATCGCGGCACCAGCCCCGGCCGCAGGCAATAAGGATTCCCTGCTGGGATTTCTCTGCATCCTGGCTTGTATTTGGATGGGAGCCAGTCTGAGCCTGATGTCAATCGTCCACGAACGGGAGGTGGTCGAACACGAGCGACTGTTGTTCCTGCGCTTCATACCCTATGTCATGGCCAAGGCTTCGGTCTTATGGCTGATCTCCATGCTCCAGACCACGGCCTTTCTTACCTTGCTCTGGCTGATCCGCCCTCCGTGGTCAATGCTCCCGATTAGCTGGACCTGGTGGTATCTCATGCCCGCGGGTCTGGCTGCCGTGGGAATGGGGTTGCTGATCTCCGCTCTCGCAGGCCACAGCCGGCAGGCAGCAAACGTCATTTTGCCTCTGGTGATGATGTTTCAGATCGTTTTTAGCGTCCAGATCGCAGGTATGGGAAATAAAACCCTCCACGCGGCATACCTTGAATTCAGCCCGCTGACTCCGGGCGATACGCCAGACCTGGTGCCAAGTTCCGACCGTCCAAATCAGGCGGCCGCCTGGCTGTCCTATTTGACGATTTCTCGTTACGCAGACATTGAATTGCGGAGTTTGGTTTATTTCCAAGGCACTGAGGTCATGGGCACCGATCACGCCCGCTGGAGGTGGCGGGCTTGGTCTGTCCTGTGGGCCACGGCCATCGGACTGCCGCTGGCGGCTTGCGGATTGCTTTGGCTTCAAGAGCTAAAAGTCACCCGTATCGGATCGGCGACAAAGAGACATCTCATCACGGGCCTCGGGAGCTTCACGAAGATCGGCAGACGGACGGCCGGTCAAAGTGTTCGCCGCGAGTCCGGAGTCAATGTGAGCGACGAGTAGCCCCGCAGTAAGCTGGTCTCTGCCGATTTGAAGGATGTCGGATCTCTTGCCCCAGGATCCAAGCAATCCTGACAACGGTGGGCACTGCTTCACGAAGCGACTTCGAACATTATCGGGATGAAGCGGAGCATACCCCGGCAATTGAGTTCAAGAGAGCTCCCCAACGGAAGCTGCTTCAGTCGAGTCGCTGATAGATAAAAGTGAGGCCCCGGCCGCGGTTCGCCGGTCTTAGTCCGCCGCAGGCCTGCGGAACTCCCTTGTCCGGGAGCCCGGCAAGCCGCGGCTACGATCTGCCTGCGAAGCGCAACAACGATGAGGGGTTTCGGCTGTTGCGGGAACCATAGGTGTTTTGGTCGAATCGCTGATAGTTAAGCGGGGCGACAGCACTTCTATGAGTCGGCACGAACACTCTCAGTGCCTCCGCAGATGATCGCATAGCATGAACTTCTTACTTGCCCGCCGTTGACGTATCTTTCCAGCCCACTTGCACCTGCCAACCAACCTCTTCATAAAATGCCGTAACGATGGTCGCCGCAGAAAGTTTGGCCTGCTGGAGGTTCTCGTCCGAGCCGGCGGCATGGGCCACCAGCTGCTGGGCCTGACGCATGACTTCATCCCGCAGGCGGTCCGCGTCGGCGTTCCAGGGGAGCCAGACCATGCGACGCACTTCCCAGGTTTTCGTTCTCTCGTGGTCTACCCGCGGTTGCAGCACCTCGGGCGGCGGTAATAGGATCGTGGCCTGTTTCGTCGTCTCAGTCATTTCCACGATCCGTGCTTGGCTAAGGTTGACGCCCACCAGAGCATCTCCCTTGATCAACCAAGCCCCACGGCAGCCTTCCCCTTGACCGACGAGTACATCGACAACGTAAACCCGCGTGGTGGCCAAGTGCGAAAGCCGTTCCAGGCGCTCGACCGTCGGCCCCTGCGAGTGAACCACGGTCGGGACGGGTATAGCCGGTGAAAGGGGACGAGGCAGGAGGAAGATCGCGGAAACGACGGCGATCCCCAAAATCAGCAGCAGACAGATTGCAGTTCGCATGGCAGACGTTTCTCCAAATCAAGTTACTTCGGGCCGGTGCCGCCGGCTTTGTCAGGGGGCCGTTCCACCGATGTGTTGTCATAGCCGGTGTTCTGCCCTTTCCAATGAATCATGTGGGGCTGCTCTGGCTCAGGAGGGGTTTTTGACGAACAGCCAACGCAGGCTCCCAGGCAGGAACCCAGCTTGATGAGAAGTTCAACGGCCAGGGACAAGGAACGCTTCATTTTCAGATACTCCAGAAACAATCAGGCAGCCCAGGTCCATAGAGGACGCACAGAGGGGCCTTCGAGACGAATTGCGACCCACTCTTGCGGCAATCCTGACAGTCGTTTGACGCTTGAGCCCAACAGCCCCGTCAAAACCAGCGCCAGAGTTAACGCTTCAAATGGCAGTCCAATGGCGACAATGCGACTCGCGCAAGTCGCACATGCTGCAGCCCCAGCCCGGCCGGAAATTAAACCGGCCATGATCCAAAGCGTCGAGATACTCGTGGATGACCGCGAACAGACGCCGGAAATGCCCAGTTGTCCTGAGGGGATAGCTGTGGATTTCGATCTTTGGAGTCTTGGTCTTGATGAGACTACGGATCTCGAGACCGGACTCTGTTTGACCCGTGGTCTGACGGAATAACCAGGCATAACTGGTCAGTTGCAGTTCGTGGGTGATCTCCAGTGGCGGGGCAGCCTTGCTGGCCGTCTTGAAGTCGGTAATGAGCGGACCATCATGGGCAGCGAGAATCAGATCGGCAACGCCCAGGAGTGGGATTCCCAGCCTCTCTCCGGTCCTCGGATCAATCAGCGGCGCCTGCATAGTCACTTCGACAGCAAGCGGACTCGGTTCATCAGCAGGCATCTGAGCCACATAGGCTCTGACTAACTCCGCGGCCTGTCTTTGCAACAGGGCTTCCTGCGCCACTGACTCAAATCGCATCTGCTCTTCGCTGGACGACTGCTGCCAAAAACTGGCCAACCGGCTCGACAGGTCTTCTTCACCCAGAGTCAGTCCTAACATACGATGTCGATAGAACTGCTCCAACGAAGCATGCACTATCTTACCGAGGAACAGCGCCGGCGAGGTTGGAGACTTGATGCCATCCAGGTAACGCAGCTTGAAGGCCAGGGGGCACTTGAGAAACAGGCTCAAGCGTGAGGGACTTATGTATTCCCAAACGCTTCCCTGCCGGACCTGCAGGGGTTCCGGTTCGATGATCCTGATCATACGGCGGCACCGTTGAGGGCCGCATCCACGTCGATCTTGCCGGACTTGATGCCTTTGAGTACATCGATCAAACCAGAGGCATCCAGCGTGGTAAGACCAGCCACAGGCTTGCCGAACATCTTCTGCGCCAACGCATCCAGCTTGCGGATGCCGAGGCCATTGATCTGCTGCGCGAGCTGCCGGACATAGCTGAGCTGTTTCTCGCTCGCCGTGTGACCGTGGCGGCCGTTGGCAGCCAACTCGGGTGATCCCTGTGTGATCGCCGTGTGATTTGTGTGACAACTTCCTTCGGTCTGCCGCTGCAGTTCCTCGTTGACTGCCCGGCTGCAGGCCACGTAGGCTTGTCGAATACGGGCTTGTAGGCCGTCAGGATCGGCAGCCAGCAACGACTGGTCTAGCTCGAGCTCAAAGCCGCACGCAGCGCCCAGGCTACTGTACTCCGGAAGACCGATTTTTTTGTTCACGCTGACGTGAAGTTTCAGAGGCATAGGTGCGCTCCTTAGTTGAGTAGTGCAAAGCGAAATACAACTCACGGGGGCATTTGGGATTGCCCGGTTCACCCCAAATCCCCACATGTAGCGTGAGAAATGCCCAGTTCCGCGATCCCCCTTCGGTGTGCTTGACGGAACCCGGTGGGGGGCGATAATAAACAGTGTCGGGAACGGTTCGCCGTTCCTGGCCCGCCCTTCACCGGTACTGCCCCACCGCTGAAGGGCTCTTTTTTTACCCATGAGATCATGTCTGGCTGTGCAAAATTTTATTGCCCCGGGGCTTCGATCCACGATCAAGATCCAAGAAATGTAAGCACGTATGATCACTTTCGATGTTCGCATAGCACGACAAGTACTTTTCGGGGCCGCGTTGTCGATTGCGTTCTCTGCTACCGCCCAGGCGGATGTTGGCGTCGGTATGAAACCGATTGAAGGGGCGGAAGTCATCTTCGACGGTACGCGAAAGATGCTGGATGAGAAATGGACCTACTGGAAAGGACCGCGATTCAGTTCCTCGCTACCGATCAAGTGGAAGATCGTGGACGATCCGGTCGACAAAGGGACCGTTGTCATGACTGACGATCCGGCCGCGAAGGGGGGCAAATTCGGCGCAGCGGACCTGGTGACGAAAAAGGAGTACCGGGACTTCCGACTGCATGTCGAATTCCTGGTGGCCAAAAAAGGAGGCAACAGCGGCGTGTACTTGCAGAATCGTTATGAGATTCAGATTCTGGACGGCGACAAGAGCAAGCACGGGATGGGTGCGTTGATCAACGAGACCCCATCGCCGTATCATGCGTATCACGGGGTTGGAAAATGGAACGCCTACGATTTCACATTCCGTGCTGCCCGATTCAAGGATGGCAAACGCACGGAAAAGGCAATGGTATCGATGTTCTTCAATGGCACAAAGGTTCTCACCAACCAGACGATCAATCAGGTCTGGGGCGGCGCAAACTCGGGAATCGACGGAGGCAATGACGGTGGCAAGGGAATAATCGACACACCAGGTGGCATCAAGTTTCAATGCGAAGGCCATGAAGTGCTGTACCGCAATGTCTGGATCAAAGAACTGGACCTCGCGAAAGCGGATACGGACTTCAAGGAGTAGGCTGGTGGTCGCGTCTGGAGAGGTCTGCCGTCCCGGGCCACATTTCCACAGGTACTGCGCCGTTATGAATCCGTGACATCAGGCGGAGTATCGTCCCCCTGCTGAATCTTTTCAGGGTCGTAGCTAAAGCTGGCCCCGCAATCGTCGCAGCAGGTGACCTTCCACAGATCTTCCATTTCATCATCCGGTAGATCGACACGAACGCCGCAGAGAGGGCAGAAGAGATAGTAGCTAATCATATCGAGAGCCTCCGTCGCAAAGTGGCGTGTTAGAATGCTGACGGGTTTTACGAGTGGCCGAAGATGGGAGCCACGAAGCAACCCTATTTCATCCACCAGCCTGACGACGCGCCGTTTGCCTTCGCCGGCCTCTGGGAGCGCTGGAGAGCAGACCCGATGGGAATCCTGCACCATCATCACGACGAGTGCGAACAACACGATGAGGCCGCTTCACGACCGTATGCCCGTGATCCTGTCCCCCCGAGGACTGGCCGACGTGGCTCGATCCCGAAGTTCGAGATCGCGAGAAGTTAGAAGCCCTGCTCAAGCCGGCCCCGGATGAATTCCTGACGGCCTTTCCGGTGAGCACCGTAGTCAACAACGCTCGAAATAATATGCCTGAGTGCATCCAACCTGTCAGCTATGACTTCAGAACACGGGCGATTAGTCCGAGCTAAACTTCCGTGATGTCGCGGATCGATGGAATGACGTCGTCCGTGTCGATTCCATGTTCCCGAAGCGCCTTGGCTAAGTCCGGGTACGTGTCCGCCGGCAGACCCAGATCATTTGCGACTTCGATGTACTCCAGGCCGTTGTCTTCTGGCTGAGCCTGCCTATCAAATAATTTCTTGATGGCATGCGCTTCATTCTCGGCCTCAACTCGGAACGACTGTGAATGGATCTCGTATTGTTCGATGAGGTATTTGGGCATGGTGGGTTGCTCACATGGGGTACACCCTGCGGACGGGGGATATGGCAGATAATAGGTTACGGCGATAGACGCCGGCAAAGGATTGTTGAACACCGAGCCGACAGAAACCTGCAGTGGGATGTCACGCGTCGGCGTGAGGGAAGCGGTTAGTCAGCCGGTGCGGCCGTTCGCGACCCAGGACGGATTCGTCCTGGGCGCGAAACAGCCAACACATCTCACGACTGGCTGCGTCCCAAAAACGGTGGTTAGATGACGGATGTCAGTAAACGTATGGACGTTGAGACGATGGGGTAACCAAACGAGGGGCTGCGGACAGCAAAAAGCCCCGCCAACCGAGATGGCCGCGCGGGACTTATGTGGTTACGGATTACACGGTCGCGAGTTCATCTACTCTGCCGCCGACGCCATAGAAAAATCTGCCAGTCTTGCCACGCCTGCGATGCCGAGGGTGAATGTTGAGGGTTCGGGAGTCGATGTGGCCGTGACCACCAATGGATACTATGGGTGTGTATAGTGGTCACTGGGTCTCCCACCAAACGAACTCCTTGGACAACACAGTTACTTGGCATTCTGCTTTCTAAGGACTTCTTGAATTGCGTTGATTCGCTCGTTAACCTCCTTCAGCGAAGTACGTTGCTTTGCCACCTCGGTCTTTATGGAGTTAATGCCCTCCTCTTTCTCGGCAATCTCACGACGGCGAAGAGTCTTCACATCTCCACTAGAGCCAATATCTGTGGCGAGAGCCCTTTTTTGGTGTGATAAAAGGTTTTCTATGATCCCCATACTTCGTTTGAGATCTAAAATAATATCCTCTACTTCTTGCTTTTTTTCGAGCAACTTGGAGAGTTCTTCTTTTAATTCCGCTTTGTCGCCACTGATCTTGGGCGCGGTTCTTTGCTCGTCAGCTCCAGTACCGGTAAGGGGCAGCCTTTCCCTCCGCATCGTCACTGCGGCAACACTGAGAATCTCGCCGGTTTCCGTCGAAATCAATCTCGCATTGACGCGCATCGAGTTCCCTACTTCGGCGATCGTTCCTGAAACGATGGCATCGACACCCAGTATCTTACCCAACTCCTTCGCCGATTTTGGGTCCACCAAGCCCTGCAACTGAAGCTTGTGTTCCGCAATCGCTTTGTTCAACAGCAGCCGTTCAATCACTTTGTAGTTGCCGGTGGCAAACAGCCTAGTGATTAGCTCTTCAGAGAGGAGTCGGCCCAGATTGCTTACATTGCCTGAAAGGTCGGAGAACTCGACGACGGCAATCGTGGGCTTTGACGTACTGCGCCTGCCGTTATAACCTTTGGTAATTTGATCGCACAAACTGCCGCATTTTTCCTCCACTTCGGATGTGCCCGTCCAGATTCCCACAGGAGTACTGTCTTTGACGTACGTTCGATCTGGCTCACTCAGTTTATCAAGCGCAAGGGTGACCTTTTCGCCGTTCTCCTTCTGCAACGTCACGGTTATGCCATCGAAAGAGATCAACTCTGCCGTGATTTTCCTACCGCTGCTATCGCTCCAAACTCGCAGGGATGGATTTACGCTTGCTACAGTCGCACTTGCCTCACGACTTGCAGCGCCTTGGCCGCTGGGGACGACTGGACGTCGTAACTTCTCTTTAGCGTTGCAGTGGTCCCAACCAACCCCAGCTAGCACCAAGGGGCAAAGTGCATATATGCATAACCTTATCAGAAACAGCATGGTTTGATCCCTATGTCATGGGAACACTGCATCGAGGCCAGTTGCTTTCGCCAACCGTGGGGAAACAGGCCGGCGTTAAACTACCATTCCGTAAGGTGCCTTACCGCATTCTCTTTAAACTGGCGCTCCTGTTCGGCGGCTTTACGCGGTAATTTTGGGAGACTTTGAGTTGCTAGCAATGCTATTCCACGGATCCTACGGTGCTTTGTATTCAACGAAATCGCGAAAGGCTATTTAGGGCTTCCCTGTTGCACACTTGCGTTCTTTACTCCAATCCAAGACGACTCATCTCGGCCCTTTCGATATCTGCTGGCCGCCTTTGATGTATCGATCAGCGAGGTGCTTTTTTTGGCGCTTTTGACTTTTTTCCTGCTTCTGCTTGCGATCCCGTGCCGCCAATCTTGAAATTGGTAAACATGACTTGCGAATTGGGGCCTTTATACAGGTCAACTTCAAAACGAGTGAACTTTTTGAAGTCGCTTAGATCCGCTGTCAAACTTTCCGTTTTATCCCCTAGCTGTACAGTGATCGAGTTTCCTGCCTTGCGAACACGAACTGTTCCCACCACGTACCGCATATCACCCCAGCTATCTCGCACCTCCGCTCCTCCCGGAAGTTTGAATGCATAACTACTATTCTCCCTACCGTATCTGGGGGTGATACCCAACTGGAATTCGATCCGGTACGTCGCGCCAGTTTCATCTATAAGCGTTAGACCACTCAATACTTCCACCCGTCCGTCCTTGCTTTCGAGCTTTTTGGCAGCGTACTCAAATTCGATGTATGCATTTGTCGGGAGTTGCACGTCGATGCCGACGGGTTTTTGTCCTTTTTCGGAGGGTGCCAGCCATTTACGACCGTCCTCTCCGGTTACGACCTTGCCATTTGCTCCCCACGACGTGTGGTCGCCATCTTTGTACGCAGCGAAATCCTCTCGATACGGCAACTTGATCTTTCCACTTCCAGTCGCTTCGCGCCCTGCACGAAAACCGACGGCTTCATCACCACCAACTATAGCAGGCAGCTTATCCCTCCGCATCGTCACCGCAGCGACGCTGAGGATCTCGCCAGTTTCCGTCGAAATCAAGCGTGCATTGACGCGCGTAGAGTCTCCAACTTCTGCAATCGTTCCAGAGACGATGGCGTCGACGCCCAGAATCTTACCTAACTCCTTAGCGGATTTTGGGTCTACTAGTCCCTGCAGTTGCAGCTTGTGCTCGGCAATGGCCTTGTTCAATAGGAGTCGTTCGATCACCTTGTAATGACCCGTCGCAAATAGCCGCGTGATCAACTCTTCGGAAAGAAACCGACCGAGGTCCGTTACACCCCCGGAAAGATTTGAAAACTCGACAACGGCAATTGTCGGTTTGCCTTTACCAATGCCCCCGCTGTATCCTTTGGAAATCTGTTCACTAAGGTCGCGACACTTCGCCTCTAGCTCGGATGTTCCGCCCGCATCAGGTGTCGGTGGAGTGCTGCCCTCGGTCTTACGAGTGACAGTTGAGTGCTTCCTGATATATTCCTGGTCCGCCGCAATGAATTTCTCAATCGCCACTGATTGTAAGTTGCCATCTGCTTTCTGCAATTTAACATCCGTGCCATCGGAAGAAATCAAAGTCCCCTCTAGCTTTTTTCCGCTAACGTCTTGCCAAACTCGCATCGACGGGCGATCGGTGCTCTGCTGCGCCTCGACTCGCTTGTGTTCGACCGCCGCAAGAGAAGACAATCCCACAACGAAAAACATCAACTTGGATATTGTTCTGCTCATGGCAGAGCCTCCGGATTGAATTGACCCAAGCACGCTGTATCAAAGAATGATTGCTACTCCCGAAGCACAGCGCTGGCAACTGCCACATCGACAAGACGTTTGGCGCAGTTGCTCTTTGCCGTTGTCACATCAGCGCCCGCCCCCGAACTGGCGAAGCTCGTAGGCCCCTTGCGCCCGCCTCCGTCAATGGCGATAAACGACAGCGTTCCTCGAACGCTCAGCAGCCCTTCAAAGTCCGTCTTCTCGGCGCGAGTGTACTCTACTTTGGCCAAGAGAAGCGATCGCGTTGCGCCTTGAAACATCTGCAGTCGGTCGATCGCCGATCCATCGCCGTTCCACACCGCGTCGAACAAGCCGTCATCAAGAAATGCCGGCTTGAGTGCGCCCACGACCGGCATTTTCTTCGCCTGCAACAGCCAGGCTGACAGATGCTGCGCCACGATCTCGCGGTCGCCGCCGGTCGGCTCCGCCTTGATCATTAGCAACACTGCGTTCTCTCGGTTGATGGCCGACAACACAGTGGCGTCCAGGTACTTCTCCCGAAACTGGCGATCGGCGTCGACCTTCGCTTTCTGATCGCGTTCCGCTGCTTGCACCGCACTCTGGCGTTTCTGCACGTCGCGAGCCTTTCTTACCTGTGCGACAATCTCGTCTCGCTTCTCAACCGTCGTCACGAGCGATGTTTTCTGCCCCGTGCCCGGATCGTTCTCAACGTCAGCATGGAAAATCCGAAAAACGCCGTCGGGATTCTGAGTAAAACAGAATCGTGGCGACCCATCTGCATTGAACCACACCTTGGGCGGATCATCGGGGTCGATTTCGACAAGCTGCGAGATTTTGTCATCCATCACTTCGGCAGCCAGTGACTCATTGTGGCGCAATAAGCGGCTGGTTGCCGGAACAAGTTTCGGAAAAATTGCGGACGCCAACAGGAAAAAGAGACAGAGGAATAACTGACCGGTGATAATAGACTTTACTCCGGATCGCGGTAGCAACACCCAGCCGGTCGCGGAGCCGACACCGATAATCAGCATCACTAGGAAAATGCTGGCCGCTGCGCCGGGCGAGAATGCCTTCTGCAGTCTCCAATAGGAAATCAAGGCAAAGAGCGTCAGGAATCCCGCCGACGCCAGGGTACCGAGGTATTTCGTGAGCCATCCCTTGAATTCCGGAAACGCCGCAAACACCGGCTGTGCGAGCATCGCAATCGGCGCCATCACCACCAGGCCCCCAACAACGCCTAGCCCGCACAAAGTAATCAAGATGAAGTTAAGCCACGCCGGAGACCAGCCGGTGCATAAACCGAGAATCAGCAGGATCGCCACCAGCAGCGAGGCCACAATGCAGATTGCGCACCACTTGAAGAGCTTGAGAATCTGCCGCAGTCCCTCGGCCGCGGCTACCTGCACCTTGTCGGCGGTCAGCAGCGCTTTTTCGAGGAACAACTCTGGTGCCCGCAGGCCCAGGATGAAGTCGCCTATCGAGTCGCTGATCATTTGCCCGCCCTCCGTTCACGAAGCTGCTGATGCTCTTCCCGAACCCGCACGCGGGCCGCGTCAATCCTTTCCTGAAGTTCTGCGGAACGCGCAGGCTTCTCTTTCACCGCTTTCGACTCGGCCGGGCCGTGGAACATCGCGAGCCATGTTTTTCGCTCGGCGTCCCCTAATGACATAAGCGCGATAAGCTGTTCCTTGGATAGCTGCGGCAACATTGCTCGAAGCCGCTCAAACTCGTCCGATGTGAGACCGGAGGCCCAGATTAGAAACGAGTTAAGCTGCTCTGCGCTCAAGTCTTCAAGCACCGCCCCGAAATCCCTCTTCTCGGCTGAGCTGGTACTCGCGCGATGCCGCACGTAATCATCACGGAACCCGTTGATGAGCCGCTTGCCGATCTCGGGGGGAGCGTCCAGGAGAACCTCCTTGAGCAACCATTTGAGCGGCGAATTGGATCCTAGATTGTGCTCTCCGACCGCCATCACCGCATAGAGCATCGCTTCGATTCCGTAGCGGGTCTTCTGGTCGAGGTCCATCAGCCGCTTTCCAGGACCAGTCATCATCAAGCGGTCGTAGTTGTTTTCCATCCAGCGCTTGACGTACCCGGAACTAAATACGCTGAATCCGTGTAACAACCGCTGATCTACCACAATCGTTCTCCCAAGTCAGAAGCCGACGGGCTGTGAGAACAAATGAAATCGCCCACGCTGAAAAAGCTCGCTTCTACCATCCACCACGGCGAGCTAATAGGTTTTTTGTTTCGCCTTTGCCCCTTTGCGTTACGTCAATCAGTTCCAGCCAGCCCACCGCTTCGTCTTCGCTGCCCGTCGCATATCATACCCCACCAACGGGTGAATGCAACAAGCACAATCGCCTCCGCGCAGTATCCCGGTATTTCTTTGTGAAACTCGAACTTGCGTCCGTTTGGTCAATAGAATAGAGGCGGGGCGTCACTTTCCCAACTCTGCCAGCCTCACGGTCTCCACTCCCGACCGACCCGGCGGCAATCAAACCTTCGTTTTCCAGCATTGCGGCACTCAACCCGATAGCCATTCATAACTTGTGGCTTGTCGAATTCAAGAACTCAAGTCGGAATTCAAAGTCCCGGCAAACATTCGAGGCAGGGGTTTCTGGGAACGTGGGGCCCCCGATAGCGGGTCAGCAAACTGGCAGCTCTGGGACCGTGCTTTTCTCAGACTCGGCAAATGGATCGCACACAACAAGACGCTCCGGTAGCCTCACACCGATGCGAATTGGGCAGTGACCCGAGCGCGCACAGGTGGGCGTGTCGGATGTCGCAGGCTCATCCTCTCGGTCGGTTCGTCATGTGCGTGCAAGAGACAAGATCTCACGGCGGGCTGCTTCGTGAAAACGGTCCATTTTTGGGCGAAGTCAGAAAACGTGTGGCAAACGAGACGATGGGGTGCCCATTGGAGGGGCTGCGTAAGGAAAAAGCACCGCCTCGAAACTCTATGCGAGTGCGGAATCTTCGTAGTACACGGATAGGCACCTCTGGCGATGCCAGCCAACGAGCCCCAGCGCAGCCAAGACGAAGGTGGAAGTTTCGGGGACGGCTGCGTGACGCCTGGTTAAAGCTCGCCAGTCTGGAGACGCTTACTTCTTTTCGCGTTCCAGGATGTAGAGTTCCCCGTTTTTGCCGTCAAAGGATTCTGGTCGGTCACCCATCTTCACGGTGACAGGCTGCTTGGCGTTAGATTGCCTGGAATCGGGGAACGTAAACGACGCGAAGCCGAGGGTTAACTTGTTTCCTTCAATCTTGTAAATGCCCGGTTGCGTGTAGGACTTTGTTTGGGGGTCACCAGGATACGTCATGTCAATTTGCTTGGGTGACTTTTCCGGATCGAGCTTGGTCGACAGAGTGTTCCTCTGGACGCGGCCGGCGTCCGGAGCGCCAGGCACGCCTGTCATCGATTGCACAACCTTGCCTTTGGAGAACGTGAAAATCGGATCAACGGGCAGGGCCCTTTCCTCTCCATCGCTCGTTGAAGAAACGACCCGCCAGGCACCCGCGAGTGCCTTATCGTCATCGGCTGCGAAAACAGCCGATGCTTGTCCAAAAGTTGCGATAATCATGCCGCTCGCAACTATGCTCGACAGCGCGCGAATCATCATGCGTCTCCTTTGCCGTAGAGGTAAGCCTCCCCTCGGGCTGCCTGCTTGCCAATGTATCCCGGCATCTTCCAGTTAGCTACTGTGAAGCCGGTACCCCTGGGATATACGCTTAAAGGCAGGTCGTCGTTTGCTTGGCAGAGACGGGGTGAAAGCCATGCACACGGATGAATTCGTGGTGCGATATTGATTTCACGTTAGAGTTCCCTCCTGTCCGGACGCTTATTAAAGAGGGGCAATCTCGCCCGCAAGCGCGTACCGTCCTCCAAGACTCAAAAAAACGTTGCCAAGGGGCTGTGAGCGGGGTAGGATCAGGGCGCTTTGGCCGTGCGAACCGGAACCGCCCGGCGCTGAAGAGTGGGGTCACAAAAAGCTTGGCGCTTTCCAGCGCCCAACGAGAAGGGAGTGACCGAATGTCCGCTTCATCCTCTCCAATGCTGCGCGGCAGCGGCCATCCTCTTATGGCGATGGTCGTTTTCAGAGCTTCGATACCTTTTAGTCGCTTGACGATGTTGGCCGTGATGTTCTGTGCCGTCACGGCTGCGGTTCTTGGCCAGGAAACACGGCAAGCTCCACCGGCCGGAAAAGTCGCCGCGCAGACTGGAGCGCAGCACAACCCTGCCGAGGCGCTGAAGTCATCGGAAGCGCAGCATGCACCTGTCGATAATACGGGCGACTTTCTCCGGATGGCCTTCTCCTCCGACGGAAAACGGATCGTCTCGACTCATTATGGACCATTGCGCAACGGGAGCGACAATAGCGTAAAAGTTTGGGACTCGGCAACCGAGAAGGAAATTCTCTCCATCAGAGTCCCCGACGTCTCCTACGCCGCTCTCTCGCATGACGGTAAACAGATCGTCACCGGCAGTGGCTTGAAATACGACAGCGACATTGCCTTATGGGACGCCGCCACGGGCAAGCAACTCTTCACATTCGCAACCGCACGAACCTGGCCCTTGGTCTTCACCCCCGACGGTCGGCAAATAATCGCACCGCTATACTCGGACCCACCGTTCGGCTGTACAGTGGTAGCCTTCGACGCCGCCACGGGCAAGCCAATCCGTACCATGCCATTGGGACCGGTCGGGGATTTTGCATCTTCCGTCAATGGTCGGTGGTTTTGCAATGGTAAACGACTTCACGATTTCTCAACGGGAAAAGCGAGCGTCTTCACGACGAGCGAATGGGACATCGTTCGTGCGATCTCGCCTGATGGCCGGTGGATCATCACCCACGACGCATTCAATACCCTCAAAGTTTGGGATGTCGCCACTGGAAGAGTGACCGTCCTCGTCGCTCCCAAAAAGAAAATGGTAATGGAGTGCTTGTGGCCAGTCTTCTCCCTCGATTCTCGACGGTTCGCCGCACATATGGCGCCGCCAGGTGGCAAAGGTGAGATTAGGGTTTGGGATATGGCGACGTTCAAGCAAACTCATACATGGCCCGGTCCAAATGAGACGGCTCTGGCCTTCTCCCCCGACGGCCAGCGGCTCGCCACGGCAGATGCTGAGGAAAAGCTCAAAATCTTGGACCTCACCACGCCCAAGCAGAAAGGTTCACGAGCGACGCGTGGCAAACCTGCTCAACACTAGAAGAAACCGAATGAGGCCCAAAAGTGACGGTGCCCCCGGCTCGGGCCTATGCCGCACGCGATCCTGTGCCCGTGCTTCGTATAGTTGGCAAAAATCCTTCGATTTTCCAGCATTGCGGCACTCAACCCGATAGCCATTCATAACTTGTGGCTTGTCGAATTCAAGAACTCAAGTCGGAATTCAAAGTCCCGGCAAACGTTCGAGGCAGGGGTTTCTGGGAACGTGGGGCTCCCGATAGCGGGTCGGCAAACTGGCACTCCGGTGGCCTCACTGATGCGAATTCGACAGAGGCTGTAGTGCATAAGGTGGGCGTGACCGATGGTCGTGAGCCCAGCGCCTCTCGGTCGGTTCGACCTGGGCGCGCAAGAGGCAGCACATCTCGTGGCGAGGATGCGTCCCGCAAAAACGGTCTATAACTTGGGAGGAGTCAGAAAACGTATGGACATTGAGACGATGGGGTGGCCAAACGAAGGGTCAGAGGAATGAAAAAAGCCCCGTCAGACCTAGCGGGGCTCGTGAGGTTACAGTTTTACCGTCGCAGAGCGTCAATCACTGCGGTGCATCTTTCGCAGAACGAGGAAGCCCAGGCCCAGGAGGCCCAGCGCCGCCAGGACGAATGTTGACGGTTCCGGCACGATCGCCGTATCGAAGCCGATGACGTCGAAGGCACGCAAATCATTCGTTGAGATTTGCATGAGTGTTCCGGCCGTTGCGGTGGGGTCCATAATTCCCTGGCCCAGGTTGTATTTCCAATGCGACGCTTCATAGGTTGCGCCGTTGGAGAAGGTGGCAACCGGCGTCGTGCCGCCATTTGCCGAAAAGTATTTGTCGATGCTGTCGTCCGTCCAATCGATGACGCCGATCCCGCCGCCGGCACCCAGGCTGCGCGAGGAGAAGCGGAAGAGATCAAGCGGGGTCACGAATTGGAGTTGATTATCGTTGAGCCCAGGCGCGGCCGCATTGCCGCCCAGCACATCCACGCCGCTAACGAAGCCTAGCATGTGGCCGATTTCGTGCGCCGCGATCCCCACAAAGTCCAATTGTGCGGCATTGATCCCATTACTGCGGTTGAAGTCGAAGATGTTCTGCGTCGAGAAAGTGATGATGCCGTCCAGTAGGATACTATGTGCCGACGACAAGCCCAGGGCTTTGGCATTGGCGGTTGTCATGCGGATGGTGTTATTGTTTTCCGGTCCGGCTTGTCCAGGGCCCCCCAAGCCCGTATCGAAATAAGGAGTCGCACTGACGACCCCATTGGGATTGTTGGCCGTGCGGTTGATGAGCATCGAGTGGACGGAACCCGACTGCAGCTTGCTGGCGCTGGAAAAATCATCGGCGCTTGAGCGATCGCCGAGCATGGCGTTTCGCACGTCCGTATAGGAATAGGGATCGTAGAAGCTGTCCGTGTGACCCAGAACCCCCGCCGGTAAGGAAGCGGCTTGGATGCGGATTTGGACCGTGATCGGGTCGTGCAACAGCGCCGACCAGAGTGCACCAGCCTCCGCCATCCCAGCCATCATTTGGGCCGTGGCACTTCCCTGATTTGAGAGGTTGAAGATCATCGAGGCTGATGCCTGGTTAGCAACGAGCGTCAATACGCCAGCGATGACCGTGGTTTGCAATAGGCGGTAGATCATGGGAAACTCGCTTTCTAGTTACGGGGCTCGTTGAAAGTGACACGTTCTAAATCAGCGCGCAGTGATAGCCCGCGCAAACCTGCGATGTTTCTTGAAGGAAAAAAGCTGGTGCAACCAGGTGACGTTCACCTGCGGCTATTTTGTCGGGTCGTCGATAGCGGTCGTTCTTGCCCGAATCTCCGTGGCTGATTGCCCTGGTTTGAAATAGATGCCCACGTCCATTCCATTCTTCAGTTCCGTTGTTGTCGAAGCCTGGCCATCAATAGTGACCACCGTGGCCGCATTAAAGGGCACGGTCAGTGTCTGCCCTGCGTTACGCAGGATCGTTATCGAGCCCTTGTCGATCTGGCTGATGCGACCCGTGCGGGCCGTCATTTCCGCGATCTGAGGCAGCGCCAGCTTGGTGTTGTTGGAGCGGTTGGCAGCTGGAGTCGGCACGTTGGGCCGCGTGGCCAGGGCGATGGTTGCCACTGCGCCGCCAGCCAGCAGTGTAATTGTGGAAATGACGATCGCCAGTTTCATTTTTGCAGCTGACAACATTTGCAATGCGCTGTTCGCCAGGGCCAGCGAACCACCGGAAACCGCCGCTGTGTGCCCACTGACGACCGCCACCGCCGCTTGGGCCGTGCCGGCGATGAAAGCCGGGGGCACGTGAGCCGAGGCCGGAGTGGCCCAGGCTCCCATCAATGCCAGCGCAGGTACCAACATGCCCTTCCGTTGCAATCGCTGACGAAGCATTTTGCGACCGCGATGGAGGCGCACGGCGACGGTACTTGCGCTGCAACCCAGCACGCTCGAGGTTTCTTCGAGCGATTTGCCTTCGAGGTGGTGAAGAATCAACGGTGCTCGGTATTTTTCGGGTAGCGAGTCCAAGCCGGCATGGAGTATTTCGAGTTGGACCGGCGGTGCCTCCAGCCCACCCGATTCAGGTCGCATGCGTGCCGCCTCCTGTTCGTGCCGCCGCCGGGTTGCTCTGGCTTCGGCCGCCCGCGCCGCTACATACCAGGCCACTCGGTGCAGCCAGCCGACCAGATGCGCTTGTACGGAAGCACGGTGCGCCTTTTGTGCCAGGGTCAGAAACACAGCCTGTGCGGCATCGTCTGCATCGGAGGTGTTACCGAGCACAGAACGACAGACTGACAGCACCATGCCTCCGTGTCGCCGCACAACCTCCGCAAAAGACGTCTGATCATGCCGTTCAGCAAATTCGGCGAGCAGTTCGCCGTCGCTAGGGGGTGTTGAACTTGAGGAATCCGTGAGGGGCATGGATTCATGATACACAATGGCTGACGCTTCCATCGGACTTTTCACGGAGGTGGTCGCATCCCTTTGGCCCTTCTACGAATAGGTCCGGGGTGGCTGCGTCAACCTTACAGAATTCCTGAAAATTCCTGCGAATGTGAAAAAATGGGACAAAGTTCGTTCTTGACGGTGAAGAAGAGACGCAGCGCGGCCATATCGGCTCCCCCCTCTCTGCTCTGAGTTCGGAAATGGTGGTTTTCTGCTTTGTGTCAGAAAACGGTACTCACGACGATGCTGTCGGACACCAAACGAGTTTGCGGAGACAAAAAAGCCCCGCCAGACCAGAAGGCCGGACGGCGATATGTGGCTTGCGTATCACACAATCGCAGAAGATTAGGCACGACGAAACTTCCCCCGCAGGGCGAAAACGCCCAGGCCCACGAGAGTTAGCGCGCCGAGAACGAAGGTGGATGGTTCAGGAACGACTGCTGGGGCTTCTGTTTCGGCGAAGTTGAACTCGACCGATCCGCTGGCATTGACACATTGTCAGGAAACTCGGGATCAACATTTCCATAATATTGCGTCACAAATTGAGCACTCGCCTGGTAGATGTGACCGGGTATGAGAAGGCCCGTAAGCGACAGGGTCTCCCCGTAAAAACCCGGACCATAGGAGTCGTCTAACGTGAAAGTACCCGGGGCAAGGGATGCTGTGTTGCCAAATTGATATAAATAGTTGGAGTGATCGAGTTCGGGCGAAACGTCTCGGAGATCGACATAGGTATAACGGTAACTGTTGGCATCCGTCGTCCAGGAGCCTGAGATGGTGTAGGTCATCCATGTAGACGGAATAAATTCCGCGAACAATGTAGATTGGGTGGTGGCCAACCGGTATCCGTTATCCGGACGGGATTGCGTGGCCACGCCCGAGATGCTTGCGTCCGTGTAAATGGCATGAAGGGTGTTGGTGAACGCACCACCTGGAACGGCCGAGGTTAAGGGGCCTGAAACCGCCACATCACCCACCGTGGCCGAAATCTCTGTTGCGGTATGCATCGTCCCCGTGTTTGACGGGTAATCAAACTCCAAGGCGTCCTGCGTGTACGCGTTGTTATTTACGCTGTTGTAAACCAAGCCGGCTGATGCGGAGGATACCCAACTCGCGGACAGCAGCACAAGCAGCGCCACGAATATGCCGCGAACCGTGTTTCTCATGTTCAGGATACTTCTTTCTTTGAAAAGGCGCGCTGACGTTCCACCACCAACGGCGGAGCGCAAGTGCCCTGTTTCTTGGACGAATCGAATTGATGAGGTAGTAATTAGCGTTCTCCTCATCAGGCGTTCACGGCACTACGCACTATGCAGTGCCGGTCAGTTTCAAAACAAAAAACACCACGAAATTTCGCCCTGCGGTTCAGGCAGCGGGGAAAACTGGTGGTGTTCTTCGTAAGCTTCAGGTCATTTGCTGGGATGAGCATTCCTCTGGGTAATTGGATTTTTGAGCCGCCAGCCCTGATGGCGACTGCTGTTTCAAAACAAAAAAGGCATCGGGAGCATCTCCCACCGGGCATGACTATCGTCAACCCAAGGTGGAAGAAGGCACCGATGCCTTCTGGCAGGTCAGGACAAGAATAATGATGTTTTAAATCGGTCGCCGTTTCTTCGGTGGATGAGCATTGGTCCTCAGGCTCTGCTGGTGGAAAAGACTACTCAACGGGTCAGATACTACCCGCCGCCAGTGGGGAATACTACGGCTCTGCGAAAAGTTCCTTGGCCCACAGCCGAAAAAACGTTCGTTTTTCAGATCCGTGCATAAACCTTTTATCCGATGAGTTGTTGGGACTCAGGGTGCCCAAGTCGGGGCTCACCCTCCCCAAGCCATCCAAAACCTCAAATGGGTCGTTTTCTGCTGAGTCTCATTAAACGGTAGGGTTTCTGGAGAGTGGGTTTTGAATCGCCTTCAGACGCTACTCTTTCGTGCCCTTGTTGCCGTGTCGATTAGATTTCAGCCCGTAGTGCCAAGGCGGCAACACATCTCGGTCCTGTAGCGGTAGTGTCGCCGATTTCACTTCGTGAGCCAGGTGATTGCTAAGTGACCGAAATGTACAAGACGGCGTGCGCCGTTTTGAGTTGCAACTCTTACGGCCTCATCGCGACGATCCGATGTCGCCTCGATGAAAATAATGATATGGCCCGCTTTCAATTCTTCGATGTGCCGAAGTAGTACACGCTCTTCCATATCGCTGAAGAAAAATTGATCGACCCGTTCAAGGAGGGCGACTCCTTCTTCTCCACAAAGGGCCTCCGCTTTAAAGCCGGCACTTGTTAACGCTTGAGCAAGAGTGTCAAACTCCGCTCGACTGTCTACTATGCCAAGCACCTTTCCAGTAGGAGTCTGAAGTGTTTGGCCTTCGTCATGAATTCTTTGCATGCTCATAACTTTCTCCTGATGGTTTTAAGACTCCTGGTGCAATCCGCCTCTTGGGTATCTATTGTATCGTCTAAGCAGCATATGCGTGATTTGGATCGAGCAGAAACTCCCAAATCCCCCAGAGTACGAAGTTGGGGAAATGAAAACGCGGCCGAAGAGAGAAACGCCATTCGGCAAACCTAGAATCGAACCCGGCTGGACGCGCGAGAACTGCCGTCGGCAGGCTCTACCGCGCGCGAAGCCGCCTATTGTTCACGCTTCGTGAAATCAGGAACCGCCATTGGTCCATGTTTACTGATTCGCCGGAACAAACAGGAGTGGACGGGTGGAATGCTGGAACAAGTACTCAGACACACTGGGACGCAGCAGACGGGAGAGGAGTCCGCGACGACCACAGCTGAGCGTTATAAGGTCAGCATTCGTTCGCTCCGCATAGCCCAGTACCGCTTCTGCAATGGGCTCGTTACTGGTGATAGTTTTCGTGTGAACCTTTCGTCCCCGTTCGCGCAAAGCACTGGCCAGAGGACGCATTTGCTTCATTCCCGCGATAACATCACGGTGCGATGGCAGCCACACTGTGTGCGGGATGCCATACTGTGCCGCATACGTAGGTTGGAGCCGATTTACACGCAGTAATGTATGGATTGTCCCCGGCAGAAGTCCCTTAGAGAGCAGTGTTGGCACGAGCTGTCTGGACTCGTGGGAATTATGCACCGGCAAAATGACATGTTCAACTTTCCGCGGTGAAAGTCTTACTGAGGTGTCCTGGCCCCGAACAATAAACAAGGGAACAGAAATACGTTTCAGCAATGGATGGGCAATGCCTCCCCACCAAAACCGACCGATGGGACTACGTCCATGCGTCGCCATCACTACGGCATCTGCATTCAGATCGATAGTTTCGTTCAATGCTTGCAGGACCGTATTACTAACAACCGTCCGCGGCGACACCATGACGGACCCGTTGCTCGCAATCCTTTGGGCGATGCCAGTCAGATATCGGTGCTTTTCCAGCTCGCGTGCTTTGAGCGGTAACTCAGAAAACCGCAGAGCGTCGAACGGGTTATCCATGTCGGCGCCTTTCATTACATGCACCAATTGGAGAGCCGCACCGTATTGTTCTGCAACACCCAGCGCGAATGGGATTGCGTGTTCAGCAAACACCGAGCCATCCAGAGGCACGAGGATCGTTCGCAGTCCCTTCTCCACGGTGGGCACGTTGTTGAGGAGTGCTGTCCGGCTCATGCTTTGGGACACGTGATCCCAGCGCGGCAGAGTCATGATTTTCGGAGAAAAATTGTCGTGGGGCAGCAACGTATTGGCGAGCCGGTTTTTCATGATAAGAACGAGCCTTTCAAACATTTCGAGACTTGTCAGAATGCCTAACGACAACGAATGCCTCACAAAACGTGGATTGATTGCCTTGTCAGTTGTCGGCGCCTGGCCTGCACCTTTTTTATGCGTCGATGCACAAGTTCGCGAGCGCGAGTCGATGCTTTCGATACCGCCACGAATAGGTCCGATGCGATAGCGGATACAGAAATGTGACTATGCGGTAGCAGGTGAATATTGATCCGGCACCGTGTATCCACGCCACCACGCGGTCCGTTGACATCTTCAAGACATACATGGATGGTGTGAATGCGGCGACTGAATTGGTTGAGTGCGCTTGTAAGACTCTGCCACACCGAGTCTTGCAGAGACTCCGTCAGATTCAGCCCGTGTGCGTGTAGCGAAAGCCGACCTTCATGGAGGGTCGCGTCGGACAAGTTCAGATGTGCAACCATGGTAAAGTTCTCCAATCGAAGCTAGAGGTAATCCTTACTAGTCGACTATGGAATGCAATTGGTGCGCCGAAGAATGATAATCGCGACGGACTGTTGTTTTACGCATTCACGGGCGGTGATTGCCGCGGCTGAAGCGGACATCGGTCGCTTACCGTTGACACTGTCATTTTGAGTTGACAGTCATGGCAATCTAAGACTGAACAGCCTGTGGCTAATTGCTTATGGCAACCATTGCTTAGTTCGGGCCAATGCCGCTGGCGACCAAGTCGTCCAGGTCGAGTGGCTGGGATCCCATTTGAAGGGAGCCGTCTGACGCCCGCGGCCATTGGTCGCTGGGCCGATCCCAATACAGCTCAACCCCATTCTCATCGGGGTCTCGCAAATAGAGCGCCTCGCTTACGCCGTGATCACTGGCGCCATCGAGTGGAATGCTAGCGGCGATCAACCGTCGCAAGGCGTCTGCAAGGGCAGCACGAGATGGATAGAGAATGGCCACATGAAATAGCCCAGTAGCGCCGGCCGGGGGTGGGGAGCCTCCCGAGCTTTCCCATGTGTTTAGTCCGATGTGGTGGTGATATCCGCCCGCCGAGAGGAACGCCGCCTGCAGCCCGTAGCGCTGTGTTACCTCAAAGCCGAGTACTCCTGAATAGAACCTGACAGCTCGTTCCAGGTCGGCAACTTTGAGATGGACGTGCCCGATGCAAGTCCTTGCTTCGACCGCGCGAAATCCTTCGTCGGGGGTTTGACCACTGGAACTCATGAGCACCACCTGCTACCGCGAAAAAGGTGTGGCCCCCTCTTGCCAAAACAACGCGAGGCTCGGTTGCTGCTTCAGCCGGCATTCTTTTTCACTGTTCATCCATGGAATTCACTTTGGGCTGCGACCAGAGGATTAGCATTCCCAGCCCTCCGGCGATTAGTGAGGCTAGGAAGATGGCGATCTTGGCGGCTGCATAATTCCCCCCGTCAGGGAAGGCCACGCCCGCGATGAACAGAGACATCGTGAAACCAATTCCGCCGAGCGCGCCAGCGCCGCACAATTGCCCCCACGAATATGCGTCGGGCTTCGCGGCAACGCCGGAGAGCACCGCCAGCCACGCTGCCACCACGATCCCGATCGGCTTCCCGAGGACCAGTCCCAGCGTGATCGCTGCAATCAATCGTCCTTGCCCTTCAAAGACACCGGGTGACCAGGCGACCCCCGCGTTCGCCAGTGCAAAAATGGGTAGCACGACATAGCTCGACCATGGCTCGACAGTTCGAAGGAGTTTGTCGGCCGGTGACTCAAGCCGGTCATGAATCGCATCCAGGGTCCGCAGTGCGGGCTCGGAGGGACCAGACCGCATCGCTTCGCCGGTGTGGCTGCCTTCCCGATGAATCACCATTGCCGCCTGAGCCAGCAGAGCGTTCAGATTGGCTGGCGGCCGAGTGGGAATGAGTACGGCCAGGATCACGCCCGCAAGTGTGGCGTGCAAACCGGCCTCATGTAGGAAGAACCAGAGAACAACCCCGCCCACGGCATATGGCAAAGCCCCGTACACGCCGGTCCGGTTGAGCACAATCAGTGCAAAGGTCACTGCTCCGCCGGCTAGCAAATACCCAGTGTAGATCCCACCAGTATAGAACAGTGCGATCACCAAGATTGCCACGATGTCGTCAATGATGACCGCCGCGGTTAGGAACACACGCAACTCAACGGGGACGCGGCTGCCGAGCAACACGATCAGCGCAACTGCGAAGGCCGTGTCGGTCCCAATGGGAATGCCCCACCCGTGCCGCAGTTCCGGGGGGGCGATCAATGCATAGATAGTCGCCGGCAGGACGATCCCACCCAGTGCTGCGATCACGGGAAGCGCCCCGGATCGAAAAGTCGCCAGGTGGCCGACGGTGAACTCGCGCTTGATTTCGAGGCCGACGACGAAAAAGAAAATCGTCAGCAGTCCATGATTTACCCAGTGGAGCAGCGAGTGAGAGAACACGCTTGCGCCCCACTGGAATCCCAGACGCGTCTCCCACCACGCCGCGAACGCCGAGCGGAGGGGCGAGTTGCTCAGCGCCAGAGCCAGGATTGTTGCCAGCCCCAACAGCAACCCTGACGAAGGCCCCCAGCGTACAAATTCAAACGCGGCGGACTGGATGCGATGACCGATCGAGCCCAGCATGGCGTCGGCCAGCGAGCTTTCATCCCATGCGCCCTTGTACCGACGACCGTTAATGAAGAATGTTGGCGTAACCCGCGCGCCACTGCGCTCAGCGCTCTCGATGTCCTCGCGCACTCTTGCCTGCGCTGCCGCAACTGCGGGCTCGTTCGCTGCGGTGCGCGGTGGGAGATGGTAATCTCGCGCTATGCGTTCGATGTCGTCTTCCGAGAGCGCCTGCCCTCGCTCCATGAGCGCCTCGTGAACCTCCCAGAAACGTCCTGTCGTTTGGGCAGCATACTCGGCTAGCTCCGAGGCGCGTGTCGCATCCTCGCTGTCGGCGACGGGCCTGTGCCGAAATACGTACCGCATCTGCTCGCCGAATCGGCTGCGTAACCCCTCGATGACCTCGTGAACGGCGAGACAGTGAGAACACGCATAGCTGCCGTACTCGACTAACGTCATCGCGGCATCGGGCGGTCCCAAAACGTGGTCACGGCCCACATCAACCGGGGGTTCAAGCATGTTCGGCCTCGTATCCGCCATGATTGCAGAAACCTGTCTTCGCGTTGCTGCGCGAGTTGGTAGGTTTTTTACGGCGACCAATATTTCTTGTCCGCTCGCTGCCATTCGAGAGTAACAAGAACGCGTTGATCCGTACATCACCTCCGGTCGTTGGTGACCGGATATTCCTACTCGACCAGACTTGAGGCCAACTCCCACTCGCCGCCGAATACGAATTCAGCCAGAACCTTCCTCCTTCGGGGAGCAAGGTCACGTTCCCGGTATTTTTCCGGAAGCGCGTCCGGGTCGGCGGCGTACCCGATCGCCAGCGCGGTTAGCGGCAGCACATCGTCCGGGATGCGGTACAGCTCTCGCGCCCGGTCGGGCACGATGCCTATCATCTGGTGTAAGACGAGGCCGCGGACCGTTGCCTCAAGTGTCAGGTTGGCGCTCGCTAGCCCGAGATCGTGGCTGGCGGCCGCATTGAGCTTCTTGTTCAGAGCGAAGCGTGAACTCGTGCAACCGAGAGCGAGTACGGGCGAGGTCCGGGCCCAAGCCTGGTTTCCCTCGACTAGGCAGGACAAGAGTCGATCGAATTCCACCGGGTTCGCTCTCGTCGCCAGGATATAGCGCCACGGCTGCTCGTTGTATGAGGAGGCCGCCCAGCGCGCCGCCTCGAACAACGAGCGAAGATCATTGTCCGACACTGCCCGTTCGGCGAAGGCGTAGGGACTCCATCGATTTGCAAGCATCTTGTGGATGGGGTGGTCGGGGATGGCTTGCTTTTGAAGGTTCAACTTGCAATCCTCCGATCTGAAGTGCTCGCTGCTCAACGCATCTCGCTAGAAGAGACCGTATGTTGTCTATTCCTTACCTTGCCTTTACTTGATGCATTGGGAGCTAATCATGAACATCACACACTTTTGCTAAGACAGACGAAATTTTAGCAGAAATCGTTCCGTTCCGGTATGATTGTCTACAACCGATCGTTTTCTTGCCAAAGTCATTTTTGACTGAGAAAACGCACGCGCACGCCTACACCCATGCTGCGGGCGAAGTCGCCAATGTTTCCTCCTGCGATCTCTGGGCTCTCCCGACGAACTCTTGTTTGAGGACTATTGCTACGTTTGCCCGCTATCATTGATTTGGGAACGCACAATTGAATCCACCGCCAGAGCCGAGTGCGCGTAAGCGCCACCGGCACGCACTCAGCCGCAACCCAGATCGCTTCCATAATCTCCTCCGCGGTCACCCCCTGCTTGAGGGCGGTGGCGGTATGCCCGCGAATGCAGTACGGACATTGTGTCACGTGTGCCACGGCCACGGAGATCAATTGCTTTGTCTTGGCCGGGAGCGCCCCTTCGGCAAACACGCTACGGCTGAATGCCCTAAATGCTTCGGCGGGTGGGGGGCCAAGCTCTGCTCGGCAAGCTCCTTGGTTACCTCCGGGTAAGTATGTGTGTGCTCGAACATGGATTCCGACTCCTATGACTACTGTCAGGCTGCATGATTCACGCAACTGATTTGGCCGGCAAGCGCGATCCGACTGTCGCATCGCTGTGAAGGCTACGCAGTACATCGAGCGTGCTGATCACTCCGATAAGTACTCCATGGTCATCAACAACAAAAAGCCGATGCACCATGCAGCCCAATAGATCGTCGATCACGGTCGTTAATGACGTCTCGGGTCTCACAAAGTACACCACGGGTGTCATGATCTCTCCAACCGTGATGTGTTGCCTGCGGGACTCGGCCGAACTGTCACATTGGGTGTGTCGGACGATGTCGGTACGGCTCAGTACGCCCACGGGCCGCCCCGCTTCATCAATGACCGGAGCCGCGCTGATGCGATGGGCGGTCAGAAACTTGGCCGCGTCCGAAATGGCTGCGCTGCGGCTGATGGATAGCGGGTTGGCCATCATCACTTCCTGGGCGGTTTTTACCATGCGGTTAACATGTCGATCGCGACTATTGTGGGCCAAGGTTTTCATGTTACGTCTCCGGTAGTGAGCTTAGTCGTGTGTTCCTATGGTGATAGTTAGATCTGGGCTTGCCTCAGCCGTAGCTCGTGATGGCCAATAGATGCTTCCGCCATCAGCAACCTCAGAAGATTCTCCTTCACGCTCCGGCTGATAGAGGATCTGTTCAATCCTCAGTCGTCGCCATCCCGCGGGAACGCGCCAGCTGACCTCGTCCCCGATCTGATAACCGAGGATTGCGGTTCCGACCGGCGCAAGGACTGACAACTGATTGTTCGCAATGTCCGCGCGATTCGGATAGACGAGCGTATACATCTCTACCTCGTCCGTATCAATATCACGGAGCAAGACAGTCGAATCCATCGTTACAACATTTCCCGGAACATCGCCTGGCGAAACAATATCAGCCCGGTTCAATTCAGCTTGCAAATCATTGAGCCAAGCCGATGGGCCGACAACGCGGGCCGTTTCCGACGCGAGCAGTTCTTCAAGCCGTCGGTGGTCGACAGCGGTCATAGTAATCTTTCGGCGTAACATGAGTGGATTCCTCCGTTGCAGAGAGCGAGAGATGAGTGTTTGTGAAAAACCGTTCCTAACGAACGGCAACTATCCTCATTGCAATTGCTGGGCCAAAACTCCAACGAAGAAAATATAAGAGTGGAACACTCCCAATAGCCCCGAATGGGCTGAAGATCCATCAGATATGACGATCTTTGGCGAGAAACCTATGCCGATTACCCAGCACGCGCGTCGCCGTGCTTAGACACTGTCGCCGCGCGTGGACATGATGGTGGGTAATCGAAGATTACTGCTCTTATCGACACCAGGCTTATTGCGCAGCTTATCGATAAGAGTAGGGCAGCATATTGAGTAACGGGCCTGGAACTGCCTCCATTTGGCTTGATCGTGACCGAACCACTTGCGCAACTCCGTGCTTGACGCTATCTATTTCAGCCATAATTACGCCGCCGCACGTTCTTTGGCCAGTTCCCCGGCTGGGCGTCACTTACGCTAGAGCATGGATGGCGTCGGGTTGTGAGGTACCGCATTTACGTCCTCATCTGTGAGCGGCTCGGCCGAATGCTCCCAGGCTTCGTAAGTAGCCAAGGCGCTTCCTTGTTCGAATTTGCCGCGCTGGTGACCGAGATTCTGAAGCGTCGCCCAGCGTACGTAGGCAAGCAATTGTTGCTGAGAGCCAAATGTGGCCACTAGGCGCATCACGCCTTTCGTTGTTCCATATAAGTACTGCATGGCCGGTTGTACTGGAGAGTGCGTTAGAATTCAGAGCAGTCCAAGTCTGTTTGACCTCAACTCTATCGCTACGCGATGCCAGGCGACCTATCGTCAGCTCGAGGCACAACTGAACATAAGGAAATCCCCCGCAGATTCTCTCGGTTTTTCGGGCGGTCCCTTGGATCCCGACCATGAGAGCCCCTTTCCGAACTCGATGGAATTCTGCCACCCTCGTTTTCCCAACGCTCCAAGTCGACCGTTTCGCTTTCTTCCGAGGGGTGCCTTCTCATTTGGAAACTCCTTAAGAAAAGGCGCTACGTTTATGGCCGTCGTCTTGAGGGTAGCGGGACCACTTCGATCTCATTCGCAGCAATGGGCACAGAGACAAGTTTCATCACAGAGTGTTGGGCAAGTTGCTTGACGTAATAAGTGTTTGTGCGTCCGCGAAGGATTACACCGTCGTGTTGCAACGAAATTGTCGCGTCCCGCAGCCGACCACGAAGTCGCCGCGCCCAGTGCGCTTCTGCCCTCGCTATCTCTTGGGAAACCACGGCCTGGTCGGCTGATCGTGCCGTGTCTTCGGCATTGAGCCGTGGTGCAATTACAAGAGACATTGCTGCTCCTTAGCGGTTTCATCAAGCGTTATTTACATAATGAGCCCTGAGCTTGGCTTCATACTCCTGCTTGAGTATGGGATTACGAGAAAGCCAATCCTCGAGCGCGGGCCTCGTGAGCCCGTAGATTGGTTCGAACTCGTGCAGCTCGGGAGAATCCTTAACGATGCCGAAAAACCGAAAGAGTGACTTGAGCATAGCACTTTTTCATGAGAGTAGGTGAGTAAGAGGTAACCACCCATGGTAATGCAATCGGCGCGCCATTGAAGCATCGTGCCCGCGCATTGTGAGAATCGGGCGATTGACGAGACATAACTTGTCGCCCCGGTTGGAATCATATGTCGAGCGCCCTCGCAGGTTGACGGTGTCTATTGTGGTAGACACTACTCTCATGCCATTTACCCGACACGCATGTGATTCACGATGCATGTTGATACAGACATGTATCCAACTTCATGATGATTGCCACGCTCTCGATACCCCTTCGATCAGAAAAGCGTTCCCGGGGCCTCCGTGGCATGCTTTATGCTCTATTAATCAGCGGCGACGGAGGGTGGTCCGTCTGCCGCTCTTCTTTCCAATGTCGCTTTTTTTAGCAAGGTACATCCCATGAAACCACGCGCCGACAAAATGCTGTATGTGACCGACGCGGATCGCCGCCGCCTAGGCACCTTGCTCAGCGGCGATGAGTTGTCCCATGGAGGCAATGCTCGTTCGGTCGCCGATCTCAACGAGTTGCTGGAGGAGAGCGCCCCAATGGACGCTCGTCTCGCCCCGGCAACCTTGGTCACGATGAACACGGCAGTTAGGCTCGTGGATGTCCGGACGGGAGATCAGCAGACCGTCACGCTCGTATATCCCGAGGACGTCGACCTGTTTCCCGACGGAGTTTCAGTTCTCGAACCGCTGGGCGCTGCCCTTCTCGGCTGCCAAGTGGGTGATGTGGTACAATGCTTGGCGGAGCAACCGCACCGCAAAGTTCGCGTTGATGAAATTGTGTATCAGCCCGAGCGGGAAAAGGCGTTTCATCTGTGATCTCCCGGCGTTTAAGCCGCTGTGGTGCATGTGTTTCGTTGGGAACTGCCCGTGTCCGCACCTCAAGAACGCATCGACTCAACCAAAGATGCCATGGATCGCCCCATTGATGCCGCGATCGCCAACGGTGATCAGCGGTGGTTTCGTGCCGTCGCGGATTACACCTACGATTGGGAGAGTTGGCACCGACCCGACGGTCGGCTCATCTGGGTCAACCCGGCCGTCGAACGAATTACGGGCTATTCCGTGGCCGAGTGCCTGGCAATGCCAGATTATCCGCTGCCGCTGGTGGCGCCGGATGATCGGCCCAGTGTCATCGCAATTCTGGCCGCGGCACGAGACCAAACGTCGGGCGTGAGCCCGGATTTCCGCTGCCTGATTCGTAGCGGCCAGGCGCGGTGGATGTCTCTCGCTTGGCAGCCTATGTATGAAACCGAGGGTGGTCATTTGGGCTACCGCACAAGCGTGCGTGACGTAACCGAACGTCGGATACTTCGCGAACAGCTTCGCCTCCACGCCGAGCACCTGGAACAGCTCGTGCAGGAGCGGACGGCGCGGGTACGGCAGCTTGAGCAACGTCAAAGACAAATGGAAAAGCTGGTCGCGCTGGGACAGCTTGCCGCCGGAGTAGCCCACGAGATTAACAATCCCTTGGCGGGGATGCGCAACGCTTTCGAGCTGATCAAGTCTACTCTTCCTTCAGAGCATGAGCACTATGAGTTGCTGGAACTCATCGACAAGGAAATTGAACGCATCAGCGGAATCACGCACAAGATGTATCAGCTCTATAAGCGGGCTCCTCAACGACCTGACGAATTCTCCTTCACGCAATGCGTGCAGGAAGTGATTTTCATGCTGGCCAATACGTCTGATCAACGTCAAGTCCCTCTGAACTTCGCTCCATATCAAGATCCCGTGCGAGTGACACTCGTCGAAGGAGAGGTCAAACAAATCCTGTATAACCTAATTCGCAATGCGATTCAGGCATCGCCGCGAGGTGAGACTGTGGACGTGCGGCTCGATCACGATGCGAAAGAGATTGCTGTGCATGTTCAGGATTACGGTCCTGGCATTCCCGACGCGATCATGCCGCGCATTTTCGATCCGTTTTTCAGCACCAAGCAGGCCGAGTCGCAAGCCGGCATGGGTTTGGGATTATCGGTCTCGCGGAGCCTCATCGAAGCGATGGGAGGCCGTATCGAAGTTTCCAGCACACCCGGACGAGGAAGTCTGTTTACGGCTATCTTTCCCTGGCGGGTCGATCCGATCCAGGAGGAAATTGATGAATAAGCCACCGACGCCGCGGATTCTCATTGCCGACGATGAGCCACTGTTCTTGAGAACTACAGCCGAATTGCTGCGCAAAGCCGGCTTTGAATGTGTCGGTGCCCCGGATGGTGAGGCCGCTCTTCAAGCTCTGATTCGGGAGCCCTTCGATTTAGTGCTCTCCGACCTGAACATGCCGGGCAACCTCAAGCTGGAACTGCTGCAAGAAGGGCGGCGGCGTTGGCCACAAGTGCCCTTGATCGTTATTACCGGCGCCCCGTCACTTCCGACCGCCATCGAAAGCGTCCGCCTGGGGATCATGGACTATTTGCTAAAACCGGTTAAGTACGACGATCTGCTTTCCAGCGTTCGACGTGCTCTCGCTCAAAGCAAGCGCGGTCGGCCGCCGAAGGCCGTCGGGGCGGCAGACGGCAGCAGCGTTTCCGAATTGGTCGGCGAAAGCAAGCCGATGCAGGAGTTGTTCGATATCATCGAGCGCGTGGCAGAGACCGACGCCAATGTGCTGCTCACGGGCGAAAGCGGGACGGGTAAGGAGGCTGTCGCTAGGGCCATTCATCGCCGTAGTAGCCGGTCGCAAGGCTCTTTCCAGGTGGTCGATTGCACAGCCGTTCCTGAAACGCTTTTTGAGTCACTCCTGTTTGGCCACGCCAAGGGTTCCTTTACGGGAGCCGTCAAAGACCAAGTGGGACTTCTAAGCCAGGCTGACGGTGGTACAGCATTTATCGACGAGATTGGAGAACTTCCGGCGCCGTTACAGGCGAAATTACTCCGCGTGATCCAGGAACAGTCCTTCATTCCACTCGGCAAGGCGGAGACAGTGCAGATCGATACGCGGTTCATTTGCGCCACAAACCGTGACTTGGCGTCGGAAGTCAGTGCCGGGCGGTTCCGTCGTGATCTGTACTATCGGCTGGCAGTGATCCACATCGAACTGCCGCCACTGCGTCGTCGCGGCGATGACGTAACGCTGCTGGCCAGGCATTTCTTGAAACAACTCCAAGCAACAAAACCGAGCATAAAGGATTTCTCGGAACAGACCCTCGATCTTTTCAAGCAGTATTCATGGCCGGGGAATATTCGAGAGCTGCGTAATGCCGTCGAACATGGTCTGGCCATGGCCCGCACAGAGACAATCACTCCCCACGATCTTCCGACCCCGCTCCAAAGCGGTTCGTTGGACGGAGGGGTGGCTGCTCGTGGTCAAATGCCGGCGGGTTCCCGCGCTGAAGCTCTAGTCAGTGCGGAGCGGGACTACCTTATCGCCCTCCTGCGCGAAAACTCGGGCAATGTGGCGCGTTCGGCGCAGCAGGCAGGTATGTCGCGACAGGGGTTGCACAAGCTCCTCAAAAAGCAAGGTGTGGACGCCGACGACTATCGTCAGTAATCCGCAATCGTATCCACGCACGGTCACACGTGCGATCTGGAATGCGTAGGAAAGTGAGCCAATTATCGAGAAAGCGGTTGAGAGCAAAGAACCCACTCCCAAGAAATTGCCGGGACTCATAGGATCCTAGTCGGGGTGATTACCCCCGTCTGTACTCTCACGAGTCCTAAATTTCGGTCGTTTTCTGCCTTGTGTCATAAAAGATATGGGGCATGAGACCATGGGGTGACCAAACGAGGGGGCCGCTGTTTGCAAAAAGCCCCGCCAGACCAGACGGGGCTTACCACCGCCACGCTTGTCGGGCGGCGCGCGGCAGCTTGTCGTCACACGGGCGGCGGATCTTCGACAGGAGCTGCGCCCTGCCAACTTTGTGCCATGGTATGCATAGGGTCCAGAAACTTCGATCGCTCGGATATCTAACTGAGACTGGCGGAATGGATATCCGCCCGAACAAGATGCCGCGGTCAACTTGAACAATGGTTCACAGCTGTTGTAGACTGGGGGCCCGCTGGACGTCTTTATCGTCTCCCCAACTATGCCCGGACATCTTCGCAGCAGCAGCTCAATCGTGTTGTGTGTTAAGCGGGTGCTTTATGGGACGGAAACGACACCGGCAGGCCAGATCCGGAGCCCAACCATGAAGATGACGATTCTCCCACGCGAGGACGACATCACCCACATCGTACTTGCCGGTCGCCTGGACACGACAGGAACTGAGGAAGTGAGCGCGGGTTTCTCGGAGGCGACGCGAATTTATGGCGTCTCGTGGAATTGGCCTGCTGATCACCAACGGCAAAAAACTCAAGAATGTCGGCCACTCCATGGTCCTCCTGAACCCGAGGGGTATCGTGGAATCCGTCCTGAAGACGTCCCGGGTGGATAAGATGTTCCCGTTTGCGTACGACCTGGACGAAGCAATACGCATCCTGCGGGGCGCTCAGGGCCAATCCGACGCCGCCAGTCCGCAGCTCAAGGCCGAAACCGACGAATCCACGTCCCAGCAATCAATATCCGCCGCCCCGGCACGTCCCCCCCGAGAAGGCGAATTGAGGCTGGCGATCAAAAACGAAGTCGCTGAACTCAAGGGCTTGAGTGCCCGCGTCACGGACTTCCTTGATGCCCATCACGTTCCTCACAGGGCCGCCTACGCTGTGCATCTGGTCGTCGATGAACTGGTCACTAATGTGATGCGCTATGCCTATGTCGACTACAACACGCACTATATCGACATGGAACTCGTTATTCTGCGCGATCAGATTATTCTGCGCATTGTGGACGACGGAAGGCCGTTCGATCCCCGCAGCGGCCCTGCGCTCGATCTGCACGCCGAAGACCGCGAGGCTGGCGGTCTTGGACTGCTGCTGGTACTGGACATGGTGGACACGCTGAATTATCGACGCGCAGAGGAAAAAAATCATGTCGAGGTCCGCATCCGCGTGTTGACAAATGACGAGAGCGCCGCTCTGTCAAGCGAAGGAGGGACTGCATCGACAACCAGCGGAGAGTAGCATGTTCAGCATGAACGTGGCGCGTGGCCACTGCCTGCGGTCCCAGTCCTTGCACTCGATTCGATCCGGCACATCCATCATCACCTTGTTGTCATGATTCTGTTCTCGGGTCGAAGTGAACGCACCATGGCTCACGGACCAACCATCACAGGAGAACTCGGAAATGTCGCACAAGCAGGCTGAAGAACAAGGGGACATGTCCCGCGCGAGCAACGCGGACGGCTTGAGCGACTACTTGCTGAACCGTCTCAATCGGCAGAAGCAGGACCTGGAAGTGGACAAGTTGTTTCGTGCGCTGGTGAAGCTGGAGGGAAGCGACCTGCACATGAAAGTGGGCAGTCCGCCGATGGTGCGGACGAAGGGCGAGTTGAAGCCGCTGAATCGAGGCGCTATCGAAGCTGAAGAGATGGTGGGGCTGCTGCTGCCGATGATGGACGAGCGTGCTCAAGGGATTTTCCGTAAGACGGGCGGAGTGGACCTCGCCTATTCCTGTGTGGTCGACGGCACGACGTGGCGGTTCCGCGTGAACGTGCTCACGCAGTTGGGGAACATCGGTTTGGTGGCTCGCCGAATCAACAATTGGATTCCGGACTTCGAGGGTCTCTATCTGCCGCCAACCGTGGAGCAGCTTTGCAATTACGACCAAGGCCTGATCCTGCTGGCCGGCGTCACGGGTTCGGGCAAATCGACGACGATCGCGGCGATGCTGAACTACATCAATCGCAAGTACCGCAAACATATCCTGACGCTAGAAGATCCGATCGAGTTCGTCTACACCCAGGACAAATGCCTGATTAACCAGCGGGAGATCGGCCAGGATGTTGAAGACTTTGCGACCGGCATGAAACACGCGGTGCGTGAAGACCCCGACGTCATGCTGGTGGGAGAAATGCGTGACCAGGAGACGTTCATGACGGCTATTCATGCTGCGGAAACGGGCCACCTAGTCTATGGAACGATTCATGCGTCCAGCGCTGCGACGACTATCGGGCGTATCCTGGATTTATTTCCTCAGGAAATGCACGGGGCTATACGCAGCGCGATCGCGTTCAATACGAGAGGCATCATCGCGCAAAAGCTGCTCAAGTCCATCAAGCCGGACGTGGGCCGGGTGCCAGCGGTCGAGATCATGTTTTTTAGCCCCATCGTGCAGAAGCTGATCTTGCAGGGCGAGGACAACAAACTGTCTGACGCCATCCGCATCGGCGCGGCGGATGGGATGCAGGATTTCACGATGAGCCTCAAGAAGCTGGTCGACGACGATCTGATCGATACGAACACGGCCTTCTCGGTGGCCCCCAACCAGGACGCGCTAAAGATGGCCCTCAAAGGGATCCGCGTCAGTACACCGGGGATCCTGTAGGCTCATGGGATAGAGCGGCGCGACCGGATTTGAACTTCGCCGCAACAAATCATTCGTTTGACGGTTCCGAGCAGAAAACCCTTCTGAGATGAGTTCTTGGGACCGCCACTGCCCCAGTCGGGGGTCACCGTCCGCACTCCGTCCAAAAACCGAAATTCGGTGGTTTGCTGAACGATACCAACAAGGTATGGCTGACGAGACGATGGGGTGCCCATCGGAGGGGCTACAGTCATTCTGCATTGGGTGAATCCCCTCAGCCGTCGCGAGGCTGTGGCAGTGTGAAATGAAACGTGGAGCCGGCGCCCTTCTCAGATTCGACCCAGATCTTCCCGCCATGTCGCGCCACGATCGCTTTGCAGATGGCTAAACCGAACCCCGTACCGGGAAAGAGGTTGTCGGCATGCAGGCGACGAAACAATCCAAAGATACTTTCCAAGTCGCTGGCGTCGATGCCAATCCCGTTGTCGCGAATCGTAAATCTCCAACCACCCTCCTCCGCAGTGACGGAGACGTGAATGCGGGGTGGTTCAAAGCGGCGAAACTTGATGGCATTGCCGATCAAGTTCTGAAATAGTTGCACGATCCACGTCCGGTTGGCCTGGAGGGTCGGCAGCGCATCCCAGGTCACGACGGCGCTGTTCTCGGTGATCGCCGCCTGCAGGTTCGCCAGCGCTTCGGCCAGCGCCCGGCCGCAATCGGTCTCCTGGAATACAAACTCCCGCAACTCGATTTGGGCATAGTCCACCAGTTCTTCGACCATGCGATCCAAGCGGTCGATGCCCTCGCTGATGAAGGCGAGGTGCTCGCGACTCTCTTCGTTTATTCCGTCCCCGCATTCCTTGCGCAGGAGGTCGGCGGATAGACGAATCGAGCGCAGCGGCGCCCCCAGATCGTGCGAGATCGTGTTGGCAAACTGCTGCAATTCACGGTTCCGTTCCGCCAACTGCTCCGTCGCCTCCTTCAGCCGGGTGATATCCTTGACGATTTGCGCGTAGCCGAGCGGTCGATCGTGTTCGTCGGTGAGCAGAAAGGCCGTTACCAGCACGGGCACGATGTCGCCAGACTTCGAGCGGACGGCGCCCTCGACGTTGCGAACCAATTCTCCACGCTGCACGCGACTGTACATGTCGTCCGCCGCCGGATGGAACTCAGGCGTCAAGAGATGCTTGATGCCCCGGTTCAGAAACTCGCCGCGCGACCAGCCGAAGACTCGTTCGGTTTCGTGGTTGATGTCCACCACATTTCCCTCCATGTCACGAATGACGATGGGGTCCGCGGCATCCAGATAGACCTTGGTCATCCGCGCCAACTCGGCCTCGAATTGCTTCCATTTCGCCGCGCCTGCTGCCGTTTCAAGCGGGTCGGACTCCGACGATGATTCGGCCATGGCTCTTTCTCTCCTAGCGAAAACGAGCGCTGCTTTCTCAGTGCGAGGTAGTATACTGCTGGTGCGTGTGCCCCAGCATGGGGGCCAATCCCTGAAACGGCATTCTGAGTATGGGTCGTTAGATGACGGATATCGGTAAACGTATGGGCGGTGAGACCATGGGGTGCCCATTGGAGGGACTGCGGAAAGCAAAAGCGCCGCCCGACCAAAGGCCGGACGGGGCCGATGGTGCGTTAGGCGGTCGAGTTCTTTATTGTTCAAGCGACGATATCAATTCGTCGACGTTGATAACGGCGATGCTTGAGGCTGAGTCGCTCATCGCGTAGGGGAGGATCAGGAATCCCATGTGGATCATGCCGCCGCACGAGTAGACGACATTCGGCACATAACCGATGCGTTCCTTTCCGGTGGGAACGAGCAGGGGTTGGCTGGTCTGGCCGATCACTCGGCAAGGGTCGTCATGGTCCAACAGGGTCGCGCCAATGCAGTATTGGCGCATCGGGCCCACGCCGTGGGTCAAGAGTAGCCAGCCCGCCTCCGTTTCGAGGGGTGATCCGCAATTGCCGATCTGGATCACCTCCCAGGGAAATCTTGGCGTCTGGAGCAGCCGGGCGCGGTCCCACGTGTACACGTCGTCCGACTCCATGTAGTAAAGGTTTTCATTGTCCAAACGCGCTACCATCGCGTACTTACCGTCGATCTTTCGCGGGAAGAGCGCCATCCCCTTGTTCTTCGCACAGCCTCCGCTGAGCATGTGAATCTCGATGTTCTCGTCCTTTCGATACTCGAGAAGCTGGGGAAAGATTCTCGATCCATCGTACGCAGTGTAGGTGCCGTAATAGCGGCACAATCCATCGTCATCCGTGAACTGGACGAGGCGCATATCCTCGATCCCGTGCCGTTCATTGTCGGAATGCGGAAAAATGACAAGCTCCGAAATGTCGCCATCCTCCGGCAGGTGGAGATGGTAATTTGCCCGGGTCAGCGCGAACATGGCGTCGTTCGCTTCCTCCGACTTGCCCGAAACGGACGCCCTGGCCCGAACCGCGTCGATGGCGTCGGAGAGTTGGGCTCGCGTGAACCGGTCGCCCAGCAGGGTTAGCGTGGCCTGGGCTTGGTTCGTCCACGCACCAAGCGCCTGCAATTCACGGACGAAGAACGCTTTTTCAAAACTGTCCCAAGCGACCGCCGCCATCGTCCGGCTGCGTTGGCCGGGCGGGTCGACGCTGACCCCGCCATTCGCATCGACGACACCCCGGCGAAAGACAATCGATGAAATGTGACCCTCGCCGGTTGCCCGCAGGCTCATGAGGAACCGCACCGAGCCGGGCGGCAAGCCGGCCTGATCAAGAGCAGGAACCATCGAGGGATTAAACAGGGCGGCCGACTCGATGGCGTATTCCATCGTGAAGCAAGCACCGATGAGCAACCGCAGGTTATCGCTGAGTTCATCTGCGCCTGAAACATGATTTTTGACCAACTCAAAATGTTGGAGAAAAACGTCGTCGATATTTGGGTGTGTCAGCCGGAAGTTGCTCTCGAGGCTCGCGAGGAGCGGCTCGACCTTGGTTTCGGGAATGGCCAACATCCGCTTGATAATGTCCCTGATCCGGTTCTCGTCTCCCGGCCCAAAGAACCGGGTAATGACCCGGCTTGAATCCGGCAGCAGTTGGATCGGCAGTCGAGTCACATGCACTGTCATCAAGAATCTCCCTACGGTCAGTAAAAGGTGTCAGGACGGCACCGTGGACAATTTTGATACGTTACAGGATCATGACTTTGTGGGTGGACTTTGCCGGATTCGATTTGAGATAAGATTTTCGTGACGTCGGCCATGACGGCGATTATACCGCCGCGTGGCTCCGCAATCCCGGCCGGCGGATCCAGCAACCATTCAATCGGACATGGGTGCCCAATTCGTTTGCCGGGGCTTTGTCATAGTCCCTCTGCCGACGAGTTCTTGGGACTCAGGTTGCCCCAGCCGGGGGTCTCACCTGTCCAAGCCGTTCAAGGAAGGCAAAACCGCTCGTTTTCTGCATCGTGTCAGAAAAGGTATGGCAAACTGGACGAGTGGGCGGCCATACGAGGGGGCTGCGCATGACAAAACCCCGTCGGTCAAGAAGAACAACGGGGCCTTGTTGTTTGTCGGTTTCAAATTTCGACGATCAACTGCGAGCGCGGCGCCTCCGCCACGCGACCAACCCTAGGCTGGCCAGCCCCAGCCCGGCCAGGACGAAGGTCGAGGGCTCGGGAACGGCTTCGGCCGCGGTCACCGTGAAACTCGTTTGAGCGGAAGTCGAGTTTTGGCTGGCGTCCGTGATTGTCACCGTGATCGGAATCCCGGCGGGGGGATACGTGCCCAAAGGGGCGTTGAAGGGAATGGTCATGGGAATGTTATTGCCGGTAAAGTTGCCGAAAGGGGTTACCCAACTGATCGAGGGATTGGGGTCTTGGCTGTCGCCGTAGATGGCGGCAAGGGTTACTACGTCCCCCTGCCTGGCCACAAATGGCGCCGGTGCGGTCACGAAGGGCGGACTAATATCTATTGCCGCGGCCGCTGTGTCCACGCGGAACTGCACCACCCCTGGCCCCGATCCCCATGTGGCCCCGCTATTGGAACTGCCGGCGATGCCATCGCCGATCGTCCAGGCGTTGGGGGACGTCTGGCTCAAGTTGTTGGTGCCAGCCCAATACACGCTGGGTGACCCTGACAGCATTTGGTACACCAGCCAGTAGGTGGTCGAAGGGCTCAGGGCTTCGCCCGCGGATGTAAATGAATAATCTGTGTTGCTCACCGCGGGAGCGGGAGTACCCGCGAGCACTTCGAGCAAGGATCCCGGTTGACCGCCGACATTGTCGAACAGACTCATTTGCACCGGGCTAGAGCCGTTGCCTTGGAGCCTGGCGGTCACGCCCGCCAATGTCCATGACGCAGCCGAAGCATCCGTCGTAAACGACCCCGCTATCCGGTCGGTGGTGGATTTCATCGTAAAGTTAAAGTCATTCGCGTTGCCCAGGTTGCTTACCTGCACCACCGCCCACGCCGGCGCGGCGGAACCTACGAACATTGCCAATCCCATCAGGGCCACTTGCATTGCACGCAACATTTATTTCCTCCAAAGGTTGAGCTTGAATTTTCCAGTTGCAGCGGAGAGCGAACTGGATATCGGTGCCTGGCTGAAAAAGAAAAAGGGCGCTGACGTTCCACCACCAACGGCGGAGCGCAAGCGCCCTGTTTCTGGTGTGAATCGAGTCGGAGAGAGCATTGGCCAAAATCCTGTCAGGCGGTCACGGCAAGTTGCAACGCGAGTCGCTTAAAACAAAAAAGGCATCGGGAGCATCTCCCACCGGGCATGACTATCGTCAACCCAAGGTGGAAGAAGGCACCGATGCCTTCTGACAGTTCAGGACAAGAATAATGATGTTTTAAATCGGTCGCCGTTTCTTCGGCGAATGCGTCGCGGTAATCCTCAGGCTCTTGTGGCGGGAAATGCTACTCAGCGGGCACATGCTACCCTCCGCCGGTGGGGAATACTAGTGCCTTGGCGGAATGTTCCTTTGGCCAGGAGCCTAAGAAAAGGTTCGTTTGGCGGAACCAGAGCAGAAACTGTGGTTCCGACGTTAGTTGGGACTCATGATATCCCAGACAGGGGACTACCCCAAAGACATCCCGGAAACGAGGTTCGTTAGCGCTACCGAGTATTCTATACGGTGGTTTGTTAGGCAAAATCATAAAACGGTAGTGTTCGTGGCTTAGATCACGTACCGGTGGCGCATAGAAAAAGGGCCGCCCCGTGCGTTTTTGCAAGCCCGCGACGGATCCCGCCGATGTTACCTCTCCCCTACCGGCACTAAGCTCTCTACTTCCAAATTAATCCACATTCCTCATTCTACGATTCACATTCAGCCACGCACTCGACGCTTCCAGCCGACCAGCCCCAGTGCGGCCAAGCCCAATGTGGCCAGGACGAATGTGCTCGGCTCGGGCACGGCGTCCACGGCAACGGCGTCTACGGTAATGGTGACGAGGTCAGCGCCAATGTAGGAGTCTACACCGGTCGGAGTCCAGTGAAAACGGAGATAGAACGTATCGAGGGGATTGACAGATGCAATATTGAACGAACCCGTTTCATAGGCGCTATTAGGGAAAGAGCCTCCTCGGTCGATGGCTTTAGTGATCGTTGAACCGATCTGGGTGACACCTGCCGCGCCGAGAACATCCGTGCCATCCGCACCAACAAACGTGCCTGATCGAAAGAGATTGATTTCCAATGTGCCTCCGCGATACGTCGTGCTAGTCGAGAAGTTGCCAATGTTGACCGAAAAGTTGAGCGTGCCGTCGGTCGCTCCCTTGGTGCCGATGGCCTGATAGAGGAAGTTCTGGGGGGCCGGGGACGCATTTCCAGAAAATACGACTTCGGTGCCGGAGGCGGGCGGCTGGGGATTTGTGTCTATGAATGTGTCTTGATAGGGGTTGCCGGCGCCGCCTGCGGTGCCGTCGAACCAGTCAACCACATTAGCGTTGTATCCTCCGCCTTGGGTAAAAGTCCCGTTGGTTATGACCAACGCCGCGGAGGCGTTGATGGCGCCGAGAGTCGCCCACAGAGCGGCACCCAAGACCACAGAACGAGTCCAATTTTTCGTCAACATAAAAGCCACGTACCTTCCGCCCATCAAAGTGCAACAGACTTAAGCAAGCTCCTGCGGTCCGACACACGCGGTCGGACAGAGCCACAACGCATTCAAAGAAAAAGGGCGCTGACGTTCCACCACCGACGGCGGAGCGCAAGCGCCCTGTTTCTTGTGAGTTTCGAATTGTGGGCAGACATTGGCAAAAACCCATCGCCAGGACTGTTAAAGGGCCAGCAAGTCACCCGTCCAACAAAAAAAGCTGTCGAGTACCTCCTGGGAAAATAACTGCCGTAACACGGCAGGGCCCAAGAGAGTCTCAACAGCTTTTTTCAGTAACGGCGCTCTTTATTTATATGTCGTTAAATGGCAAGGCAAACTCCACCCTACTTGTTCCCTTCCGCTACGACAAGGGTTCGGCAGAAGATTTTCTAATTCTCGTTGGACGCCGCCAGGATCCCCGGTGAGGCCCAATTCCTGGCCCAATACCCTACGACCCCACGCATGCCCGCAACGGCGGGCGACAAGCCCGACGAGTTCTCGGGACTCACGTTGCCCCAGCCGGGGGTCCTATCTGAAAACGGCTGTTCACAGTGGCGAAAACGGTGGTTTTCCAGTGAGTGTCATTAAACGGGGCTCACCACGAAGCAGTTGGACGCCAAATGGGCGTCTGCGGAACAAAAAAAGCCCCGCCAGATCAGCGGGCCTGGCGGGGCCTGTGTAGTTACGAATTAGCGGTCGCAGAGCATTAAGCCCGGCGAAACTTCTTCCGCAGTGTGATGCCGACCAGCCCGATGCAGCCGAGGCCCATGAGGACGACAGCGGAAGGTTCAGGTACCACTGCGTCTGCCTGAAAGAGTTGAAAGCCCGATGCTCGATGCGTTGAACCGATGGATAGCAGTCCATCGCCGAGAACTGTCGGCTGCAAAAACACATAGTGAGGATGATCGCCATCGCTCCCACCTGCGATAGTCGTGGACCCGTCCCCCGCATTTACTTGATCGAATCCTTCGGCGGGTGCTGGTCCAAATGTACCATTGGCCGTAATATCTCCCAGAGCATAGGGAGTGTAGACCCAGAGGCTCCAAACGCCTGGGGTCAAGCCCGACAAAGTTAGATCACTGGGACTGAATCCGGCGTTCGCTGACATGTCCGACATTAGGCCCGCATAATTCGTGCCTGTCCACTGTCCACCACAGCAGCCGTCGGCAAGGATGGCAGAGGTGAGAGATACACCGCTTACCCCCCCAGATGAATTCAAAAGCGGTAAAGACGAATGGGTGACATCAATGTTGACGCCGTTCCAAATGCTCCCCGCCGTATCCGGGCCGACACTTGTCGCAGGCGAACCGGAGAACGTCCCCGCCCCGGCCAAGTACATGGACGCGTTGAAATCGACGTTGATCAGCACAGCGTGAGCGCTGGTTGCGCTCAATGCCACGACGGCCATCAAAAGATAACGTAACATAGTTTCTCTCCTGGTGAGGAATTCCCTCGTTCTCAAGAAAACTTGCCCCGATAGCGTGTTCTTGGGCCCACCCCAAAAACGACTCCGCAGCGGGCTGCCTAAGTCTTACGCTGAACGCAACAAAAAAACACCACGAAACTTCGCCGTGCGGATTAGGCAACGGAGAAATATGGTGGTGTTCTTTGTAGGCTTCAGGTCATTTGCTAATGATTAGCTTTTCCTTTCCGTTGAGAGTTGGAGAGCAGCAAACTTGAATCAAAACGAACACAGCGAGAGTATTATTCTAAGACAAAATGGATGCCTTTTCTGAACAAAATGCTATCTTTTTGGGACAATCTTCAGATTCCCCGATAAAATCCTGGGAGCCCTGCGCCCGCTAAGCACAGTAACGACACCAAAGGTGTCGAGCGCTGATCGCGACTTCGCAAATCGTTCGTTATGCAGGAATGCCGCACGCAACCCCATAACCAGCCGTAAGTTGTGCTGGTCAAATTCATCAACTCAAGTCATGTATCAAAGTCCCGGAAAACGTCCAAATGGATTTGGCTGAGACGATGGGATCCCCATTGGAGGCCGCCGTCTCATGCCGCTGGTTCGCGGCAACCCTTGCCCGCGTCGGTGCCTCACACCGATGCAATTCGGCAGTGACCGGAGCGCGCACAGGTGGTCGTGTCCTGAGCAGGCAATGGCTTGGGCCTAAATTGCTTCTCCGATTGCGCGTTCGGAGTACCATTTTCTGACACAATGCACAAACCCACCGTCAGATGACCGCCAATGAGCCTCGTATGGCAGATGACGATTGACAATCCCAAGGTCGGCAGCAAAATTGCGGAAACCTTTGTCGCATTGCGAAGTTCGAATAGGCAAGCCGGCGATTAACCATGTCTATCGGCTCTGTTCCGTTACTTCGGTGTCGGCTGATCGTCCTGCCAGCCGCGCTGCAGCAGGTGAATGCGTGCCACCTCATACATGTAAACATTCACCAGTTTGGCGGCAGCGGAGAGTCGCATATGTCGCTTTGACTTCTCGGCATCGCCGGCCACCTCGTAATGGAGGCCCAGGTACAAGTGTGCATACAGCCTCGATTGTTCCGTCCCTGCTGTTTCCGCCGCCTTGAGTACAGCGTCGGCAGTTCCGCGCCCGGCGTACAATTCGTAGATTTCGGCCATGTGCACTCGCGTGTCTCGTGTGGTATCGATCTCGATGATCGCTTTGCGAGCCGTATCCAGACCATTTTTCTTAGCCACACAAAGGAAGTGCCACGTTGCATTCTCAACGTCGTGCGGGTTGACCGCTTTGTGAGCCTCAAACTGACGACGGCCATCGTCGTACCGGCCCGCGTAATAATGGCTGATTCCCCGCTGCCAAAGGTGAGGTGCGATGCGTGGATCTAATTCCGCGGCCCGGTCGAAGTCACTCAGCGAACCCGCAATGTCGTTATCGCGAAACCGCTGCTCGCCGCGCGCAATGTACTGACCTGCGGTATCAACGGTTGGATCGGCCGCAAGAGCCAGCGATAAGCACAGGATTTGGATCGTCGTTATGACGAGGATACTTTTCATTGTTCATCCTATGGCTTGTCTTCCCGTGGTCGAAGTCCCCAAAGATGGCTATTCGCCAGTGTCGCCGGTCTTCTGATTCATGGTAGCCGCAACTGCTACAATGTTGCAGGTCTTGGTTTCTTGCTCAAAATACAACTCCACACGTCCCTCCTCGAGTTGCCGCAGAACCTGCTCAATGCGTCGCTCGACCGATGAATCGTCCGTTCCATCTCGGGTAACGAACTCCTCAACAACGGCTCGCAGCGCCGTGGGGGACAGTTGCGTATGGGGGATGCGCATGGCAAGAGTATATTCGCTGCCGACAGGCGTCGGATACCCACACTTATTGTTAGTCTCCGCTTATGGTACGTGCGCCATGCATGGCGAATAGGATGCCGAACGCTACTTCCCGCAGAAGTTTCGGAAAAGAGGCATCGCTTTCCCCTCGTTCGACGCACCCATCCTGGTCACGGGCCTCCATGAGCATGGCGGCTGCCAATTGTTCCGGCGACGGGAAACGTGATACATCCTCTCTGACGCCCCATCCCTCACAGACCCATTCTGCCGCCGCGTTAAACAGACTGGGATGTTCTTTTTGCAGTTGCTCAAGCGTTTTCATGCCACAAGACTCCGGTCAGTGCAGTTCAATTCTCTAGATCCACGTATATCTGAGAGCCGATCTTCACGCAGTGCTGCCTGAACTTCTTGGTGAAGTGTTGGTAGTCAGTATTATCAAAGTTATCCGCTGCAAGCCAAGCATCGCACCCGTAATTGCTATCGTCCTATGCGGCTTCAAGCTCGGGCAGCTTGGTCAATTCACCCGTCAATACTTCATTGGGCAAAGAATGGCTACAAATATGGATGGTAGCGATGGGCTGAAACTTTTTGCCCTTCACCGTAGTTGCTTTCATTGGCACATGATAAGTACCAAACAAGTCGCTTGTAATATGCTCCCCCTCCAAGGCAGCATAGCCGCCGAAGTGGCGATAAACACCTTTCGGAGTATCCGCAGCGGGAAGAACAGGACTGCGAATTGTGTGTATTATGCTGTAATCAAAGAACGGCACATTACACGACATTCCATTCTGTTGAAAGTGAACTCCCTGAAAACCGTGTCCGTTGATGGTGCTGTGAGCAACTTGGCGAAGAACCTTAAGAAACAACTTGAAGTCCCGGCGTTCGTCGCCAGTGCTTGACAGCTCGGTGATAAAACCAACAAGTGTCATGGCTTGTCCTGCTCTGTTATCGGTAACTAGCGGGCTGTGTTAGTTTCGGCTGCCACTCGTTGACCGTATTTGAGGATGTGCGGTTTCAGGTCATGGATGATGGATTCCAGCAGCATGACAACTTCCCCGTGCCCTGCCGAATGACCTTAGCTTGTATGACTTGAAGGACACGGGATGGGCACCGCGGATACTCGGAGGGAATCCCTGGCTGGTTGCGGGTACGAGGCGGCCATGTTGAAAAGAACACAACCGCCCCATACCTCCGAGAGTCGACTTTCAGGCATCCAACGTCTGCAACTGTCTCAGAGAACTCAACGTACTCTGCACCAGCCTCGACTGCTTGCGCTGTTTCTTGAGGCTTCCGATCAGGTCTCCCACCTTGTCTACCGCCTCCCGGAGTGAAGTCCGCACGGCCTCCGCTTGGTCGATCAACGATACCTCGGGGGCATTGTCTCCATTGGCCGCACCATTGCTGGTACTGTGGCTGGCACCGTGGGAAGGTTCCGTGGCATTTCCGTTGGTGTGGCCGCTCGTTGAACCGTTGGTCGTCCCGTTGGCCGGGACTACTCCGAAATCACTGGCCTTTCTGCGTGGCATGATAGATGTTGTCCTTTGCTGTTTGAGTTGTGGTTTGTCCCTCGCTTCCTGCAACGGCGAGTGGATCTGAATCATGGCCTTAGCCCGCTTGATCACGCCTTCCGAGCTAAGAGGCATCCAGACATAAGTGCGGTGCTCATCCTGGCACTGCACAGGTCGGTCCTTGTCGAAGATCAGAATCTCACGAAAACCCATCCGCAGGGCGCGGGCCAGGTAGCGGCGGTCCGTATTGAACGCCGTTGCCGTCCCCTCCAAGCTGGAGCTACTGAGTAGCACCTCCGTCACTTGCGAGCTTTCCTCAGGTTTGGCCCGCACGCAGACCTGACTGTTGAGCTCCACCGTCACCGGCTGAAAAGTATGTTCGTGGTTTGGGAGTCGTTCCAAGGTCTGGGCCAGAAATGCCGCATCAGGTTCAGAGACGTGCAGCTTACTTGTGGCAGTCTCAGCAGCCCTTATCTGGTCCTGTAACTTCGGATAGCGGCCTGCCTTGTCGATCAGGAAGTGAAACATCCACGGACCGACTCGTACGCTCAACCAATCCTCGGTCCGGCCTATGAACACCGGCAGGTTCGTAGGTAGTTCCTTGGCTGTGAACACGTTGTTGGCGGGGAATAAGAGTTCGCCCTTGGGCAGTGCGAAGCCCCGTTGGACCAATAGGTGTCTGCCGTCCGTGGCACCCAACGATCCCATCTCGTTGCGGAACTGAATCATGTTGGTCGCGAACCGGTTCGGATACTGGTTCACGGTTCCGGCAGCATCCTGCAACGCTTCAAGCAATCGAGGCTCGTTCTCAAGCCATTCTCTCGGCACTGCTGGGAACCCTTTAAGTCGGTCGCCAGCCTTGTCGGCATCGAAGTGCCCGATTTGCGGTACGGCACCGTCGTTCCAGTGAGCCTCGACCATGCGTTTACTGGACTGTTGGATCTGCACCGGTTCATCATTGCCGGCCTCCACTGTCCGCAGCAGATCTATCGGTACGGCTACAGACTCTGCCGGGTAATGCCCTGGTACTCTGTATTCGATGGCGACGTCGTTGAACTTCGACTTGAACAGGAGCCCGTCAGCGCTGCTTTCAATTCCTACAACGCCTAAGCTACCCCGAGCAGCATTGCCAAGGGCTTTACGAAAAACGGCCCGTACGAGACGAGCCATCGAACGGGTGATCGTGATCATGGACAAGTTTCTCCAAGGAAGGTTTCTTGGCTACTCAAGGTCAGGTAGTGCTCGACCATTCGCCGGCCAGCAGATTGATCAGAACATCTTGGTCCACTGGAATCCCACGTAGCCAACGAGTGAACTGATGCAGCATCAGGCCGGCCGCGATGTTGGCCGTATAGATCGTGCTTTGCGCCGTGCAGCGGCCTGTGTCAGCCTCGGCCTGGGGAAAGAGCGTCGTCGGATAGTGCTGACGACCATTTTGCTGGGCCACAGTTAAAACGCGAATGATCTCCCCCAGCATCCGGGCGTCTACCCAAAACCGGCAACGGGAACCGGCGGAACGCCAAATAGCGCCGCGGGCCGTAATCGAATCCACGCAGCAGAAGACGGCCTCACCAAGATCCACCGCGGGCCGGAAGCGGTCAGGAATAACCTGGACGTCGATCATGGGGTCGATTCTCGCGATGGCAGCTCGCGTGGCCTCGACCTTGAGTTGCCCCAGGTCAGCAGCCCAATATCCCTGCGTAGTCACATTGGTGGGCTCCACCCGATCAAAATCGACCAATTGGATTTTGTTGGCCCCCATGGCCGCCAATTGCAGGGCCACCTGGCGCCCTACTGCTCCGACGCCGATTACGGTGATGCGCAGTGCCTCCAGCTTTTCACGGGGGACTAATTCGGCCTGCCGTACGAACCGATCAACTGTCGAACTCATGTGGGCCTCCGTGGTGAAAAGGGTCTTCTTCAAAACGGGCAGCCTCGTGCCAGTCGTCCAAGAATGCGGCCGGCTCTGCCCACGGGTATCTTCGATCTACGATCCCTGACGGCTTCGCATGCAGCGCCTCGACGTTGTCGCTATACTCCCGGTCCCACGCCTCTGGATCGGCCGCCTGAAATCGTCCCTTAAAATCAACCTCCACCGGGATTTCCAGCGCGCCGCCGGGTCCGACGTTGAACCGCAGCCGCGCATAGGTTTCGCCTCCTCGGGCCAGGATGAACATGACGGCCCAATCGGATTGGCCAAAGCACCTGGCAAACGTCGCTTCATCAGTCCAACTGGGGGCCGGTGAGTTGCCCGGATGGGTGTGGATCCAGATCCGCCCAAACTGCTCCGGCTGGCGGCCCAGGTCCACTTGATCATCGAAGAAGTCGGCCACGGCCGTATCAGCGAACTTCACGGAGACTACCGTGCAGGTCTGCTCTACAAGTCGCAGATCCTCAATCAGCAGGAGATCGTGGGGGGCAGTAATCCCAAAACCCCCGACTTCAGTGGCTCCAGCGTCACGCAGGTGCAACAGCTTGGCGAACGCGGTGGGCGTGAACCGCAACACGGGCGACCTCGGCAGTCTGGGTGCTGGGGGCGGGTTTTTCTGGCTCGGTCTGTCGTTGCTCTTCTTGGTCTGCCGATCGGCAGTCAGTGCATTGTCCATGGTCAAGACACTCCTTGCAGAAGTGAGTATCGCAAGTGCGACACGGGGAGAGGCAAGTTTTACAAAAGGATTCTTCACAGGCAGGACACTTCTGGATGCAGTTGCCACACAGGGAACCGTCACAGTCGTCGCAGCGAGAACAACAGCCACAACAGACGCGAACCCCACACCGATCGCATGAATCGTAGTCCTCCACGTCAATCACGTTTCCGCAGTCGTGGCACGCACTCCCGTTCCATTCGCTGAGCTGAACGTAGGCGCTGGCCGCGTTGTAAGTCAGCAGCGTCTGTCTGACGATGGTGAAGAAGTCAAACAGCCGGCCTTGCTTCAGGGCCTTCCGGATCGGAACCTTGGCCTCCCCTTCACAGAGGCATTCGCCATCGACGTGAGGATGGGGTGTTTCGGAGCGGTTGGGTGTGGCATATTCCGAATTGGTCGCCACGATGCGGTACATGAACGGACCGCCTAAGTCCGTCCAATCGAGAATGATCTGGAAGGAACCCAGGGGGATCCCTTCCAACTTGATAGGGTCCGTCGTGACG
>JAIOPX010000228.1 GCA_021413705.1 Planctomycetota bacterium | reverse complement strand
CTGGGCGGATGAAGACATCTACGTGACGCCCGAGGCCCAGGGGCAGCTCAGCGACTCCCAAATATGGTTCCACTTCGGCGGCTACAGTGAGGAAGGGGACAGCTACGAGACCCAGGAATCCCAGTTTGCCGAGGAGATGGATGGCTTCTGGATGAGGTTGTCGGGGCCGCAGTAGCCGTTGCGTCGCAAACTCATGGACTGCGTGTGGGGTCTGCCGGATGGCTGGCGATCGGTGACCATCAAGCCGGACGGGCGTGTCACGATCCGGCAGGCCAAGGGAGCGGACACGACGCTGTTGCCGCCGGGGCCAGGAAGGGTGGGATCATGAGCAGACGTCACCGATTTCTTCTCAAAGTCAATCGCCGCGAACTGGCCACCATCCTGGCGGCGTTGCGATTCCACCAGGATGAGAACCTCCAGGGCGGAGGCACTATCCCCGACCAAGTCATCGCCGACATCGCCACGGACGGCGGGACGCGCAAGCCGCTCAATGCCAAGGCGGTCGACGCACTCTGCCAGCGGTTGAACCCGGAGCATGAGCCGGCCGGCATGATCATCAAGCCGCCGGATCGCGAACGTGGGCCGGAGCCACTGTTCCGCGTCGTCTACATCGTCGACGTGAATTCTGGCGATCGGCATGAGGCGGCCCGGTACGCCCACCGCATCATGGCCGACCCCAAGTCACAGCCGCCGGTGCTGCACGTGATCGAGCACACTGGACGGGCGACACTCGTCGACCTGTCCGAAGAAGGACAGGGACGCCGGACGCAGCGCCGTAAGCCAAGGCGTGGCTGAGGCGCCGCAACACCGGTGCGTGCGTTCCCATGAAGAGGAACATGCCCGCCCGGACATCATGTCCGTCGGGGGGATTCCATCATCAACAACAACAAAGGAGCGCGTATGACCATGACCGCACATCGTCCGTCACGCCGGCGGGAGCCCACCGCTTTCGCACCGGCCATCACACCGTCCATTTCACCATCCCAGCGGCTGCAGAGCAACTTCGCCGCCGCGCGGGTCAGTTTCACTTGGCTGGGCGTGAGAAAGACGCTTAACGCCGAACAGAAAGCCCAAGCCGCCGAGAGCTTCGGGGCTGAAGGCCAGTACCTGTCTGCGGCCAAGAAGCTGTTGGATACGGCTCACCCCGCGTTCAAGGCCGTGGGCAGCACTCGCAGCCAGATCCAGTCGTATTGGCGGGGGATGTCGCTGCCGTACCCAGAGCCGGGCCTCCGTCTCGTCCGCCAGCAGGATATCGAATCGTTCAACGCCCGCATGGGCGAGATGAAGATTGAGCTGGCCGACGCCGTGGAGCGCCTCGATCTGCACTATGAGGACCTCAGAATGGCGGCTCAGCAGCGTCTGGGCAGCCTGTACAACCCCGCCGATTATCCGCCCAGCCTGAAGGGTTTGTTCGAGGTGGCGTGGGATTTCCCGTCGGTCCAGCCGCCCGAGTACCTGCTCCGGCTCAATCCGCAGCTCTACG
>JAIOPX010000227.1 GCA_021413705.1 Planctomycetota bacterium | reverse complement strand
GCGCGCCGAGCCGGCTCCCTGGCTCTCCGCACGTTTGGAAGCAGCATAGCGATCAATATCCCGATTGCGCCGATGACCAACAGGAAAGTGACAAGCCTGCGTGTGACAGAGTTAGGCTTTCGCGGCGGCGACTGGCCAGCAGAGCCCGGACTTTCATACGGGTTGTTGCTCATGTGAACTTCGCGGGACAGGAGGGGTGGGAGTCGTTTCGGATTACGTAGTTCATTGTGCGGATGTAGCCGCCCGCGTCAATCTTTTTGGCCACTCCGGGTTAAAAACAAGCCGGTTACGGCCACCAGCCTCGCGTTAACCGCCAAGCCAGCGCAATTGCAATCGTGCCAAAGTAAAACAGCAGACATAAGCCCACCAGAGACACTCCGGACCAGTGGAGCCAATGCCGCGGCAGGCGCTGGAGGCGATCGCGCACGACACCCGCGATCATCAATCCCAGCAAGGATCCCATCACCGAAGCGCCGATCAGCAGCGTGGTTGCCTGTGACAGACCGCGCGCGACTTCCCGAACCGCGCCTGGAGCTAGGATCGGCAGATAAATCGAGAGCATGAGGATGGCGGACGCAGCGAACAGCCATCGCCAGAAGATACCCTGGTGACGCTGCGCCACGGCGGCTGAGACCAAGACCAGAGCGAATTGGCCGGGGATCAACTTCGCAAGGAACTCCATTTCCCTCCAACTCAAATTCACCCAGCGGCGGTCATCAAGAATGGCCATGACTCCCCAAACGGCGAAGGCATTGGCCAAAAACAAGATCAGCCATTCACCCGGCTCCAGCGGCCATAGCCTGCGCTGCGCGGCGTGCCAGCCGATCAACAGGGTGCCGCAATAGATCCAACCCAGCGCCGTGGCCGCCAGAGCCAGCAGCAAAACGGCCACGACCGGCACGCCGGCGCCCGGCGTTGCGCCAAAAGCCCGGGTCAACACGGCCAGAATCACCGCCGTCACGGCGGTCCACGCCATGACGTAGCGGATGGATAGGGGCGGAATGTGGGGAGTAAAGAGAGGAACGTGCTGGGGTTGGGGAGCAGCCGGAAAACCCTGGATGGGCGATGAGGGATGGTTGACGGCTGAGGGTGGCACCAGTTCGGGCGAAGGCGGTACCGTCTGTTCCGGCAAGGTAGATCCGGCATCGAAGTCTTGGGCCGGTCGGAGATTGGAATCGTCGTTGGTCATGTTCTGCCCAGAAATGAGATATCGGTAGCGTATCACAAATCATGCCGCCCCGCTGCGGCGACTTCGTGCCTAACCGTGGACCGGGCATTCCTGTCTGCCATGCGGTTTCAGAAGCGAATTCTTAGTCCAGTGGCACGATCCCCAACCCCACGAGCAATAAGATTGTGGCGATCAATGCCGAGCCCAGCCAAAACAGGATCACGCCGGACCAGTGGAGCCAATGCCGCGGTTCGCCGCGCCGCCAGTCGCTGATGATGCCGGCCGTGGCCAGAGTGAGCAACAATATCATTCCGCCGAGATACGTGGCCCATGGCGGAGTCCAGACAAACGGATACATGGCCCGCGGCATCATCTCCGGCAGGGTCGCGAAAGCAATCGCCCAGAGCATGGCGGACCACCAGATCCGATGGCGCTGCGCGATGGCTCCAGCGATAAAGACGGTCGCGATGCCCGCCAGTGCCACGGTCTCAAGGGAAATACTCTGCACGCTGATCAAAGCAAACGGGTCACCCAGGGCCAACCATCGCAGCAGGCGATAGGTCAGCTGTTCGCCTACGCGTAACACCAGCGTACCGGCGGCGCCAAGGACTAGCCACTCTCCCGGCTCCAGCGGCCACAGCGTCCGCCGCGCGGCGTGCCACAGCACCAGCAGCGCGCCGGCAAGCACCCAACCCATGACGGAAGCGGAAACAATCAGGATTGCAAAATCCAGCACACGGCGCGGGTAACTCGGGAACCCGAACGTCGGCATGACCGCCAGCACCACCGCGGTGGACGTGGTCCACAACAAGAGAAAGCCGATGCTCAGCCGCGGGACGTGGGATAAACGCACCTGGGACGCGAGGTTCATCACCGATTGTCGATCGCTGCCATTCATACTGCTCAGTTATAGCGTACGGGTCGTAGAAACGCATTCTTACTCAGCCCGTCACCACTAGCGCCAGACGAACCCGATCGTGACGTTCAGTGCGACGGCTCCCAACGCCAGCAACGTCAAAATCACGGCCGACCAGTGGAGCCAATGACGAGGCGTATGGCGACGATAGTCGTGAATGATACCCAGGAGAATCAGGCTGATGCTGAGATACGCCAAGATCGCTCCACCGCCGACGTTGAGCGAAATCGGCCAGAATGCCAGGGGCGACCACTTTGTGACAAGGAGCGCCATCGCGGGCGCGGCCATTCCGATCGCGGCAGCCCAAAGCTTCTGGCGGCGAACCATGTAAGCAGCCAGGAGATAGACGACGGCAATCGTTGCCGAGGCAGTCACATTGCGCAAGGTTACCCGCCACTGCAGCATCCGAAAGGATTCGTAGGTGTAAGGATCGGCTAATCGCGCTTGCCAATTGCTGGCGAGGCATACTTCTCCCACCAATTTGGCAGCGACGACTGTTAGCAGTCCCAGCAACAGCCATTCACCAGGCTCCAGGGGCCAGAGCGTACGGCGGAAAGCATGCCAGAGAATCAACAGCGAACCGAGCAGAATCCATCCTGCGATGATGCCGTACAAGGACGCAAGAATGGGAGGCGTCCAGCTCAGCTCAGTAACAATCCCTTCCTGGGATCGCCACGCGGTCAGCGCCGAGAGGATCGCCGCCGTGATCGCCGTCCAGGCCATCAGGTAGGCGATCGACAGCCGCGGGGCGAAGCGAGCAGCCATTGGTGGAGGAAGTCTCTTGGATCATCGTATAACCACGATCTTTGTAGAAATCCGCACTTTTTCCAAACGGTGATTCTACATCAACAGCCACATAGCCAGGACGACTACGTGTGTAATTCCAAGGAGTGCAACGCCCAGCCAGTGGAGCCAATGGCGCGAGAGGGCACATTTGCGATCGCCGATCAGAGCCATCGCCAACAATGCCAATCCCACCCAATACTGAGCAAAATAGTAACGGGTCAGATATCTGAAGAATGAATAGGCCCAGGGAAGAGTGTCATGCATCGGCATTGTGATGAAGCCAATCCCCCACAATAACCGCCACATTGCGCATATTCCTATCAAGACAGACCACCAGGGGTAACGTCGCGCCCCAATGGCAACCGCACCTTCGAATGAGGCGGTTAGCAAGATGACTGTTACCCAAATCACTCGATATATTTGTGGATGTTCCAGAATGTGGGCCAAATTCAGTGGTGACTGAATGGTCATTTGAAACAGCCCCAACAATATTGATCCTCCCCAGGCCACCACCAGCCACTCGCCGGGTTCCAGAGGCCAAAGCGAACGCCGCGCGGTATGCCAGAAGATGAGAAATAATCCTGTGATTCCCGCGCCGTACATGACTCGAAAGAAAATCGAAGACACAGCTTCTCCCATGGAAGGAACAGGTGTGCTCGTTTCCAGTTCGATCGGCGACGACAACACGGCCGCCGTCACGGCGGTGAAGAACAACAGGTTGGCAATGGACAATCGCGGGACGTGCGGGAGGCGTGATGTTGAAGACATGCCCATGTGTCTGTGTAAATGAGACGCAAACTGCCGTCCGAGCCTGTTGCAAGGCTCGTGATTTCTCAAGCATAGGCATGGCACCCAGCGCCACCCGCACTTGTTTCGTCAGGCAATAGCCTGACCTACTCGGCTCGCTGATCCGCTCGAAGTCATCCCGAGCCGATCCTGCAGTGCTTGAACGGTCAATTCTTCTTCGCGCAATGCTTCCATCGCCCGCACGGCCGCTTCGGCGGCGGGGAGCGTGGTGATGCAAGGAACACCGGCCGCTACAGCGGCGGCGCGGATTCGGCCTTCGTCCGTTCTCGCACCTTTGCCGCTGGGGGTGTTGATGATGAGATGGACGTCTTGATTGGCCAGATGGTCCAACAGGTTCGGGTGGCCTTCTTGAAGTTTGTTGACCAGGCCCACTTCGATGCCCGCTTCGCGGAGCCGCGCGGCGGTTCCTTCGGTGGCGATCAGCGAATAGCCCATCGCGGCCAGCCGCGCCACCAGCGGCACGATATGGTCCTTGGTGCGGCGGGCCACGCTGATAAAAATCGTGCCGCTCTTGGGCAGCACCACACCGGCCGCCAACTGGCTCTTGGCGAACGCGATCGAAAACCGCTCGCTCATGCCCATCACTTCGCCCGTGCTCTTCATCTCCGGCCCCAACACAATATCGACGCCGGCGAACTTGACGAACGGGAACACGCTTTCTTTGACGGAGACGTAGCCGGGCACAGGGTCGTCCACGATCCCCTGCTCCGCCAGCGACATGCCCGCCATTACCTTGGCCGCCACCTTGGCCACCGACATGCCAGTTGCCTTGGAGACGAACGGCACCGTGCGGCTGGCGCGGGGATTCGCCTCGAGGATGTAGATCACTTGGCGCCCCTCTTCGCGCTTCACGGCAAACTGCACGTTCATCAGCCCGATCACCTTCAGCCCGCGGGCGAGCGCTTCCGCTGCACGGCGGATCTCGGCCACCACCGGCCCGGGCAAGCTATACGGCGGAATCGCACAGGCCGAATCGCCGGAGTGAACGCCTGCTTCTTCGATATGCTCCATGATGCCGGCCACGATCACCCGTTCGCCGTCGCTGATGCAATCGACATCCACTTCAATGGCGTCTTCAAGGAACTGGTCGATCAGCACCGGCTGCCCTTCAGCCACGATGAACGCTTCCTTGACGAACCTTTCAAGCTGTGACTGGTCATAGCAGATTTCCATCGCCCGGCCGCCGAGGACGAAGCTGGGCCGGACTAGCACCGGGAAACCGATCTGTTGGGCCTGCGCCCTGGCTTGCTCCATGGTCCGGGCGATGCCGTTGGGAGGCTGCTTCAGACCGATTCGCGAGAGCAATGCCTGGAATTTCTCGCGATCCTCGGCCGCTTCGATCGTATCGACGCTGGTGCCGATGATCGGCACGCCGGCGCTCCAGAGCGCCCTGGCGAGATTCAGCGGAGTCTGCCCGCCAAATTGCACGATGACCCCGTCCGGCTGCACGCGGTCGCAGATGTTCAGCACGTCTTCCGTCGTCAGCGGCTCGAAGAACAGCAGGTCGCTGGTGTCGTAATCGGTGCTGACCGTTTCGGGGTTCGAGTTGACCATGATCGACTCGATGCCCATCTCGGCCAATGCGTAGGCCGCCTGGCAACAGCAATAGTCGAACTCGATGCCCTGGCCGATCCGGTTGGGCCCGCCGCCGAGGATGACCACGCGCTTGCGGCCGAGGGTCTTGGGTGGGACTTCGTCTTCGAGACAGAGGACGCGGCCATTGGAATCGGGTTCGGAGACGAGAATAAGTTGGCCTTCGCTCTCCTGTGAGCGGATGGGCGCTAGCCCCCGGCTTGTACGTGACGATGATGATTCAAACTCGGCAGCACAGGTGTCAACCGCCTTGAACGTGGCCACAACAGCCAGTTCCTTGCGGCGCTCGCGCACATCCATCTCGGTCGTATGCCAGAGAGTTGCCAACTGCCGATCCGAGAAGCCAGCCTGCTTGACGCGGAGCAGCCATTCGCCGTCGGCTTCACCCAGGCTGCCCACGGCGCGGATCTCCTCTTCGATCTCGACGAGTTCCGCCAGTTGATCGAGAAACCAAGGGTCGATGTTGGTGATCTTGTGGATCTCTTCGATCGTCATGCCACCTTTCAGCGCATAGCGGAGAAACCACGGCCGCATGGCATTGGGCCTGGCCAACATCGCCCGGATCTCGTCGTCCGCCGGCTGCTCGGGCGTACCCCACAGATCCTTGCCGTCGCAGCCGAAACCAAAGCTGCCCACTTCCAGGCCGCGCAGCGCCTTCTGGAACGACTCCTGAAAGGTGCGGCCGATGGCCATCGTCTCGCCGACGCTTTTCATCTGCGTGGTGAGCGTCGAATCGGCCTCGGGGAACTTTTCGAACGCGAACCGCGGAATCTTGGTTACGACATAGTCGATCGTCGGCTCGAAGCAGGCCATCGTCTCGCGGGTGATGTCGTTGGGCAGTTCGTGCAGCCGGTAGCCCACCGCTAGCTTGGCGGCGATTTTGGCGATCGGGAAGCCCGTGGCCTTGGAAGCCAGGGCGCTGCTGCGACTCACGCGCGGGTTCATTTCGATCACAATCATCCGCCCCGTCTGCGGATGCGTGGCAAACTGGATGTTCGAGCCTCCTGTCTCGACGCCGATCTCCCGGATGACCGCGATCGAGGCGTCGCGCATCCGCTGATATTCTTTGTCGGTGAGCGTCTGCGCGGGTGCCACCGTGATCGAATCGCCGGTGTGGACACCCATCGGGTCGAAGTTTTCGATCGAGCAGATGATCACGACGTTGTCGTCCGCGTCGCGCATCACCTCCATCTCATATTCTTTCCAACCGATGATCGATTCTTCGACCAACACTTCGTGGACCGGTGACTGGTCGAGTCCGTACTGTACTAATCGATCGAAATCGTCCCGGTTGTAGGCAATCGCTGAGCCGCTGCCCCCGAGCGTGAAGCTGGGACGCACGACGCACGGCAGCCCGATATCCTTCAGCACCCGCCGGGCATGTTCCACATCATGCACGGTCTCGCCGCGGCACACTTCCAGCCCGATCTTTTCCATTGCCTGCTTGAACTGCTGCCGCTCCTCGGCCTTGGCGATGACGGCCGCGTTGGCGCCGATCATCTCCACGCCGTATTCCTCCAGCACGCCGCGCTTGGCCAACTCCATGGCCAGGTTCAAGCCTGTCTGCCCGCCGAGCGTCGGCAGCAGCGCCTGAGGCCGTTCCGCTTCGATCACCTTCGTGACGATCTCCCAGGTGAGCGGCTCGATGTAGGTCCGATCGGCCGTCTCCGGATCGGTCATGATCGTGGCGGGGTTGGAATTGACCAGCACCACCTCATAGCCCTCTTCGCGGAGCGCCTTGCAGGCCTGCGTGCCGGAATAGTCAAACTCGCAAGCCTGGCCGATGATGATGGGGCCGGAGCCGATGATCAGGATCTTCTTGATGTCGTCGCGTCGAGGCACGTGTGGCAGCCTTCCTTGTCCGAAAACTAAAGCGGGAGCGAATCACGATTTTCCACAGTCGGCCGCTCTCCAAGCCGAGCGAACCGACTAAAATCTCTCGATTTTAACACGTTCGGCTAGGAGGGTTCAAGCAGCGGTTTTGTTGGAGTAATACAGGCTTGATTCAGCCTTTTCACCAATAGACTGAAACGAGTTGGGTTAAAAATCGCAAGCCTGGGTGGCAACTTTATCGACAAAAAACGCTTTCGGCCGCACCCGGAGCATAACCTAGACTTGCTTGGCCCTTCCATCCGCTTCCCAGCCAGACCGAAAAATCAATCATGAAATCCCTGCTCCATTACTTCGTGGCCTGTGTACTTCTTGCCCACGGCGTCTTCGCCCCCTCGCTCGCCACTGCTTGCACGGGTATCACGTTGCATCCCAAAGACGGCTCGATCATTTTCGGACGAACGCTGGAGTTCGCCATGGACATGAGGTCGAACATCATTGTCGTGCCGCGGGGGAAGGAATATGTAGGCACCGCTCCGGGCGATCAACCCGGGCTGCGCTGGACGACCAAATACGGCATCGTCGGCACCAATGCCTTCAACATGCCGGTCACGCTCGACGGGCTGAACGAACGGGGCCTGTGCGTGGGGCTGTTCTATTTTCCCGGTTATGCGAAATACAATGCCGTTAAGCCGGCGGACTTCAGCAATACACTGGCTCCCTGGGAGTTGGGAGTCTACCTGCTGGGCACCTGCTCCAACGTGAACGAAGCCGTGCTGGCCGCCAAGAAGGTGTTGGTCGGTCCGGCTGTGCAGAAGGACATGGGCATCGTCCCACCGGCCCACTTCATC
>JAIOPX010000226.1 GCA_021413705.1 Planctomycetota bacterium | reverse complement strand
GCGGTCTTTACTTTCGAGGCCAATCGCCTTAGACTCTGCATAGAGGCAAGCACGCTGAAATAGCAAGGCGTCATCAGTCATGAGTTATTCGGGCTATTCTTCGAAAGTTGATCTGTCGCTCATCATTGGCGACAAGGAATTGTCGTTGTCGCATGTGGGCCGAAGTGGCGTGATTGTTTGCGAACCGTGCGAGCCTATTCCGCCGTGCGATGCGAAAATTGTAGTCAAGATCGACGACGCCGTCTCGATCAAGAATGTCTTTCTGCCCCAGGGCATTGCAGGGCAGGGCATTAGTGCTGTGTTTATTTGATCTTGTAGGGTATGCGCAGCATACCAAGGCCTGCCCTCTCAATCAGTGTCAAGTGTGCCAATACGCCCTGGCTTGCCGTAGCTCGGTCGTTGTCCAGACATTGGTACGCTGCGCGTACCCTACGCAGCTCACGAAAACAACCGGCCTTGATCGCTTTGCGGTTCGGGCGCGGCTTCGTCGGGCGGTTCCACGCCCAGGTGAGTGTAGCCTGCCGGAGTGAGTTTTCGGCCTCGGGGCGTGCGCAGGATCAGGCCGATGCGCAACAGAAACGGCTCCACGTCGTCCACCAGCGTGTCGGGAGCGACGTTCATCGTGTGGGCGACCGATTCCACGCCGATCGGACCGCCGTGGGCGCGCAAAAGCGTCTCCAGATATTTGCGGTCCAGTGTGTCGAGGCCCAGCGTGTCGATGCCGGACATCTTGAGCGCATCGCGGGCCAGGCTCAGCGTGATCGTTCCATCGGCCCGGCTGGTCACGTAGTCGCGCACCCAGCGAAGGCGGTTGTTGGCCAGGCGCGGCGTGCCGCGGCTGCGGCGGGCGACTTCCAACGCCGCATCCTCTGCGATCGGCACGCGAAGTTTGCCGGCGCTGCGCACCACGATCTCCGATAGTTCGGCATTGCTGTAGAACTCCAGGTGTTCGCGCATCTGAAACCGGTCGCGCAGCGGCGCGGAAAGCAAACCGGTGCGCGTTGTGGCACCGATCAATGTGAACGGTTGCAGCGGCATGTTGAGCGTCCGGGCGTTGACCCCTTCGCCCAGCGTAATGTCGATCCGAAAATCCTCCATGGCCGGATAGAGGAATTCTTCGACCGCCTTCGGCAACCGGTGGATCTCGTCGATGAACAGGACCGAGCTGGCCTCGGCATTGGTCAGGTACGGAATCAGATCTTTGGGGGCCGACAGGGCGGCGCCGCTGGCAATCTGCAAGCCCACTCCCAATTCGCGAGGGATGCAGGTGGCAAACGTGGTCTTACCCAAGCCGGGTGGGCCATCGAACAGAATATGCCCTAGCGTCTCCCCCCGCTTGCGGGCGGCATCCACCGCAATCTCCAGCCGGGCGAACACCTCGCGCTGGCCGATCATGTCACCCATCCGCTGCGGCCGAAGCGCGCGGTCATCTTCCAATTCTTCAGGCGTTTGCAGCACGGGTTCGCGGGTCATAGTGGAAATGAGTATATCAAATTGGCCACGAGCGTCCCATGCCGCGTCGAGCTGCCGTCGCCCCCGTAGGATGGGCTTCCCAGCCCGTCTTTCCAAAACAAAAGGTGACGGGCTGGGAAGCCCATCCTACTTTTGAGCGGCAAAAATCAACAGGAAAATAAGCAGCAACACGCCGAGTGCTATTGCCCCGGCCGCGATCAGCTTGCGATACGAAAACGGCGCCCGTCCGGTGGAGCTGCCCGTCTGCCCGTTGACCAGAAATCGGAACACCTGCTCGCGATAGCGATAGGCCATGATCCACACCGGTAACAAAACTGGACGGCTGGTGAGTCCGCCGACGAGCATGCTGACTTTCACATTGCGCGCCTTCAGAGGAACCTCCCGAGTGCAAGCCTCGATCTCCAACGCTTCCAGTCCGCTGCGAGCTAACGGCCGCGCGTATTTCCGCGGCACGGAAAACTGCTCGAAGATGGCGTTATCCAGATCGACCTGCTCCGGGGGCACTCCAGGCGCCAGATCGAACGGCGACAACTCGGCCGTTTCGGCCGCCGTCAGTGCCCCACTGGCGCCCACCAGCAAACCGTTGTAGCTCCCTTCGCGCTGGCCGAAGAGCGGAAACCAATCGCCGCTCGCTCCGGCCGGCGTCTGGCTTGTATCCGCTGTCCAATAGGTCTGCGTCGTAGCTTCGAAGATCCAATAGGGCACGTAGACCGGCGTCATCGAGACGACCAGCGCCTGCGTTGATAGATCGCCCGGCCGCCAAAAGCCTTGCCCCAGCCAGGCGCGCATCTGCGAAACGGCCTGCTCGCGTGTCAACTGAAACGGCACGACGACCTCGGCGATGAGAGTCTGAGCGTCCGGCTGCGCTTCGAGCTTCAATGATCCACAGAAAGGGCAGCGCAACGTGCCCGCGCTGGCGTCGTAACTCATCGACGCTCCGCAGCCGCTGCACTTGAAATTGTGGGTCGAAAGCTGCGCCACCGGCGCGGCCTGCTGCGGATGAGGCGACTCCGTCCCGCAGTTGGGACAGAACAGATCCTCCTCGTCGAGGACGCCGTGGCAGACGGAGCAGCGGGTGGGTGGGCTCATAGGCCGCTACACCCCAACCGCCTCAAGCTGATACTTGATCTGCCCACCAACGATCACTGTCTCCGCCCGGCCGGTTAGTTCATCGCCGCCAAACGGGGTGTTCGCGCTCTTGGATTTAAACTTGGTCGGATCGACGATCCACCGCGCGGTTGGGTCTATGATCTTCACGTCGGCATCGGCGCCGATGGCCAGCGTTCCTTTCGGGATGCCCAGAATCCGAGCGGGATTGATCGTCATCTTCGCCAGCGCCGTCGGCCAATCGAGATGGCCCGGCTCGATCAGTCGCGTCACAACCAAGCCGAGCGATGTTTCCAGACCCACGATGCCGAACGGCGCCTGGTCCAACTCCTGCATCTTCTTCTCCAGGGCGTGCGGCGCGTGATCGGTGCAGATCACCTCGATCGTTCCATCGACCAACCCGGCGATGAGCGCCTCCAGGTGCCGCCGGCTGCGCAGCGGCGGGCTCATCTTGTAGTTGGAATCGAACGAGCGGAGGCATTCGTCGGTCAGCGTGAAATGGTGCGGGCAGACTTCCGTGGTCACGGGCACGCCACGCGCCTTGGCGCGGCGGATCATGTCCACAGCCCCGGCGCTGCTGACATGCATCACATGGACGTGGCCGCCGGTGGCCTCGGCCAGAGAAATGTCGCGCCCCACCATCACGTCCTCCGCCTCGGCCGGCATACCCGGCAGGGCGAGGACCATCGACACCATGCCTTCGTGCATCACACCGCCGGGTGTCAGCTCCAGAACCTCGGCATGATTGAGGATCGGCTTGCCGAACATCAGGCAATATTCCAAGGCCCGCCGCATCAGTTCAGGATTGTAGACGGGCGCTCCGTCGTCGCTGAAGGCCACGGCCCCGGCCTCGACCAACTGGCCGATCTCCGCCAGTTCCTTTCCTTCGCGATTCTTGCTGACGCAGGCCACCACAAACACATTGCAGTTGTCAGCCACCGCGGCCTGATGCCGGATGAACTCCACCGCCGCCTGGGAATCGATCGGCGGCTCGGTGTTGGGTATGCAGGCGATCGACGTAAAGCCACCCGCCAGCGCGGCGGCCGTGCCGGTCTTGATCGTCTCCGCCTCTTCCCGTCCCGGCTCGCGCAGGTGGACGTGCATATCGATCAACCCTGGCGACACAATCCGGTCGCTCGCGTCGATCACCGTTTCATCGCCGGTGGGCTCGGCATCGTAGGCCGCGATCTTGCCATCCTCGATCAGCAGATTCGTCACGCGATCGAGATTCTGGCTCGGATCAATCACACGGCCGTTGGTAATGAGGATGCGTGTCATGATGCGGATTCGATTTCCCTTTTTCCTAATCCTAATCCTAATCTTAATCGTAATCCTTGGCTTCCTCGGAGGATTAAGATTAGGATTACGATTAAGATTAGGATCGTTTGCCTTACCTATTCGCGGCGCCTAAGAGCAACCACAGCACCGCCATTCGCACGGCCAACCCGTTGGTCACCTGGTGCAAGATGACCGAATGCGGACCGTCGGCAACTTCAGGTGTCAGTTCCACGCCCCGATTGATCGGCCCTGGGGCCATAATCAAAATATCTTTCTTGGACCGCCGCATCCGCTCGCCGTTCATGGCATAGAGATGGGCATACTCCCGAACGGACGGGAACGGCCGCATCGCCTGCCGCTCGAACTGGATCCGCAAGATGTTCAGCACGTCGCACCGGGGCAGGATGTCGTCCAGGTTGTAGGCCACTTCCACACCCAGCTCTTCCCAGCGGCGGGAAACAAGCGTCGAAGGCCCGCAGACAATCACATGCGCGCCGAGTTTTTTCAGCCCCCAGATATTCGACCGGGCGGTTCGACTGTGCGAAATATCGCCGACCAGCGCCACCGTCAGCCCTTCAATGCGATTCCGCTGTTGGCGAATCGTAAGAATATCGAGCAGACCCTGCGTGGGATGCTCGTGCGCCCCGTCGCCGGCATTGATCACCGAGCACTTGAGATTTTGTGATAGCAGGTAGGCCGTACCCGGCGTGTGATGTCGGACGACCACGGCGTCCACACCCATAGCCTCGATGTTCTTGGCCGTGTCGATGAACGTCTCTCCCTTCGAAAGGCTGCTGCCGGAGGAGGAAAAATCGACCGTGTCCGCCCCTAGCCGCCTCGCGGCCAGGCCAAAGCTGGTCCTGGTCCGGGTGGAGTTCTCGAAGAACAGGTTGGCCATGGTATAGCCGTTGAGGACCGAAACCTTTCGGGAACACCCGTCGGTCGCCTCGCGGAGCGTTTCGGCCGTGTCCAGAATGAGCGTAAGCTCTTCGGCCGACAGGCTTTCCAAGTCCAATAAATGCGTCCGGGTCCAAGCCTCCGGGACGGCCGCAATGTCGATCAGGTCGGTGCTCATGTTTAGCGGCGGGGCAACGCCCCGCGTTTTTGGCCCACATTTTACCCCGCTAAGCCTCGATTCTACCAGCGCGCCAGCCCCCCGCAACCGTCGTAAATTCCCGGTTTCAAGCTGGTGCAACCGCCCTGGCTATCTCATGCAGCCGGAAATGTCGGCACCAGATGATTGGCGTAACCCTGGTTATGCTGCGGGGTTTCATGGGGCGGCAAGGTGCAATATTTTCGCCATCAACCGACGAACTACGTCGGGGCAATCGGGCAACATGGCCCGCGGAAGTTCAATCTGGTAGATTGAAACGGTAGGAAATGGGCATTTGGGGACTCTTACGGAGCAGAAATTATGAAGCGGTTGGCACTCTCGGCAGGATCGACGGCTTGTCTGGCCGTTCTTTTTTTCACTTCCGCGGCAGAGCCCGTCGCGGCCCGCACCTGGACCGACACCAAGGGGCGTAAGGTCGAGGCGGAGTTCGCCGGAGTCAAGAACGGGGTCGTGCAACTGAAGACGGAGTCCGGCAAGATCCAAGCTGTTCCCATTGAGCAGCTCAGTTCCGAAGACCGAAAATTCGTCGCTGTGGAAATAGGTGCCAAGCCGGCAGCGCCCGCCGCCCTCGCGCCACAGCCGGCCGCTCCCGCTGCTCCTGACGCTGCTGCTCCGGTTGCCGCTGAAGCCAACGATCGATTCAGTGAAGCGATTCGCCAGAACCCTAACAGCGCCGAAGCCTATTATCAACGCGGTCTGGCACGGCTCAATCGAGGCGACGCCAAGGAGGCGCTGCCGGATTTTGATCAAGCCGTGAAACTCGATCCCAAATCGGCTGAAGCCTATGACGGTCGTGGGCAGGCGCATTCCGCCGCTGGCGACCCTGTGGCTGCCGCCAAAGATTTTGACAAAGCCATCGAACTAAAGCCGGCGTTGGCTTCCGCCTATCAGCATCGGGGTGACAATCTTAAAGAGTTGGGAAAGTCGCCTGCTGGCAAGGAATTGGTGGACGACAAGATCGAAGCCTATCGCCGGATGTATGATGCGGCCCGCGACAAGCAGTTGAGCGATAAGGCCTGGCAACCTCTCAATAGTACCACTGGCCCCACAACCCGGGCGGGCATGATCGGCGCGTTGGCGCGGGTGGACTATGAAAAGGCCAAGCAACTAGAGGCGGGCTACCGCGCCGGTAAAAGCGGCGGCAGTGGTTCTGGTTCTGGTTCTGGTTCTGGCAGTGGCTATGGCAGTGGCAAGGGCCCAGGCCCCGGTAAAGAAACCGCCATGGGCCCCGCCCCTCGCAAGGGCCCCAACAAGCCCATGAAGGAAGAACCGAGTCTGGAGTCTCCCCCGAGCGAGCCTGAATCGGGAGTGGTTGTGATTCCTGAGAAGGTTGCCAAGGGAGAGAATGTTGTCCTGATCGCCGATCCCGACAAACTGGCCGCCGGATTGCCCCACGAGGCAAAGCCGACCGCCGCGGATTCCAAGCCCTCGGCGGATTCCAAGTCGTCCGAAGATTCACAATTGGCCATGTCGGCAGCCTCATCGAAGGCTGGCAAGTCCTCGTCGTATGCGAGCAAGAAGGCTGAAGGCAAACCAACGGAGGTGGCGTCCGTAGACTTCTATCGTGATAAGGATGGCGACGGCAAGCTCGACACCAAGAAGGATGAGCTACTGGCCAGCGACGTGCAACCGCAAGACGGTTACTCGGCAGAAGTTTCGACCGCCAATTTTCCTGTTGGCAAGCAGAAGTATTTCGCCGCTCCCAGAATGGCGGCGGCCGAGAAATCGGCTGAAAAGAAGAAGACTCCCGCAGGGACGAAACCTTCGGACGAAAAGTCACCCGGTGACGCCAAGACCCCGGGCGGTAGCGGGTCGGAGAGCGGAGAGAAATCGGAATCCTCAAAGTCCGGCGAAGAGTTCCAAGCCGCCGAACCGGCTGCGTTGGCCAGCGCCGCAGTGAGCGGTACGGGCGAGGTTGTGGAACCCGAGCAGATGGCTTCGGCGGAAGAGAAGTCACCCCCCGAGAAAAGCTCGCAGCCCGGCAAGGGTAAAGGCAAGGGGAAGCGCGGCAAGCGTAGCGGCGGTTATGCCGGCCCGCGCGATTCCAAAGCGGCCCGCGCCATTGAGCGGGCCATTGGCTATTCCGGTCGCCATGAATATGGTCCGGCGATTACCGAGTACAACAACCTGCTGACGGATTACGTGGACGATCCCTACTATCTTTCTGGACGGGCCGGCGTTCATTTGGCGCACGGTGGATACGATCTGGCGATTCGCGATTACAACCGTTTGATCGAAGTCGAAACCCCCACGGCCGAGATCTATTACAACCGTGGGTGCGCACAGCTTTCCGTCGGCAATCTGACGGCTGCGATCGCCGACTTCAGCGAGTCGCTGAAGCTCGACGAGTTGGGCAAGTTTGCCAACCTTGCGCTCAACAACCGCGGCACAGCCTATGCCCGGCAGGGGCGGTTCGATCTGGCCCTGGTCGATTTCGAGGCGGCGATCAAACTCAACGCGAGCGATGCCGTAGCCTACCGCAACCGCTCCTTGGCGCTCCGCAAGCTCGGTCGCATCAGCGAAGCCGACGCCGACCTGGCGAAGTCCAAGCAACTGGGAGCGGGTGCATAGTAGGCTTGGCCTCACGGGCGGTGCCTGGGAGTTGGAGTCCAGCCTTCAGGCTGTTTTTTGCAGGCTAAAGCCTGTACTCCAACGCCACGCCCGGCAGGCGAGGCGTGCTTGCTGTCAACTATTCATCGCCACGATCGCCAGGACGATCAAGAGCAACATCAGACACACGCCTCCCACGGCAACCATGGCCCAAACGTAATCCTGCTTGCGGCGCGATGCTCGGCGAATGCGGTGAGGGCTTCTCTGCAACTCGGGAGAAACGTCACTCTGCCGTGTCTCGGCGGACTGCTGCACGCTGTCGTCCTGCGGCTGCAAGATGCCGATCGATTTTCCAATTCGCCCGCTACGCTTCGTGGGAATCCATGCGCCTTCATCGGAAGCCGCAGGCGGAGAAGGAGACGGAGGGGCAGGGGGAGGTGGTTGGGGGGGAGAGTACGCGGCAGTGGGCGAGTGGACGACGGTCCCAAACGGCACTCCCACCGGCGTAACCGCTGGCGAACTACTCGGCGTACCAGGCAATGTCCCGGATGGCAATGTCCCGGTTGGTTGCGAAGCAATCATTCCGCTGCCCGGCGGAGGCGCAAGACGATGAATGGTGGCTTGATATCCTGCGCCGGAGTCCGAAGCCGAATCAGGAAGTCTGCGGGAAGCTGAAACAGAAGCCGGCTGCGGCGCCATCCCACTTTGAACAGCAACTGGCGAAGCTAGAGTCTGGCCAGCCGGTAATCCACTGACTTTGGGGCTCTCCAACTTCATCGAGGAAAAGGACATGGGCACAGGCGGAGGCGCTTTAATTTGCCGCTCTGTCCACACAGGCGATTCCGCGGAGGAGCCGCCATGGAGCAGCCGATCGCGTGCCGCGGCCACTTCGGCCATCAGCCGACGACCGAGTTCGGCATTTGGCCCCGACGTGAATTGCTCCAAGTGAGCCAAGACAGTTGTGGCCGCGGCTGCAATGACGCCAGGGTCGGTTTCATTGGGGCGCAGCCCCAGCAACCGATGATCTCGAATCGGATGTTCGTGAGGCCCAATATCGAGCCACGCCAGATAAGGATTGAAGTCACCCACACGTCCACCTTGGTGCCGGGCGTCGCTGCCGTGACGTCGCCGGGTAACATTGTCGTTCGTCGGGGATTCGCTCGCAAGGCTTGCAAAGCACTGTGTACCTTCACCGTCCGCGTGGCCTCCACTCCCTTGTAAACCATCCACCCGTTTTGGCATTATATTCGGATGCCTCAGCTAGCTGTAATCTTCGACGCCGATGGAGTCCTGGTCGATTCCTATCAAGCCCATGCTCAAAGCTGGCAGCGGCTGGCGGAAGAGCAGGGCGAAGGGATGACCCCGGAGCAATTCGCCAAGACATTTGGGCGAACGAGCCGCGAGATCATCCGGCAATACTGGTCGCCCGAGGGGCTTACCGACGAGCGGATCCGGGCCATCGACGAGCGCAAGGAAGCCATCTACCGCGAGATCATCGCCGATTGCTTACCCACCATGCCCGGCGCTTTGAAGCTGATCGACGACCTCATGCGGAGCGGATTCTTAGTCGGCGTGGGCACTTCCGGACCGCCGGAAAACCTAGCCCTGATGCTCCGGGAATTACACGGCGATCGCTGGTGCAAGGCTTCGGTGTCCGCTGTGGATGTGAAGCGCGGCAAGCCCGATCCCGAGGTGTTCTTGCTCTGTGCGGAGCGACTCGAAGTGGCCCCGCGGTTTTGTGCCGTCGTGGAGGACGCCGCGCCAGGTGTCGCCGCGGCCAAAGCGGCCGGAATGCTGGCGATTGGTTTTTGCAGTCATGGGCATACCCATGACGAGCTGGCGGCGGCGGACCAGATCGTCGATCAACTCAGTGAGCTGTCGGCGCGAAAGATTTCGGACTGGATTGGGGCACGAAGTCAGCGCACCACCGCATAAAGCTCCACGTCCACAAACTCCCCCCACTTGCGGACGTGCCGCTTGAGTTGACCTTCCAATTGCATTCCCAGCTTCTGCAGGACGCGGGCCGAGGCCCGGTTTCCGGCAAAGCAATGGCCCATGATCCGGTTGAGCTTCAGGGCTTCGAAACCGTGCCGCACCATGGCCAAGCCGGCTTCCGTGGCAAAGCCTTGGCCCCAATACTCAACGCCGATCCAATAGCCCAACTCCGCTCTGGCATGCTCCGGTTCGATCTCCAGGCCCATAGCGCCGATCAACTCGTGGGTGTCGGACTTCACGATGGCGAACCGGCAGGAACGTCCTGTCGAGGCCGATTGTCGGCAGTCGGCAATGAAAGCTTCGGCCATGCCTTCTTCGTAAGGGTGAGGAACGCGCAGCGTCGTGGCCGCCACCCTGCGGTCGCCAGCAAGTTGCTGCAAGCGGGGTGCGTCGGCCAGGGCAAAAGGCCGCAACAAAAGTCGAGCAGTGGAAAGTGTCGTCGGTTCGTTCATGTCGCTCAAGGTTCGCTTACGATGGGTGGCCAAGGTTGCAAGGCGAAGCCCCGCAATGTAGTTGGCACACTCCGTGTGCCGCAACCGGATAAAAGTTAGGCATAAGACTGAAATATGCTCCTACGGGCGGCACACGGAGTGTGCCTGCTACATTTGGACGCTACAATGCTGTGACTTATTAGCATCTTCGCAAGTCTATTGAGTAAACGCTTTCTCAAGGGGGTAGTCCCCCACACATCGAGGTTCATCATGAAGCTGCAATTCTGGGGCGCTGCCCGCACAGTGACTGGTTCCATGCATCTGGTCGAAGTCGGCGGCCGGCGGTTGTTGTTGGATTGCGGTCTGTATCAGGGGAATCGCAAGCAAGCGTTTGAAATTAATCGCAACTTTCCGTTCGATGTCAAGTCGATCGACGCCGTGGTGATCTCGCACGCCCACATCGATCATATCGGCAATCTACCGACGCTGGTTCATGCCGGCTACACCGGCCCGATCTTTGCCACCGACGCCACTCGCGATTTGGCCGCCCACATGCTGGCCGACTCGGCCCGCATCCAACAGTCCGACGTGGTCTACATCAACAAGGTCCGCAACCGCCAGGGGCAGAAGCCCTTTGAGCCGCTCTACCGAGTGGAAGACGCCGCGGCGGCCATCAAGCTCTTCGTGGCCATCGGCTACGGCCGGTCGTTCGAGCCGATGCCCGGCGTCTCGGTCCGCTACTTCGACGCCGGGCACATGCTCGGCTCGGCCAGTGTGCTCTTGGAAATGAGCGAAGGAGCCCAGCGGCGCACCTTGCTCTTCAGCGGCGACATCGGCCGTCCCAACACACCCATCCTCCGCGATCCGATGATCGTCCCTGGTGCTGAACTGATCATCATGGAAAGCACCTATGGCGATCGGCGTCATGCCCCAGTGACGGAGACTCGCGGAGTATTACTCCAGGCGGCGCAGGATACGCTGGGCAATCGCGGCAAACTCATCATTCCGGCCTTCGCCGTCGGCCGCACGCAAGAAGTCGTGTTCCACCTGAACCAACTATGGGACGCCAAGCAGTTGCCCGCCATGCCGGTCTACGTCGATAGTCCCCTGGCCGCGAACGTAACGGAAGTCTATCGCGGCCACCCGGAGTGCTACGACGCCGAAGTGTTCGAACTCTTGTCCAATTCCGATGATCGGGACATGTTCGGATTCAAGCAACTGCGCTACGTCCGCTCGGCGGATGAATCGAAGGCGCTCAACACGCTCAGCGACCCGGCGATCATCGTCGCCGCCTCCGGCATGTGCGAAGGAGGCCGGGTATTGCACCATCTGAAAAACCACATTGGGCAACCGAGTACCACCATCCTGTTTGCCGGGTTTCAAGCGCAGCACACGCTCGGAAGGCGGATTCTCGACGGCGCGGAGTTCGTGCCGATCCTGGGCCGCGACTATAAAGTGGCCGCCAAGATCCAGAAGGCGGAAGGACTCAGTTCGCACGCCGATTGCGACGAGCTACAAAGCTGGGCCGTGCGCACGCAGGAAAAAGGAAAAGTCGAGCAAGTCTTCCTCGTCCACGGCGAACCCATCCCTGCTGAAACCCTGGCCACTACGCTCACCACGGCAGGTTTGCCCAACGTCAGCGTGCCGCCGCGCGGGCAAGTGGTGGAGTTGTGACAAAGCAGTTCTTCTGGACCAAAACATGCTTCCAGGTTATAATCCGCGCTGGAGGTCATTCAGCATGGTACGCGTGACAATCGACATGGCCACTATGGCCAAACTGCACAATCTCGACTCCTACCTGGAATTCTTGGATCCGTCTGGGCGGTTGATTGGCCATTTTCTGCCTGCCACGGATCGTTCGCTCTACGAGGGGGTGGACTCGCCGACCCCGCCGGAGGAAATTGACCGCCGGTTGGAAGAAGAAACCGGGCGCCCACTCAAGGATATCCTGCGTGACCTGGAAGCGCGGCAGTGAAATATTCGGTCATTTGGCAAAGGTCAGCGGAGGACCAGTTGGCCGAAATTTGGCTTGCGGCGGATGATCGTGAACTGATCACGCGCACGGCTTCCGCCATTGACGAGCATCTGGAAAAAAGCGGCCCTTCCGCGGGCGAATCCAGGCCGGACGGAAAGCGGATTCTGATCATGGCGCCGCTTGGGGTCAAAGCAGCTAATTGGATGAAACACGGGCTGCAATCCCGTGCGACTTACGACTTCCCTTCCGACTTCCTCGAACGCCCCCGAATGGGGCGGGAGAGATAGGGGCGAGAGGCTTGGGGGGCGGCTAGGGACTGGTAGCGGGCAACCAGCAACTTCAGCGAGCCGTCCATCCAGAGATCGAATCGCTCGAAGGCGGCCGTGTCGAACATAGAATCATCGGCCAGCCGGACATCCTCGTCGTAGAGTTCTTCGTGGCGCTCGCCACCCGTGTTATCCAAGTTCATTTTTTCCGCCCTTGTCAGAGAGCATCGGTTGCCGCCACGGGCTATCCAGCCCTCAAGGCAGCGGGTCAATAACTCATTCCCTACCGCATGTTCCCTGCGCCCCCAGGGCGGCTTTCAATGCCGCCAACATCCACTACTACGTGAGACGCGCCTTACCGGTTCGGGGTTCGCGCCGGGGAGGGTAAAATTCGAGAAATTGAAGGCTGCCGTGGTGCCACTGCTTGAAAGTCGCGAGAGCCGCTTTGAGGCAACCGACTCCGGCTCAGCCGCGGCTTTCTAGCAGTGCGGCTCGAATAGCAGAAACCGGCCGAGTTGAGAAAGCACTGCTTGCCGGACGCATTGAGACAGCCACTTTGTTGAAAGGCTACGTGGCGTCCTTCAAGCAGTGGCACGTCTGCTCCCAATTAGCTGCCGGCCGGATCGGCTGAGTCACTTTACTTGCTTGAAGATTTCCGCACACCCAAGGGGACAGTCCCATTTTGCTGAGGCAAAATTGGGACAGTCCCCGGCCCCGTCACTTGCCGGGCTTTTTCTCCAGCTTGTCTTGCAGGTTTTTCAGCCGCTCGTTGAGTTTCTGCCCCTCGGGGCTCGGCTCCGCGGCAGCTTTGGCTAGTCGCTCGGCAGCCCGTTTGAGTTCCTCCTGATCCAGCATTCCATTGCCGTCCACGTCGAGCTTTTCAAAACGGTTCTTCAGCGGGCCGCGAGCTTCCTGCTGGTCGATCTTGCCATCGCTGTTGGTGTCCAACTGCATGAAGCGCTTCAACATGGCCGCGCCCTCGGAAACTTTGCCCTCTGAAGGAGACACCTTGGGAGGCTCCGCCATCAGCTGCGCATACACGCCCTCGAACTCCTTGACGTCCAAGGATCCGTTGCCATCCTTGTCGGCTGTCTTCAGCAGCTCCTGATATCGCTTCTTTTGTGGCTTGGGGATCTCTTTCAGTTCCAACCGACCATTGCGATCGCCGTCGAGCCGACGGAAAACCGCCTTGGCGATTTCTTCCTGCGAAGGAGGATCGGGCAATTGCTCCAGAGGCCGTTCGGGCCGGTTGTCTTTGAGCCCGGCCGTCAGTTCGTCGCGCGTCAGGGCACCATCGCGATCGACATCGGCCGTGGTCAGCAGCCGGCGGAAGAGCCGCGCGTGAGCCGGATCGATTTCAGACGCTTCAATTCTCCCATCGCCATTGCGATCGAGCCGGGTAAACAGCTCGCCCGGCTCCGTCAGCGGAGCCGGCGGGGCGGCCCAGAGCATGTGAGGGGAGCAGGCCAGGGCAAGAAAGAGAGCCAGTGCGAGGATATGTTTCATGGGAGATTTCCGCAGTAGGGTATGCGCAGCATACCAATTCTTGGTCAGCGACGACGCGCTGAGCTTCCTGGCACGGCTGCAACTGGCTGGGGATTTATCTTTGACCAGGCATTGGTACGCTTCGCGTACCCTACATTGAAACCACACCGCAACGACGTGGGTATCGCCCGTTTAGGGTGTTTTTGCTGGCACCCGGCACGCTAGCACCTGCCCAGGCCGAAAAGGCCGGTTTTTCCGTGTAGGGCCGCTGTTGTCCTGCTTTCCGCCAGCTCCTATAATCCCCACCCCTCGGCGGAGAACTGCCGAGGCGCCAGAGACGTAGGATCGTTCGGGTAGGTGCATTTATGCCATGATTGCCGCATCTTGGACGATGATCGCAGTGTTCCCTCCGGAATGCGCGAGGTCTGCCAGAGTGGCCCCCACGGCCACAGAACAGACATGGACAGCGGCGCCGGTCGACAAACCCATACCCAGGAAACACGCGACGCGGAACCCACTCGATTCCAGGACGCCCGAACGACCGAAGAGTTTCCCACCCGGCCCATGAGGCCACGGTCGTACGAGCAAGTGAATCGAATCCGCCAGCGAGAGTTTCGGACCATCGACCGGCTGCTTAACGACCCCACTTCGGGGCGAGCCGCGGCCAATAAACATGCGACACAACGCTTTTGGGCTGACACAGTTTCTCGTTGGGCTCGACCCGACCGATGACGTGATACCCTACGCGGTTTGTCTACGGAGAGAAAAAGCGATGCAAATCAACGGACCGAGCCACGTTCACGCTGCTCAACCGATCAGCACTCCCCACATCAGCCGCGTCGATCGCACGGAGACGCACGGCGGCTTCGTAGCGGGCGGCGACGAAGTAAGCATCTCGCGCGAGGCCGATCTGGTGGCCCGCACGCACGAGTTGCCCGACATCCGCCAGGACCGCGTTTCCGCGATTCGCGCCCAGCTTGCCTCGGGCGTATATGAATCGGACGCCAAGCTCGATTTGGCGCTGGAACGGTTGCTGGACGAGATTGCCTAAGGGTTAGCATCCGAATCTCGGCTTGGTGGCCTCGCGCGGCATGTTGCGCAAAGTTATTAGGTTGCGCAAGGTTATTAGCCGGTTTCGGTGGGTAACCAGTCCTCAACATTACCTACTTCATGTGTCACAACCCAAACTGGCTCACTCTGTGGCAGTCGGTCTGCAAGCCGTTTCCGGCTCGCTTCTGCTTCCACTTCCGTAGCAAACCGTAGTTGCGGATTTGTCGGGTCCGACAGAATCGAAGCACCTTCTTCGACCATGGCATTGCGACATTCATCGGCTGTTACATGGTCGCCCCGCCGCAGCGCGGGGATGATTTGATAGGGCAACATGCCAAGCGCGTGAGCCTCGGGCACTGTCAGGCCACTAGCGAGTACAATTCGACTAAGGTATTCAGGGCTCTCCGCGATTTCATACGCGCGCAAAATAATGGCGGTTCGCCCCTCGGATGGCGTACGATCCCATTGGTCCCAAATCACAGTAACGCGGATCTTGCCGGTTGGAAATTCTTGCTCGTCAATAATGGGTTGACCCGATTCATGATTCGCACGCAATTCCGTCGCCAGTTGCTCGGCCAGATCTCCCATAGGGAGTCTTGCTCGAACGTCGATTTCTCGTCTTCGTCTTGGCATCATTCTCCTCCGCGAATCACAGTACGTGCGAATTGATGAGAAGCCATTCCGCCGCTTCTCGCATTTGTCCTACCTCGTAGCGGTATGCAACATTCTTCCGGTAACGGAGCGTTTCTCTCCACAGCGGCTCGAATCGCTGTCCTATGTTTTGAACCTGGAGGCCGAACCCTGCGAGAGCATAGTTCCAAGCCGTGTTTGTCGCTCGTTCGAGTACCACTAATTCGGCCCAGGCGCGAACATTGTGACCCTGACCTGAATGGGGCCATGGAATCTGCAGTGCCGTTCGTCCCCGATCAATTGCTGGCAGGATATTCCCTTTCCATGTAAGTATATCAGTTTCCGCGTGCCCGATAAGCGAAAAATACGCAGCCTTCAACGTCATTTCTGCCGTATATCCCCACAGATAGATGGCGGCCGTTCGGCGATGCACCGCAGCCAGTGCAATCGCATCATCATATCTCTGCTGTGCGGCTGCCCGGAACTCGCGGATACTGTCTTCCCGACATCGAGCTAAGAGTCTCCGTGGCATCGCATTACCCCACAAATCCAGTGCATATTTAGAATCCGACGGAGTTCATTTCTAGCGGAACTTAGGCTTCTTGAGGACGAGTGAAATGATCGATCGCTCCAATATACATAAACCAAGCTCAGGTGCAATTTATCCCCCAATTGCGGTTCTTTCTTGCCCAAGACCTGCCGCAACACTCCCGCTTGCCGCTGCAAGTCGCCTCACTTAAAATGGAAAGGATGAAACAAGATTTTGCCCTCGGCCACGTTGAAGTGGCCATGACGCCGCAGCAACGGTTCGAAGAGTACCTTCAGAGCCGCCAGAAGCGCACCACGCGCCAACGGCGGGTCATCGTGGAGAAAGTCTTCGACCGGCACGACCATTTTGACGCCGATCAATTGTTGATCGAGCTGGCTGCGGAAAAGCACGATCCGCGGATTGGCCGAGCCACCGTTTATCGCACACTGTCTGAACTGGTCGATGCCGGACTGTTGCGGACGATGGCTCTCGGGGGTCGGGCCGTCTACGAGCACGACTATGGCTATCCCCAGCACGATCACCTGCACTGCCAACAGTGCAACCGTCTGATTGAGTTTCACAGTGAAGAGCTGACCAAGATCCGCGATGCCGTGGCCCGCGAGTATCACTTTCGTCCGACGGGGCACCGCATGATCGTCAGCGGCACCTGCGAAGAGTGCCAAAAGGCGCGCCGCCGGCCAACTCGGCCGTTGGACTTGATCTAAATGACCGTTCGTGATTCTGGGAATGGTTGTATCGTCTAGCCAGCTTTGCGTTTGGGACGATTGAGTTGTTGATTTCGGCGTCTGAGGTAACCGCGAGTCTCGTTCATCAGCTCATCCATGGTCGAGCAGCGATGAT
>JAIOPX010000146.1 GCA_021413705.1 Planctomycetota bacterium | reverse complement strand
TGTGGTTGTCGACGTGCCCGAGGCCATCTGGTGGGACCACGATGGGCGGCGGGAACTTCTCTATCTGGCTCATGTCGATATTCCCACCACATGGGAAAAGCAGAAGATCAAACTGCAACCGTTGGAATGGCAGGCGTTGGCCGACGGATCTTTCCGTATGGAGCGAGAGTTGCCCAACAAAGTGGTCTTTGGCACTCAGATTCGGCCGGCGAAAGATGCAGTGCGGATGGAACTCTGGTTGTCCAATGGCACCGACAAAAAAATGACCGGATTGGTGGTTCAGAACTGCATCATGTTCAAGCAGGCTAAGGGTTTTACTGTCCAAACCAACGACAACAAGCTGCTGCGGCCTCCTTATATTGCCTGCCGCAATGACGCATCCGATCGTTGGGTCATCACGGCCTGGGATCCCTGCTTCCGAACCTGGGGTAATCGCCCCTGTCCCTGTATGCACAGCGACCCCAAGTTTCCCGATTGCGACCCTGGCAAGACGGTGCGGCTGCGAGGCTGGCTGTCCTTCTATGAGGGGACAGAGATCCAGAAGGAGTTGGATCGAATCGAAGCCACCAAGTGGCGGGCAACTCCATAACTTCGGATCTCGGAACTGCCCTCCGCTTCCGCCCCGCGGTCTATATAATTGTTCAGGGAGCGTTCGGCGGTTCGCCGAGGCGCTCCGAACACAGTTCGATCCACAGGCAGGAACTTTCCATCGTGGCCAGGCGATTTCGGCTCTACAACAAGAAGCGGGGGGGCCGGGCGACCGGTTCGCAGCGCATCGGTCGCTGGGGAGAGGCATTGTTCTACTGCGCCTTTCTCCTCTTGGGAGGCGTGGCGCTCACGTTGATTATTCTGACCATGCTGATGCCGCAATGGCGGGCCAGCTATGTCTACGCCGAGTCAACTGCCAAAGTGATCAAGGTCTTGTCGCCGTACAAAAATCAGACTGAAAAAAGCACCACCTATTGCCCGCAGATTTTGATTGAGTACGAGGTTGAGGGGGTTCCTTATACGGCCATCGCCTACGATCGACTTCGATCCGGGTATGCCGATGAGCAACGAGCGATCGATCTGGGGAACCGCTTTGAGGCGGGAAAAACGTATCGCTGCTGGTACGATCCCGACGACCCGCATCAGGTGGTGCTACTGCGCGGGGCAGTGTGGTGGGTGTGGCTCTTGGCTGCGCTGCCGGCGGCATTCGTTGTGTTTGGAATCGTGGGCCTGGGGCGCACGTTTCTCCAGTCGCGCACGTCGCGCGAGCGGCGCGCCGTGCTGGCGGGACGCGCCAACCGGATGGAACTGTTTGAATCACAACAGCACGAGCTTCCCAAATTGCCCACGGTCCCGCGCGACGCCGACTTGAAAAACAGTCCCGGCACGACGCTGGCCTACCGCTTACCGATCGCAACGAAGCCTAGTTGGCAGTTGTTCGCGGCGGCGATGACCTGCTTGTGTTGGAACGCCCTGGTGGCCGTATTCGTGACGATGGCCATTCGCGGATATCTGGCTGGGAACACAGACTGGCTGCTCATTGGATTCTGCGTCCCCTTTCTGGCCGCCGGGGTGTGGTTGTGCTATTTTTTGGCAAGGCAGTTTTTGATCACCACGGGCATTGGCGCGACGCGGATCGAGATCAGCGATCATCCTCTCTTGCCGGGGCAGGAGTATGAATTGCTTCTCTCTCAGGCCGGCAAGCTGGATATCCAGTCCCTGGAAATCTTGTTGGTCTGCGACGAAGAGGCTACGTTTTGCCAGGGTACGGACACAGTGGTAGACACGAAACGCGTCTGCGAGCAGATGATCCTTCACAGCGAAAAATTGCAAATCCAGCCCGGGTTGCCCTATGAGAGCCGGAGCATGTTTCGGGTGCCGATCGGCGCCATGCATTCGTTCAAAGCCAGCTATAACTGCGTGAATTGGAAACTCGTGGTGCGGGGCAAGGTGGATCGGTGGCCCGACTACGAGCGATCGTTCCCGGTGATCGTACACCCGAAAGTGCAGGAAACCGGCCGCAAGCCAGTGCCCGAGTCGAACAGCAACGGGCAATCGGCCACGGCGCGAGTGTTGGGGAGTGATCTGGCATGAATGATCCCCATGTTTCACTCCGATTGATCGGCGACAGCCGCTATTTCCAGCCAGGCCAGGTGCTCAGCGGAGAGTTTTTCGTTGACACCCCCGATCCGCAGGAGATCAAGGCGGTCGAACTCTCTGTCCTCTGGCACACGGAAGGGAAGGGAGACGAGGATCTGGCGGTGCATCATTTTCAGCGTATCGCCAATGACAGCGGCCAGGAGGTGGACTTTCGCCGCACGCAGCAATTTCACTCAGTGCTTCCCGACAGTCCGCTGAGCTACGACGGGGCCATCGTGCAGATTTTCTGGTGCGTCCGGCTGCGTGTGTTTATTCGCAGCGGTCGCGATGTGGTGTCCGAACAATCATTTCAACTCGGCATGGTGCCACGGGCGCATCCGGTTGAAGTTGCGTAGCGACGGGTGGCCGGGACTCGAGACGAGCCTCCACTTAGCGAAGCTCGAAATTGTCATGGCGAAGTCCCGGTGCGTAGAGTATTCCTTAACGCATCACGCGGAGCGTGATGGATACTATGGGCGCGACAGGTACAACTGTGGGCGAAGAGTCATTCTCAGACGAAAACAAGCAATCGCTGGCGTCCGACGCCGAGCCCTCCCCCACACCCAATCCGTTCGCCGTCAGTGCCGTCCGCCCTGGCGTCATCCCCTTTATTTTTCCCGCAGGCACCGCAGCGATTGATTTGATCGATGCCTTGGAAGATCAACACCATTGGCGCGGCCAAATCATTGGTCCCCATGGCAGCGGCAAGTCAACTTTGCTGGCGGCTCTGATTCCCGAACTGGAGGCCGATGGTCGGCGCGTGCTGCTCTATACTCTGCGCGACGGACAGCACAGTTTGCCGGAGGGATTGCGAGATGCTCCGCAAGATAAGCAGCCTACAATCCTGATCATCGACGGCTACGAACAACTGAAGCTCACCAGCCGCTGGTGCCTGCGGCTTGTCTGTCGATTGCGAGGTTGGGCCTTGCTGGTCACGGCCCATCGCGACATGGGCCTGCCCACTCTCTGTCAAACCAGCGTTAACCGTGAACTGGCAACGACCATCGTTGACCGGTTGCTAAAAAAAGAAACGGGGCGAACCATCGATCCTGCAGTGATTGACGCTGCGCTGGCACGCCACGACGGCAATCTCCGCTGTGTCCTGTTCGAATTGTATGACGAGTTTGAGCGGGGCCGCAGATAGGCAGAATCGTTTATTTTCAGCCCGCGAGTCTCCTTGGCGGAAAGTTCATTATCCACAGCCCCTACAATCGTAACGCGCCAGGGATGGTTCAATGCCTGTCGGCCGGCGTTGCGCATTTCTTGACCTAGACTTTGGCAAGCCTTTTCCCCCCAAGAAGTCCTGGGGTTCCTGTCAGGAGCATGGGCTCCGTGACCAGGGTCGGCATGGCAGTCGGCAAGGTTGATAGGACCGGCACAGCTTGACGCAACGCTCAAGTTTGCCTGTTCGTAATCCGCAACCATTTGTCGAACTTGCTAGCTCAAAGCGTTGACATCCGTGTCGCGCTACGTCACAACGAAGACAGACCCAGACAATTCATTTCTTCTCGCGAAGTTTCGGAGCAATTCACTATGATCAATCGCAAGATATGTCTCGCCGTTTTAACTGGCGGCATGGCGCTGGCAATGCTGGCGCAAGCCACGCCCAGTTTCGCGATTCTTCCCTATTACGATTGGCGCACCCGATCGTGGCAACGGTCGGGAGTGGCGCCGGTTGTGGCAGTTCCGGTGGCGGTGGCCCCAGCTATGGTTCCGATGATGGCAGCGCCAGGTTGTGAGCCGTGCGCGACCAGTGCCTGTTCGCCTTGCGCGACGAGCGCTTGTTCTCCGGTAACTGCGTGCAGCCCTTGTGCGACCACCACCTGCGCTTCGCCGGTCGTCAACTATGTTGCTGAAACGGCCTATCGCGTGCAAATCGTCAATACACCTGTTACCACCTTCCAGCCCGTAACGACGCCTGGCGCCTGCGGCACATGTGTCACTATGTTCATGCCTGTGACGACAATGGTCGCGCAAACGCAGCAAGTTCCATTTACAACCTATCGCCCGGTGGTGAGCTACATGCCCGCTCCTTGTGCGACGTGTCCCACGAGCCCCTGTGCTACTGGTGCGTGTGCAACGGGTGCATGTCCCACGGGTGGCTGTGCGACTGGCAACTGCGCCACTGGTAACTGTGCAACTGGCAATTGTGGCGGAGTCGCGCAGGTCAGTGGCACGATCGACGAAGCTCCCAGCTTGCAGGCTGCTCCGATCCCGGTGCAACCCGCGCCGCAGCAACCCGTTGCACCTCAGCCCGCGCCGCAGGCTGCCCCGCAACCGCAGCCGGAGCAACCTGCCGGCGGCCCCTCGCTTTATCCAGAAGCCCAGGCCATGCAGCGCCCGCTGGATACGTTCCCCAGCAGCTCGCCCGCTCGGCGCGTTGCTCCTGCACCGCTCCAAGATCTCAAGCAAGACGGATTGAAGCCTGTGGCCCCGCCGCAATTGCTCGATCCGAACGATAAGACAGCTTCGTTGATTCCGGTGCCGCAGCGAGCTCAAGTCCGCGTCGTCAATGACGGCGGCTGGCGAGCGGCGCGGTAGGCCAGGAAAACAGATAAAACTCCCACGGCCGTTAGGCCGCGGAGACCCACAGAGGTCCATCACACTCGACAGAGTGGGGTGAGCCTTTTTTTGTTGAGGATTATGGCGACTGTCAAGCAGTGGCACGAATCGCTAAACTTTTCAAAAATGCGATTGAGTCACCTCTTGGGCCAACCCATGACCAACGTCCGCATCGCTGAAGTCTTCGACCAGATTGCCGATCTGCTGGAGTTCGAAGGCGCCAATCCCTTCCGGGTGCGTGCCTACCGCAATGCAGCCCGAATCGTGCGCGATCTGCCCGATGCCATCACTTCGATTTTGGCTGACCCGCAGCGCAAATTGACCGATATCGACGGCATCGGCGATGACCTGGCCGACAAGATCACGACGCTCGCCGCCACAGGCTCGTTGCCGTTTCTCGAAGAGTTGCTGGCCCGCGTGCCGGAGAGCGTGTTGGCCCTGATGCGCATTCCAGGGCTGGGTCCAAAGAAGGCCGCGGTTCTTTACAAAGAGTTGGGCGTGAAGACGCTGGCCGATCTCAAGGCCGCATGTGACTCGCACAAGGTGCAGGAGTTGAAGGGATTCGGAGCAAAAACCGAGCAGACGATTCTGGCCGGCATGACACTGGCCGAGACCGCGGCCGATCGAATGCTGTGGGCCAAAGCCGACGCCATTGCATCCAATCTGCTGGCGCATCTCAAGCCGCTCAAGGAGGTCAAGCAACTTGCTGCCGCCGGGAGCTATCGCCGTGGTAGTGAGACGGTGGGCGATCTCGATCTGCTGGTCGATTCCACCGAGCCGGAGAAGGTGATGGATCGACTGGCTGCCTATCCGGATGTTGCCGCCACGATCGGGCGCGGTGATACAAAAATGTCGATCCGGCTGGAGGGGGGCGTGCAGGTAGACCTCCGCGTCGTGCCTGAAGAATCATTCGGGGCCGCGTTGCTTTATTTCACTGGCTCAAAGAATCACAACATTGTCCTGCGCGGAATGGCCAAGGACCGGGGTCTGAAGGTCAACGAATACGGCATCTTCCGCGACGACAAGTTTCTGGCAGGTCGGACCGAGGAAGAAATCTATCGAATGCTCGATTTGCCTTGGATCGCTCCAGAGTTGCGTGAGGCCCGCCAGGAATTCGCCTGGGCCGCCGCCGGAGAGCTACCCGAGTTGATCGAATTGGCGGACATCCGTGGCGATCTGCACATGCACACGACGGAGTCCGATGGCCGCAGCACGCTGGCTGAAATGGCAGCCGCCGCCAAGGCGCTGGGACATAGTTACATCGCCATCACCGATCACTCAAAGCGCACGTCAATGGCCAACGGGCTCGATTCGCGTCGGCTGCTTAAGCAATGGAGTGAGATCGACGCACTCAATGCAGAGAAACCCGGCATCCTGGTCCTTAAAGGAGTCGAATGCGACATCTTAGAGAAAGGCGGCCTCGACATCGACGACGACACGCTAGCCGAAGCCGACTGGGTGATTTGCAGCATCCACTACGGCCAGAACCAGTCGCGGCAGCAAATTACCGAGCGGATTCTACAAGCTATCGAAAATCCGAATGTGGCCGCGATTGCCCATCCCACCGGCCGGTTGATCAATCGCCGCAAGCCATATGAGGTGGATCTGGAAGCTGTGTATAAAGCAGCCGCGAAGCACGGCAAGTTCCTGGAGCTCAACTCCAATCCGGAACGTCTCGACCTGGATGACATCCACTGTGCCGCAGCAAAACAGCATGGTGTGAAGATTGTCATCAACACCGACGCCCATCGCGCCGATGCCCTGGCAGGTTTGCGATATGGAATCATGCAGGCGCGGCGTGCGGGGCTGACGAAGGAGGATGTGGCGAATACTCGAACGTGGGTTCAGATGCGGAAGCTGATCGGGAAGACGCACTCATAATTGCACAGACCGTTACGAGTCGCTCGCGAAGCACGGATGAATGGGTAGATGTCCGCAGAATATCGGCTTTGGCTACAAACGCACTGTCCCTCCATTTCTATCCCGTTGACCACCCATCCTCCGAGGTTCTACAATCTACGCCTTGCCCCGAATCCCGGCGTGAGCCACCCTACCTATAACTGCCGCACCCGTTGCGGCTTGCCTCTATGAAGATTCACGAATATCAAGCTAAACAGATTCTGCGCGACGCAGGTGTGCCTGTGCCACGGAGCATGGTTGCCGCCACCCCGGATGAAGCGGCTGCCGCCTTCAAGGAACTTGGCGGGACGCTGGCCGTCATCAAGGCACAGATTCATGCCGGTGGACGCGGTAAGGGGACCATCCAGGGCAATGCCCAGCAGCATGGCGTGCAGTTGATCCGCTCGGCGGATGAAGCCCGCACGGTGGCCAAGAACATCCTCGGCCAGACGCTGGTGACCATTCAGACTGGTCCCGAAGGGAAGCTAGTTCATCATGTGCTGATCGAAGAAGGATGCAAGATCGCCCGGGAGTTGTACCTGGGCATCGTGGTCGATCGAAAGGCATCAAAACCAGTGCTGATGGTTTCGCAGCAAGGTGGAATGGAGATCGAAAAGGTCGCCGAAGAGACGCCGGAGTTGATCTTCCGCGAAGCGTTCGATCCTGACCGCGGCTTGGCTGGCTATCAGGCACGTAAACTGGCAGCGGATCTGGGGCTGACGGGCAAGAGCATCCCCTCGGCCGTCAAGTTCATGCAGGGACTGTGCCGCGTCTTTGTGGAAAAGGATTGCAGCCTGGCCGAGATTAATCCGCTGGTAGTGGCGGAGGACGGCTCGTTGATCGCACTCGACGCCAAGATGACGTTCGACGACAACGCCTTGTTCCGTCATCCTGACGTTGTGGCCTTTCGCGACTTGAGCGAAGAAGAACCGGCCGAAGTTCGGGCCGCCAATGCCGGCCTTAGCTATGTGAAGCTGGAAGGGAACATCGGTTGTCTTGTGAATGGAGCCGGGTTGGCGATGAGCACGATGGACCTCATCAAGCTGCATGGAGGCCAACCGGCCAATTTCCTTGATGTCGGTGGTGGCGCCAATGTCGAGCAGGTGACTGAAGCCTTCCGTATCCTGCTCTCGGACAAGAATGTCAAAGCGGTGCTGGTCAACATCTTCGGCGGAATCATGCGTTGTACGACGATAGCGACGGCCGTGGTGGAAGCGTTCAAAACGGTCGGCTTCAATGTGCCGTTGGTCGTGCGATTGGAAGGGACGGAAGTCGAAGAAGGGCGGAAAATCCTGGCGGGTAGCGGTGTGAATATCATCACGGCCAAGGACTTGACCGATGCGGCGAAGAAAGTAGTTAGTGCCATCGCATAGCGAGGCAATGAAATGACAACCAATCGTCGGCGACAGCAATTCGATCAACCATGAACTGTTTTTACCATCAATCCGTTCCAGCGATTGGGCTATGCAAGAACTGCCAACGAGGCCTATGTCGCGAGTGCTTTGCCACGGTGGAGGATTCCTTGGCGTGCCGGGGAGCGTGCGAGGACAAAGTTACAGCGCTGCACCTCTTAATGGCACAGGCGCCGCGAACCAATCGTGTCGCCAAATCGGCCTACGGTCGAAACACAGTGATCTACCTTATTCTCGGGTTGGGTATGGGGGCGATGGCCATCTCGTCGCTCCGACAGGATTCGCAATCATTTCTCGGTTTCTTGTTTCTGTTTCTCTCTGCGACTACGTTAATGAGCGCATTCAACGCGTTCCGAGGTTGGAGAGCTTTCACCGAATCACCCGCAGATCATCCCAACCGCTTCAGCGGCGGAACGCCCAACTCCATTTTGCCACCAGCCAACCCTAACCATCCTTTTGAATCGCCTGCAAATCGTGGGCAAGGATAACCACCAAAGATCATGTCCATCTTAATCAATAAAAACACGCGAGTCCTCTGCCAAGGCATCACCGGCAAGGTCGGCCAATTTCACACCAAAGGCTGCCTGGAGTACGGCACCAAAGTGGTCGCGGGAGTTACCCCGGGCAAAGGGGGTGAAAAGGTTCTCGACGTACCCGTGTTCGACACGGTCCACGAAGCCGTCGAGAAAACCGGCTGCGATGCCACCATGATCTTTGTGCCAGCCGCATTCACGGCCGATGCCATCCTCGAAGCGGTGGATGCTGGAATCCGCGTGGTTGTCGCCATTACCGAGGGGGTGCCGGTTCTCGACATGGCGCGCATCTACGAGACGGTGAAGAACAGCAAGAGCGTGCTGATCGGGCCGAACTGCCCTGGGTTGATCACGCCGGGGGAGTGCAAGATCGGCATCCTGCCCGGTTACATTCACAAACCTGGCCCGGTGGGCGTCATCAGCCGTAGCGGCACTCTGACTTACGAAGCCGTCTGGCAGCTCTCCAACCTCGGATTGGGCCAATCGACTTGCGTCGGCCTCGGTGGCGATCCAATTGTCGGCACGTCGTTTGTCGATCTGCTGACGATGTTTCAGAACGATCCCGTCACGGAAGCCGTGATGATGATGGGCGAAATCGGCGGCACAGCGGAAGAAGAAGCCGCGGAATATGTCGGAAAGCATATGACCAAGCCCGTGGCCGCCTTCATCGCCGGCCGCACCGCACCGCCGGGCAAGCGCATGGGGCACGCCGGCGCGATCATCGCCGGAGGCAAGGGTACGGCCAAGGAAAAAGTGGCCGCCCTCCAAGCCGCTGGCATCGAAGTGGCCGAAAGCCCCGCCGACATGGGTACTGCCCTGCAACGGGCGATCAAACGACATAAGTAAGCCATGGACTATCGACAGCTTGGCAGTTCTGGCCTGAAAGTTCCGGTGTTGAGTTTCGGAACCGGTACGTTTGGCGGTGGCGGCGAGATGTTCAAGTCGTGGGGGGCCAGTGACGTGGCCCAGGCCACAAGCCTGGTCGATGTCTGCCTCGAAGCCGGCCTGACGATGTTCGATTCGGCCGACGTCTATTCCCAGGGCAAGGCCGAGGAAATACTCGGCCAGGCCGTCAAGGGACGACGCGATCAGGTTTTGATTTCGACGAAGTCCACGTTTCGCATGGGCAAAGGGCCAAACGACGTGGGCTCGTCACGTTATCACCTGGTCCGGTCCGTGGAAGCCAGCCTCAAGCGTTTGCAAACGGATGTGATCGATGTCTACCAATTGCACGGGTTCGATCCGCTGACGCCTGTCGAAGAAGTACTCCAGACATTCGACGTTTTGGTGCGTGCCGGCAAGATTCGCTATATCGGCTGCTCCAACTTCTCCGGCTGGCACCTAATGAAAGCGCTGGCCTATTCGGACAATCACGGCCTCCCTCGCTATGTGGTTCATCAAGCCTACTACTCGCTGCTCGGGCGAGACTATGAATGGGAATTGATGCCGCTGGCGCTCGATCAAAAAGTGAGCGCGGCAGTCTGGAGTCCCCTGGGTTGGGGCCGATTGACTGGCAAACTTCGCCGCGGGCAGCCTATGCCCGAGACAAGCCGACTGCATAGTCAGGCCTCGCGCGACAATGGCCCGCCGGTGAGCGATGAGCATATTTACCGTGTCGTAGATGCGATCGATGCAATTGCCAAGGAGACCGGCAAGACTGTACCGCAGATAGCCATCAACTGGCTGTTGCAACGCCCGACCGTGGCCACCGTCATCATCGGTGCCCGCAACGAGGAGCAACTTCGCCAAAATCTGGGGGCCGTCGGCTGGCACCTGACCGCGGAGCAGATCGCTGCGCTGGATGCCGCCAGCGACGTGACGCCTGCCTACCCTTATTGGCACCAGCACAATTTCGCCGAGCGCAACCCACCGCCTGTATGACTACGGCGCCGACTTAGGTGTGAGCACGATGGTGACCGGAGTTCCCAGCGACGGGATGCGGTCAGTGAAGGCGGCGAACAGCAGCGCATCGTTCGTGGCCGTGCTTGGCACGGGCACGTCGAGGACGGCATCGGTGAAGTTGGCAACGCAAATCAGATTGCCGTTCTCCCCCTGATACTGCTGTTGTCCCTTCTCCTTATCCCCCACAAAGCCGCTGCCGGCAAAGACCCAGTTATGGCTCATGGCTTGCTTGGTCTTGAAGTTCTGAACCCAGTCCTGTGCCTTGGCCTCTCGCGGCTTGCCTTCGGCATCGGTCCAATGCAGGGTAATTTCGATCTCTGTACCATTTGCAGGCTGATACTTGGGTTCGTAGCGGACGGGGCTGCCCGGTTTGGCGCCGGTCAGCAACAGCGCACTATGGACGACGGCGGCCGACGTATTGACCGTCAGAACCGATTCATATTCCTTGGTACCGCGGCGAAGTTTTCCTTGCGGGGCGGACTTGTCGTCCAGCCAGCGATAGATGCAGGCGAGCAACTCCAGCGGGCCTTCCCGCAAACAGACATTGCCGCGAAGGACCACCCGTTTCTTTTCTTTATCGAGCCAGACGTCGCAGTCTTCAGAAACTTGCTCGAGCCCGGGGAACATCTTTGCATCCGGCGGCGCAAGTCGGTGGTATTCTTGCAGCGCCGCGTGCTTGGCCGCGGATTCGGCGGTGATGCTTTGAGGGTTAGGCTGGGCAGCAGTTGTGGGTGGCGCGGTCACGGGGATCGGTGCGTCCGTAACCTTCACTTTGGGCGCGGGACTTGGAGCAGCCGGAGGGCTTGTGGGCTCAGTACAACCCATAGCGACTGGCAGCAGCAAGGCCATCATCGACGCCAGACGTCGACCACAACTGCGATTCCACATGATTGGTCCCTCCCAAGAAACTGCCACTGACGATGGAGCGTTGTCCAGCAAGACGAGGATCGCCCAAACGGCTGGACACGCGCGAGAAGGAATTCTATGTCTCTCCGAGAGTCGCGTCCAGAAGGTGCGTCACGATGCCGCGGGGACTTTGGTGACAATTTCTTATTCGGGAATTGCGGAACTGAGTTGGAGCGGCCGAACATTGAGCATTGGAAATGTGAATCTGCCTGTTTACACCCTCTATGGCGCCTGACTATATTAAAACTTCTCAGCCAGCCACGGGTGACGGACCTCCCTCAACCTGCCAGCTAAGCTCCCGCCTGCCGATAGATTCCTTCCTAAACGGCTTACTCGAGAGGCAACCTATGATGTTGCGCGCTTCCGCTCAAGGTGTGCCCGATAAATCGTGCCGTATTCGCGGTGCATTTACGCTTGTTGAAATGCTCATCGTCATCGCCATTATCGGCGTCTTGATCGGGTTATTGTTGCCGGCCATTCAGTCGGCGCGTGAGTCGGCCCGCAAGACCGTATGTGCCAATAATCTCAAGCAAATCGGCCTGGGTTTGCACATTCAGGCTGCGTCGCATGAGTCGTTTCCTGCGGGATTCACCTCCAAATTGGAAGATCCCAACTGGGTGATGCCCGCCGGCAACTGCACTGCGTTGCACTGCGTTTCCGAAAGACCTCGGGCCAGGCTGGAGTTTTTTTGCCAAGACGCTTCCTTACCTGGAGCGAGAGGATTTCGTTCACAAGGCCAATCTCAATTTACCTCTGGCTGATCCTTCGAACGCCGCGGCCCTGGCGACTGTGGTGTCCACGTATCGCTGCCCCAGCGACACGGGCCCTATGCTTGTGAGCGTGTACGACTGCGGCGATCCTCCCTCGGCCACGGGTACTCCCACGGTATTGCTCAGTAATGTCGCCTCGACCAGTTACGTAGGTTCGCTCGGCGGAGCCAAAGTGGGGGGCGATCCGTTGTATGGTTGCTACGAGCATCAACCGTTTAACGGCATCTTTCATCGCAACAAAGGGATCAGGCCGGCGGAGATCACGGACGGGCTCTCCTACACGGTTGGAGTGGGTGAGCGCCACAGTGGGTTTGTGCGCAGCGCCTGGGCGGGATTTGTTCCCGGACAGGAAGTTCTATTCAATTTCGATGCCAAACCACGCCAATACAATCCTGCGTTGGCTCCCTGCCAGAATTGGCGGCCGCCGATTAACGCATCAGTGGCCCATAGTCGGCAATCTTCATTCAACGACCCGACGGGAAGCCCCGGCGGCTTTGTCTCGCCCCATGCGGGCGGTGCGCAATTCATGTTCATGGACGGATCTGTGAGGATGCTGGAGGACAGCATCAATCTCCAAGTTATGTGGGCGCTTTGTACGCGCAACAATAAGGAATCTCTGGACGTGGGTTTCTAATCGCGTCCTTCTGCTCAAGCTTCGGGCTAGTCTGGCACGCCACCAATGCTGGCGCTGCTGCCACGAGAATGGCGCTCCGCACGTAAATTAGGCAGACTGTGCGGCCCAGCGCGCTGTGCGTCAAGCGTTTTGCCGCTCCAGACCGATTTACACATCACGTTGCCGCAGTTTGCGCTTACGGCAAAACCGCGATAATCGGTCTGGAGATGGATAGCGTGCAGCCGGCAACTTCCACCACGTTTGACACCACACGAGCCCACCGCGCACGGTCCCACGTGATTGACCAGTCCCTGAAGACCATCGTTCTGCTTGTCGCTCTCGGGGCCTTTGGCTGCCCGTTGATGCTGGCGGGCTCCACTAACGCCTCGGAAGCTCGGCGAACCCCGGTTGTCACCGCTGTGGCCTCCGTACGCTCAGCCGTGGTCAACATTCGCGGGCAAAAAACGGTCAGCGGCGAAAGTTCGCCCGGCCATCCCGATGCCGCCCGCCGGGTCAACGGGATGGGAACCGGCGTGATCGTCGATCCCCGCGGCTATATCGTCACCTGCTATCACGTCGTCGATGGCGTTTCAAAGATACAAGTGACCTTGGCGGACGGCAGCGGATTCGTCGCGAAATTGGTCTCCCGCGACGCTACGACCGATCTGGCGGTCATCAAAGTTGACGCCGGTGACAGGAAATTGCCCGTGATCAACCTGGGCAAGTCGAGCGATTTGATGATCGGAGAGACCGTGCTGGCTGTGGGAAATGCCTATGGCTATGAGCATACGGCCACGAATGGCATCATTAGCGCCCTGCACCGCAGCGTTCAAGTGAGCGACACGCAGAGCTACATGGATCTGATTCAGACCAATGCGGATATCAACCCTGGCAACTCCGGCGGCCCGCTGATCAACATCGATGGCGAGATGATCGGCATCAACGTAGCCGTCCGCGTGGGAGCTCAAGGGATCGGATTTGCAGTGCCCGTAGATAAGGTGATGCAGGTTTCTGCCGACCTCTTGAGCGCCAAGCGGATCGATAAGACCTGGCACGGTGTTGTCGGCACGCTCGGTGACGACGGCTTGACGGTAGAACGGATTGAGGATGGCAGCCCGGCCGCCACAGCCGGTGTCAAACCGGGAGACGTGGTGCTATCAGTCGGGCAAACGCCGGTCCATCGCCAACTCGATTTTGAGCGGGCCGTCCTGGGAAAACAGGTAGGGAGCGAAGTTGAGTTGGCCGTGCAGAGGGAGAAAAAAGAGGTCAAACTGAGTTTCGTATTGACCTCGCTAGCTAAACAGCCTATTACCTCTCCCGATCGGGCGTGGACCACGCTCGGCATCCGAGTGGAATCGATTTCGACGGAGGATTTTCGCGACCTGCGGAGCCGTTATCGGGGCGGGTTGCTGATCACCGCGGTTCGCGAAGATGGACCGGCGGCGCAGCAGGGAATCCACCGCGGAGACGTGCTGTTAGGCGTTCATGAATGGGAAACGATTTCGCTCGATAACTTGTCCTATGTGTTGTCTCGCCAGGATCTGGAACAGTTAGAGCCGTTGAAGTTTCTGATCTTGCGAGAAGGCCGGGCGCTGTATGGCTACTTTGCCCTGTGATGCCCCATGGAATCCGAATTCCTCGGTTGGCTTCGGACTCGGCTTCCGGCGAGTCCATGGCTCCGGTTGGGGCCCGGAGACGATGCCGCAGTTCTACGGCTGGGAGAAGCCCGCGAAGCCCCAGCCGATGTCGCTCCAGCCGATGTCATTGTCACGACCGATCTCCTCACCCATGGTGTTGACTTCCGAGTTGGAAGTGACGACCCGCGCCGCATAGGTCGCAAGGCGCTGGCAGTGAACCTCAGCGATTTGGCCGCTATGGCAGCCATCCCGCGCGCGGCCCTCTTCTCGGTGGCTCTGCCGCGCCACGGCGCTCTCGAGTTGGCCCAAGCATTGTACGAAGGCATCCTGCCGCTGGCCGAGCAATTCCAAGTGGCTATCGCCGGTGGCGACACGAACACCTGGGATGGCGGTCTGGTAATCTGTGTGACGGCGATGGGCGTAACCGGCCCGGGGGGCGTTCTGAAGCGCAGCGGAGCTCTGCCGGGCGACGACATCCTGGTCACCGGTCCGCTGGGGGGAAGCATCCTGGGCCACCAGTTTGACTTTCAACCGCGCGTTCAAGAAGCATTGCAATTGATGCAGCGCTACGAGTTGCACGCCGGCCTCGATTGCAGCGACGGCCTCGCTCGGGATATTGCCCGCCTCTGCGAGGCCAGCGGCTGTGGAGCAGAAATTGATTTAGCCCGGGTGCCCATTGCGGATGACGCGAAAATGCTATCTCGGCAACAGGCAAATGGCGTGACACCCCTTGAGCATGCCTTGCATGATGGCGAAGATTTTGAGTTGATCCTGGCCGTAGCACCAGAGGAAGCTACCAGAATGCTGGCCGATCGTAGTCTGACGACGCCTCTGGCACGCATTGGCCGGTTCGTAGCGGAGCCGGGTCTGTGGCAAGTCGCTGCCTCGGGCCAGCGAAAGCCGCTCTCGCCAAAAGGCTGGGAGCATTGACTCGATATATATTCTCCCCTCCCTTTCAGGGAGGGGCCGGGGGAGGGTAAAACGCGGACCAGTGCAATCTGAACTTCAAATCACACTCCCCGACGAAGCGGCCACCGCCCGCCTCGGCACAGCTCTAGCCGCCGCGCTCCCCGCCGGCAGCGTCGTAGCTTTGATCGGCACTCTCGGCGCCGGCAAGACACGGCTGGTGCAAGCGATCGCAGCGGCCCTGGGAGTTGATCCTGCCGAAGTGCTCAGCCCCACCTATGTGATCGTCCACGAATACAACGGCCAGCGTCCCATCTATCACTTTGACGCCTACCGCCTGAAGGACGACGACGAGTTTCTCGAGCTCGGCCCGGAGGAGTATTTCGACTCCGACGGCATCACACTGATCGAGTGGGCCGACCGCGTGGAGCGCTGCCTGCCGCGGGAACGGTTAGAAGTGCGCATCGATGTGACGGGGCCAACGACCCGTGAAGTATACATCACGGCGCACGGAGTACGATATCACGCAGCGATGGAAAAGGTGCGTTGCTGAAACATAGCGTGCCGACCGGTGTGACACTGACAGCACAACTGGAGCTGACGCGAATGGTGTCCGTCGTGGTATGATGACCGGCTTCAGTGCGTCAGGTCTGATCCTGACACATCCGCTAACGGGAGATAAGCGTGATTGTGGCCAACTGCGATGGATGCGGGGCGTGTTGCCGAAATCAACCCTTTCCACCATTCAGAAGACATGACAGCGATAATCTACCCGAGCATATCGCGGACGAACTCATGGCGTCCGGCAAGCGAGGGGAGGCGGAATCGTGTTTGTGGTTGGACGACGCAACGGGCCGTTGCAAGCACTATGAGTACCGGCCCACCCTTTGCCGCGAGTTTGAGCTCGGAGGTGACGTATGCCTCTCCGTGAGAGACATGTATCAAATTACCTGAGTGAAGAATCGCATTATCCGAACAACACCGGTAGCCGAAGTCGTAAGACTTCGGTTTCCTCGGCCCCCGAACTCTCACGAGTCCGGCTACGGTAGATCAATTTAGGGGGCCTGCCTAAGACAACCCCTCTTCCCAAACCGTTCGATACGCCCCCAACCGCTCAAAATACTCGATCATGCGTTTGTAAAACGCATTCCCGGAAAGCGTGGCGCTGTCGCCGATCACCAGCAGCTTGCGCCTAGCCCGCGTCATCGCGACGTTCATCCGCCGCTCGTCGGAGAGAAAACCGATCTCCCCCTGCGGATTGGATCGCACGAGGGAGATGACCACCGCCTCTTTCTCCCGTCCCTGAAAGCCATCCACACTGTCGATCTCCAAACCAGCGATTGGCAATTGCTCTCGGAGGAGCCGCACTTGAGCGGAGTAGGGTGCAATCACGGCAATGTCTCCGGCCGGCACACCGCAATCCAATAGTTCCTGCACCTTCCGGCAGACCAAGCCCGCTTCCTGCCGATTCAGGCGGCTCTCGCCGTCCGGTTCAAGCTCCTCATCAAAGCTCGCTCCGGCCGTGTCAATAAAATCCACGGGGGATTGCGTGAGCGGACTGGCAAGGACGCCCGGCAAGTCCGCCAGCACATGATTGCGTACCGTCGCGTCCGCTTCCAGCTCGGACTGATAGAACTCCTCCGCCGAGAAATCCATGATTGCCTGATGCATCCGGTATTGAAGCGAAAGCCGACGGGTGATCAGCGAACCGTGCGCTGTCGCGAGCCGCTCGAAGAGACTCCTGCCAAAACCTTCGTCGGCTGCCTCACGGCTGACAACGGTCGGAGGCAATTGGCAATGATCGCCGGATAGCACCACCCGATCGCACCGCAACAGCGGTATCCAGCAGCCTGGCTCGGTGCTTTGGCAGGCTTCGTCGATCACGGCCAGATCAAAGCGCCGGGTACCCAGCAGCGAGCTATCCAGGCCGGTCGTGGTCGCGCACAGAACATCGGCTGTATCGAGAATATGCTCGACGGCCTGAGCCTCCAGTCTCTTGGCGTCGGCCAGCAGGCTCTTGGCTTCTTGCCGAGCTTCCCGGCGTGCCCCGGGTGCAGGCTTGGCACGCGTGGTGCGATCCGCCTGGCGGAACAGGCTCATGGCCTCTTTGACCAGACTACGTGCCAGCCGGACATCGGGATGATCGTCTACGAGCAAATCCAAAGTATGAGCGCGAAGCTCTGGCATCACGCGGCCGGGATGCCCAAGCCGAACTGCCCGTACTTTGGCATCCAACAACCGCTCGAAGATATTGTCCACCGCCATATTGCTCGGCGCGCAGGCCAAAACCTTCTCGCCACGACGAATCGCCCGTCGAATGAGTTCGACCACCGTGGTCGTCTTGCCGGTGCCGGGCGGACCGTGGATCAATGCCAAGTCGCGAGCCGAGAGAGCAAATCGCACGGCGGCCCGCTGAGTTTCATTGAGGCTGGCATCGAACGGCGGCTCGTCCTGCTCGGCATTGAACTGTATCTGGCGCTGACCGAGGAGTGCATCCCGCAACTCGGCCAACCGCTCGCCGCGAGCCAGCCTGACTTGGCTGAGTGCGGCACGTTGTCGATCGACGGCCACTTCATCGCTGGAGAGATCCAGTCGCCAGACTTCCTGCTCAGCCATCTCATCGGGCATCGAGGCCAGAGCAACCTGTAGGTAGCCGTCAGTACGTTCGCAGACTACCCCGCGATACGCGGTCGTTGATTTGTTGGCATGGGCCGAAAACACCACGGGGCTTCCCACGCCGAGCCGCGTCCAGGGCAGGGGAGAGCCCTTCCGCTTGATAAGTCGCACGAGGTAGCGACCACCCAGGCCGGCTTCTTCATCCAGCACGACTAAATCGACAAGGCTCGTTCCCGTGCGTTCAGCGTCCGCCGCAGACAAGCGACGGTTCCGTTCCATGGCCTCCTGGGCTTCTGCCTTACTTTCCAACTCCAATAGCCGGGTCAACCGAGCAAAGTGGTCTTCCGCGCCGGAGCGAACGTCCGCGGGGCTCTCGGCCCAGGCCTGAACCCGGCGATCACCGAGCAATTGCCCGTTGAGTGCCTTGGCGACTCGCGATTCCCAGCCATCAGGAACCTCGATTGCGGCCTCGCCAGCCTGCAATTCGATGCGTCCCACGCGCGTGCCCTTGAGTCCGCCAACCTGGTCAAGAAACACCAGGATATCCGACGTCTTGGTCCGTCGAGAGAGCGAGCGTAGATAGACGAGGGGCATGGGTGTGCGAGATGCATTCCAAGCACCTCGCCTGTGACATGAAAGTGGGCATTACAGGATTCGAACCTGTGACCTCTACCGTTTGAGGCACCCACTAGAAACTAGCGTTTCGGCCCGAATTTACGGGTGATTTCGATATTTTAGCAGGTCGATGGGGTATTGCAACCTATTGCGCAGTCGTGCAAGAATCTACCGCGAATTGCGGTATTTCCGCAAAGGCCTTTTCACCAATCCGGTAGTCTACCGGCGCAAGAAAAGACCGAAACCCGGTCGGATTATTTTTCCGTTGGCCTAAAAGCAGGGTAATTTTTAGCGGTACTATCTTTGAAAATGGAGGGCAGGGCCATGACTAGGCCATTCAGGGAGCGGTGGGAAGTAATCCGCGGTCTTGGCTCGGGTGGCCAGGGCGAGGTACTGCTCATGAGAGACAGTCGCGCCATTGATCCCCGGCCGAAATTGGCCATCAGGGTCAAAGATACACTAGAAGTAGTCTTACGCTCGCCCGACGAGTCAAGCAGAGAGGCGGCGTTCGATGATTTTATTGTGTGCCTCAGGGATATTGAGCGAAGCAACGCGGTCGAGAATCATTATGCGCTGAAAGTATTGCATCAACCGACACAGGCAAGAGATTCGCAAAACGCTGCTGAGCGGTTGCGCCGCGAGATTGATGCGATGCGGCGCATTGAACACTCAAACCTACTCAAGATTGTTGATGCGGATGAAGGATATTTATGGTACGTCTCCAAATATCATCAAGGCGGCAACCTCCATGATCATCTTGGTGATTATGCGGCGGATCTCCCCAGCGCGCTTACGGCTTTTCGTGGCCTTGTCGAAGGTGTTGCGAGACTCCACGACCAGGGGATCATTCATCGTGACATAAAGCCAAAGAATATTTTCCTTGCTTCTGATCGGCGACTGGTTCTAGGCGACTTTGGCTTGGTCTATTTTTCGGACGACCAACACACAAGGATTTCCAACACGCTAAGCAATGCGGGTACCCGTGACTTTATGCCAGGCTGGGCGAATGGCAGGAGGATAGAGCAACTAACCCCCGCGTTTGATGTTTTCAGCCTTGGTAAGGTTCTTTGGACGATGGTATCCGGGAGGAGCTTTCTTAATTTTTGGTACTACTATACAGACGAGTTCAACGTCGAGACGATCCACTTTGTTGCTGAACACATGGATTTAGCAAACGAGCTTTTCTCGAAGTGCATAGTAGAGCATGAGGCGGATTGCTTACCAAATGCCACCGAACTCTTGGCCGCGGTTGATAACACGCTAAGCAGGATGAAAACAGGTGGTGGTTTTGGTGACGGCGTGGCCCGCTTTTGTAGGGTCTGCGGAATCGGAGAATACAGATTGATGGCGGATCACGACGCACAGACAGCACTCAATTTCGGCATTTCCTTGTCTGCGGATTTCCGGCTCTACATGTGCCGTCATTGCGGCCACGTTGATCTCTTCCACGTTCCAGACGGTGAGCGGTTGAATCGGTGGAAGAATGAATCGAGGGATCCGATCTCGAAGAGGAAATCGTCGCCGAACTAAAACCCCACAGGCAGTGGCGTATCAGGCTGGTCGTGAATTAAACTTACTCGCGTTCCGTACTCTTCACCAACTCGATTCGCTTCCCCTCGACACACTCCGTACAGAACAACCCCAGCGCCTGCCGCTGAATCCGTAGCCCTTCCATGATCTGGCTCACCGCGATCATGCCGTGTCGCCCCGTCGTGTCCACCAGCTTCATGCAGCATTCGCAGCGGTGCTCTGCGCGGCGCTTGTATAGTTCGCAAGGCTGGCCGTCCACCACGTAGGGGACCGTCTCCCATTGTTTGAAGCAGGGGGCGTGGTAACGTGCGACTGGCTTACGCTCCTGCGGTGGCTCGATCGTGAACTCCACCAGCCGCCATGGTTTGCGGGGATTGATTATTTCTCCGCACTTGTCGCAACAGCCTGGGGATAACATGGGCATTTCTCTACGGTCAATGTTCAATCTTGCAATTCGGCAACGCCTTTTGCAGCCGTGCCACGCCAGCATCGGTGACTTGCGTGTTTTGGAGGTCGAGCAATTCCAGATTTGTCAAGTTGGATAGTGGCGACACATCGCTTACCGGCGTGTTTCTAAGTACAAGCACCTTTAGGGTTTTCAATTCGGCCAAAGGAGTTAGATCGCTCACTTGCGTTTGATCGAGGCCAAGTTCTTGCAGATTCGTCATTCCGGCCAACGGGGACAAATCCGAAACTTTTGTATTGTCAAAATAGAGGTATTTAATTGGATACTTGATACGAAATGACAAATCCCGTGCCGCCTGAGGGAGCCAAATATGTAGGTCGCCTGTTGAAAAGTCGATGTTGACCCGTCCTCCCATTTGCTCAATCTCCGCAATCATCTGTCGCCGCCTTCGCTCATTGTTTAATTTCATTCCCAGAAAGCCAAGCCCGACGCTCGTTACCAGCATGAACACGATCAGCGTCCGTAGGCTGAATTGAAACCAGCGACGTTTGGATTTCGGCTTGGTTGGTTCGGTGGTCATACTGTTGTTATAGCGGCCCTGGCTGGAACTGCTAGAATCATTCTATGCCCCGCTTCCAATTCAGCCTGCGAACGGTGTTTGTGGTGATGACTTCTGTGGCCGTGCTGGTGGCTGTGGCCGTCCCGACGGCAGGGTATGTGATTCGAGTGAGGGAAGAGGAGCGAATGAGACGCTTTGACGAAGAGTATCAGCAATCGGTCCGAGAGTGGATGGAGAGCTCGGGGAGGTTTGATTTCCCCCCAGGCACAAGGCCCACAGCGCAGGGCTCGGCGTCATCCCCATGACCCCTCCCCGCTTCCAGTTCACGATCAGAGGAATGCTGTGGGCGATGTTGTTAGCGACTCTGTGGTCAGCACAATACTTCTGCCTGCCCTATAATTCCGTCTCTCAGAGACTGCTTGGGGGCGTCAACTTCGTCGCAATCTGTGCAGCGATCCATTACCGAAACAAGCCTCGCGCCCTGGTTGTCGTAGCTGTTTTGGTGGTCTTTGCTACGGTGTTTGCGATTGTGGCGGATCGCATCCCGGCCGGAAGCCGCACACAGGATTAGGACACTACCCTCGCTTGTGCATCGTGGATATTGACTCTCATAGTGGGTTACAATGTTTGCCATGGCTAGGCTTCTTTCAGGACGCGCAGGACGGGGCGGACGCTTTCGAGGGTCCGCGTGGGCTTCCCATTGCGTCGATAGTGCTGCTTGGCGAACTCCCACCACTTGGCCAGCATCTCGACAACGGAGATGTCCTGTCGTCACGCGGGGCAGTTCACAGCCCTTGGCAATCCACTCTCCCACAAGGCGGTTATATTCCGCTCGGCTGTGCTGAGTGTTGAAGCGGCCAAGATAGATGTCTTTGCCGCTGAGAGTCACCACGGCCTGCCCCGTGGGCTTGTGGCGGCGGTAGGATGGGACGCAAGCAACGCGAGATTGAGCAGTCATCGTGCGAGCCTCCAAGAATCCCGAATCCGGTAGTCTACCGGGTTTTCGGTTCGTCTTACGGGCCGCACTGCTGACTGTCAGCAGGTAACTTAAACGCTTGTTTCAGCCTACTTTACGCTTTAATGGGCGTTACAGGAAGCGAAACTATTAACAAACGCCGGGAAAATCAAGCCTTCAATCCTCGGCGCGCCATTTTTGCGCCCGAAACGTCGTGCAAGAGGCAGCATGGAAGTGAAATGGACGGATCACGCGACGCAAATCTAGCGGACATCATCGAAGCGTGGCCAACCCTGCCCGACACCGTCAAGGCACGGATCAAAGGCATAGTCGAGGGGGCGGCCGCTGCGATTGAGCCCCTCGCCGACGCCCAGCCGGGGTGCTGAAGTTACCGGAAGGAAACCACGGGAGCCATTCTGGGCTTCCAGAATGACGCTAGGCGCTCGATCATGCCGTCAGCAACCCGAGGTGTCCGGCGGAACTAAACGTGCCGTCTAAGCGTGTTCGCCGGTTCTTAATGACCATCGTTGGCCATGCCGCCCAGTCGCCGGGTTTCGTAAAGCCCACTGGCTGTCTACATCGGCCCGACCGTCAGATTCCTCCTGGGCCATCCCGAGGGCCGGATTGCCGTACCCTGCCGGCTCCCTTTTTACCCACCTGAGCCTTTGACTATGTGGCATAGTTCAGTGGCCAGGAAGCCAACGCTGGCACATCCACAATTCCCGGCATTGGGGGAGACGCCAAACCGGTAGTTGTGTCACCCGGCACCAACTCTGCCAGAAGTCCAACAGCGCGACGGAACCAGGTTTCACGGTTGCTGCTCTAGGCTACAATCTCCGAGCTTTCTATTGCAAAGACCAAAATATTTGAACCCGCCGCCATCGCCGGCAAACGCAAACAGATCATCGCCTGCCTTGAGCACCATCACCGCCAGGGCAGAACGCTCTCCAAGGAGCTGAGATCGCCTTCCAACACGCGATCAGCCAGCGAACTGGCTGCCAAGCACCGGCTGAATTATCGCACGTCGCGCAACGAGCGGGCCTTTGCGAGGCATTACACCAAGGAGGCACATTTACTTGCTGTCCAAACAAAGGGGGGGAAGGGAGCCCGCAAGCGATTCGAGAAAATGGCCGCGGCAAACAACTGGACGGTCCCTGAACTGCAACAGGCGATCTTGAGGGAGTACCCGCGGAAGTCAGGGCACGGTCGCCGTATGAAGCGACCGCGAACACCCATTGCCGGCCTCGATCAACTGGAACTCCAGGCAGCGGTCATGGCAAAGCGCTGCCAACATGTGCTCGATTATCTGAACAACCTGCTAGAGACTCGTCGAGGAAGGAATGTGCGACTACGAGCCAAAGGGGCAGCGCTGGCCCTTAATGAACTGGCAACTGTGGCCGCTTCGGCCGCCAAGCGGCTTGGGCATTGGTAGGGACATATTGCCTTGCCGACTATTCTTGACGGTGCCTACTGATGTTAGACAATAGATGTGCTTTAGTCGCTATTGCAGTCTCGCACCAAGGAAGACACATCAATGCCCTTCGATTCGGACGTCAAGGCCAGGATGTTCATTAGGTGCGCCAGGCTTTGTTGCTTGTGCCTCAAGCAGTGCGGCACAAATATCGAAGCCGCTCATATCATTGACGAACACAAAGGCGGTTCCAATGAGGAAGAAAATGGAATACCGGTATGCTTTGATTGTCACCAAGAGATCGGGGCCTATGATCCCAAGCATCCAAAGGGAAACAAGTTTACGCCAAAAGAATTGCGTGAGCGGCGTGATCGGGTCTATGCCGAGGTTGAGCGACGTCCCATTTTCACGCAAGTCCTAGCTTCAGCAACTCGGGCCAAAGGAAAGGGCGCTAAGATAGTAATGCCAACGGCCGACGAAGTGCAATGGCCATCGGGTGAGGCAATTAAATTACTTGAAAGGATGCTGGATAATACTTCCTTGCAAAGTGCGTTTGCAGGAAAGCTGAAGATGTTGTCCGACTCGGATCGAGCTCACGTTCTTGATACACTGGCTGAGAAATCCCCCCAAATGCCTCGCGCTGTCGAAATACTCCTCACGATCGCGGGGTCCAAGCTCATCACCGATGAGGAAGCAAACCTATTAACGGAACGCACGATTAGACATGTCACCTTGTACGGTACGACATACGCCAAAGCGGCGATGCTGCGTCATTTGCGCCCGCCAGATTTTGCGGAGGCATCGAGAGAAGTACGGGCCGCCTTGTTTGAGGAAGTCATTGAAACAATACGGAACGACCAATGGAGTGAAGTTAATGAGCTGGTCCCCGCACTTGAGCGTCATGTGACAGCCTTGCCCTCTTCGCTTTGCGAGGAGTTTGTATTGGCTATAATGCGTCAATCGCGCTCTGGCTCTTTTGATGGTGCGCCGGCAGCCAAGCGGATGCTCAAAGCACTACCAGATGAAGTCGCCAGGACCGCCATACACGCGATCGACGCGAAAAGACTTTGTGAGGTTCGCAATCAGGAAGTCATGAAGGACTTCATTAGCAAATATCGTGCTCTTGCCAGGCCCGAAAAGTTGGCGATGCTAGACGACTACCTATCGCTATCATACCGTGGGTTTTCACAAAAGTACGGGCCCGATGAAGAATGACAACAGGTACCGGCGTCGGTTCATTCACTATGTCTGCGCTAGCACGCTCCGCATGAATGCCAGAGCTTCATCTATCTGTTTCTGGGTGCCACTTCTTGAGATTATTTCGTAATCTCGATCTCTCCAGCCTTGTCGACCAATTCTACAAGGAAGGGAGTAGCATAAACCATCTGGACAATCGGGATCACAGACTGACACTGGCCAAACTGACAGATCATCGTTTTTGATGGATGCCAACAACCACATCACGCCTTCAACGATTGGAAACATCGTTGCTGTTTTCTTGCCCTTCACACGTTCCGCCGCTCTAACAACTTGCATGCGAGCAGTCTCTCGCAGATCTCTCGGAAATCCCTGTTCGTCGATCAGCGGCACGACATACTCATCATGCGTGCCAATTGCTAGCGCCTTGATGTCTCGAAGTGACTTTTCCTCCCATGACAATTCCGCTACTGCCGCTTTTAGTCTTGCCGTATCAACGACTGTTCCGAGACCCATGATGCGCTCGGGTGGAAGCGACGCTTCTCGCATTACCAGCCGCGTTATTAGATCCACCGGATTGGTTACGACCACTACGATTCCCCTATAGCCGCGAAGTGCTGGAATCGCACGTTCTCGGAGCATTTGGCGATTTAAGGGGTACACATCGGATCGGCTCCCGCCGAGTGGCACGCCCTCTCCATGTGTTAGCACCACTACGTCGGATTCTTGAACGCGACTAGCAGCACGGGAGTCTTCAATTGGAATCACGGTCGGACACGTAGCTGTCAAAGACAATCCGTGCTTGACATCGGCAGCGAGTTTGTCCACCCTTTCGAGCGATCTATTTATCCACAGAATCCTTGTTGGGATAGCGGAAACTGCCAATCTGTTCACAAGTCCCGCGCCGACGTTGCCGGCTCCCCAAACGGCAATGTTCATTTCTTCATTGCCTCCTCAATGGTGGACACTTGTTTAAGCCTACCACCAATGCCCTGCACATCCGCCGTCTCTTGGAGCTGTTTGCTCATACCAACAACAACCACACTCTTTCCCATGTTTTCAGCATCGGAAGTCATGCGCTCGATTTTCCGAATCCATGCCGAAACGATCTGTTGAGTTGATGTCAGATTGCAAATGATGAGAACCCGCTCACTTACCAATCTCTGCAATGCCTCTAGCCGGTCGGGAGTTCGATCGTGATCACAAATGGGCGCAAAATGGACGATTGCTTCTCCAGAATCGAGAATCTCGATTCTATATGGCTCGTTTTCCGCAAATTGGATTTCACTTGGCATGGTCAAGTCTTTCGTTGGATCAATCCTACAATGGTCCCACCGCCTTCAGACTCTTCTACATACATTTGATCAATCATGTGCTGGATAATTGCGAACCCGCTTTGAGGCCGTGCAATTTCCTTTGTCGTGGGGCGCCTAGTTCCGTCGTCTTCCACCTCCACTCGGTACAACTTAGGTTCGTCATGGAGGCGAACCACGACGAGTCCCTTGCCTCCTATAGAATGACTCTTTGCATTATCCAAAGCCTCCACGATTGCCTGAATTAGACATGATGCCTTTTCCTCAGGCAATTCAGGTACTGCTCTCTTTATTTTGTAAATCACTTGGTGTCGCATTGCATCGTCGGAAGAGACAATTGTTTCTTGCATATTCCATGCCTCCCAGCAGACGACACTGCACAATTCATCGTCCCCGACCGGTGCTGCTACGCCCAAGTTTTTTTCTGGAGATTGACGGCGCAACGCCGAAGTCTGCCATTTGCGGATCCGCTGCTTTCCGCCATCCTCGTAACCCTCTCCCAGACGTTGTAGTAGGCCGTCCGTGGCTATTACCATTCTCATGGGAGCCCTAACGACAAGCATACTCTTGGGAGTTGATTCTTCCTTCACCCAAGGTAAAGCAGGCCCAGGAATTGAAGTGGCCTTTGTCTCAAACGGTGGGCCCAAAAAAATAATTGGTGGAGGAAAAGCAGCGTTGATGGTCTCGATTTCCGCGACGTGGTTATCATACTGATGGCGGATCGTCGCGACAAAAGCGCTTGCTTCTACCTCAAGGCGTGATACTTCATCAGACAGATCATGTAGGATGGTGCGTGGCGACGGCATTGCGATTGCATTGAATTGCTGAAGGTAGCCACTGATCCAACCACGGAGGTGAATCGCTATCTTTGAGAGACGTTCACCACTTCCTGCAATGTCCACAGCGACGATGAAGGCGGCAGCAATTGAGTCTGAACGCTGAGATTTCACGACGAGGAGATCGCCCGAATGGTCCGGGGGCGGGTTCTGCCATGTCCTAACAGTTAGGTTAGGAGTGCTCAATTCTGCGAGCTTGGTAATCCACCAATAATCTGCCTCGGTGTCCCAGGTCACAGGCGCCTGGCGGATACTTTCACCAAGAATGGCTTCCAGCTGCCGCACAAGGAAGGGGGAAGCGACTGAACGACCACGCTCGAGCTGTGAGATGGTTGCCTGGGAAACGCCAGCCATTTCGGCCAACGCCTGCTGGCTCAATCCTAATCGTTGTCGTTCTAGTCTAAAATCGCTAGGATTCATATTAATTACTATTAGACATGGCTGAATAAATGGCAAGGACCCTCGCAGTAATAGTAATTAATAGTAATGCACGCAATCTAATGTGGCGCGAATGACGTATCTTCATACCGCATAAGATCTTACGGATTTTTGTGGATCCCCAGTGTAATAGTTGCCGGATCTGTCGGTTCCTCGGCTTGTCCCAAATAAGCCGGGGGATGGACGAGGACGTCTTGCATACACATGTCAAAGCGGTCGAAACACGGGGTCACGGATCGTCGCGGGTAGTCGGTGAGGTAGTCAGCGTGCGACTTGATGGCGTAGAACACGTCTTCGGGGTAGCCGTGCTGGGCCAGGATCTCAGCTCCCTTGAGCGGATGATCGGGCGGGTTTGGCCAGCGCTCGTAGTCGAAATCGTGTAGTAGGCCCACGATCCCCCATTTGTCTTCGTCATCGCCAAACTTGCGGGCATAAGCCCGCATGGCGGCTTCTACAGCCAGCATGTGCTTGCGCAGGCTATCGCTCTGCGTGTACTGACAAACCAGGGCGAAGGCGTCATTCCGATTCATCGGTTGCCCCCTCGGCTGCTTGCCGTAGCTGGTCAGACGGTACATCCCGTTTCAGGAGTGAGGTGAAGAACGCTTCCAGTTTGGCAAACGCAGTGTCTGGTAGGTCTCGACGGAAATGTTGCCAACCGTGCATCGTGGCGATGTCCACTTCTGCGGCCCTCATAAGATCCCCGTTCGTGAGCGGAGGGAACTGACTGCGATCGACGCCCAAGAGTTCTGCGAAAAGTCCAGTAATATCCCGTGGTTGACGCACTGAATCCGGTTGAGGTGATGATTTGCGATTCTCCGCAGGCGTGGCCATTGGTTGTTTTTTGATTTCAGGCGTGGGACGAATGACGGAAACCCGTCGTGGCCGCGGCTGACTCTGCTTTTGGCCAGAACGTGCCTCATTGCGCTTCTCGGACCTGTTATGCCTGGATGTTGCAGCGTCAAAGGACCGAGCTGAGTCCGGGAGAGTGACCCATTCGCGAATCGCAGCCGGATCATACCGCACCAGGCGGTTGATGCGAACGCAGGGTATTTTACCAGCGCGGGTCAACTTAGAGAGTTGGCTCTCGGAGATCGACAATGCCTTCGCGGTGTCTCGCGGTCGCAACAGTACGGGAGACTGGCCTTCAGTCGCATCCACGCGTTCCCTGGTATTGCCGGACGCCGGCAACACTTCCCTTGCCACTTCCAAGAGAACGGATTTCAACATTGCCCGTAATGCTTCTTCAACCCCTGCATACATCGGAAATCATCCTTTGAAGTGGAGCACCCTGGAACCGCAGATTCTATCTCTTGGTGGCAACAGTAGGTAGAATCCAACTCACGAATCGCGGTCATCATTGCGGCACTCATGCGTAGGCTCTATTCCGCGAGCGTTTGATCCCTTCACTGGCGGCAAGCGATCTGCTTTCGTGGCAGGTGAGGTGCTGCCGGAGGCGAACCTTGATCTGAGAGCAAAATCTAAAGGCCGCAGTGTAGGAGAAGGTCATCTATGAGCTGCCAAAACAGTGCCGTTGGAGTGTAAACAATGTGCGAACTACTCGGAGTCAGCACCGATCAAGCAGAACGGCCCACCTTCGCAATGGAGAGCCTTGCATGGGGCAGCCGGGACGGGCATTGGACCGAAAGCAGCCCACATGGCTGGGGTGTGGCGTGTTTTCCCGATGGACGCACGGCGCACGTTTACAAGGAACCGCGGCCAATGCGGAAGAGTGAGTTTGCAAGGCAGTTGCGTAACGGGGAATTACCGCCTTCGCTGATACACTTGTTGCATATACGGAGGAAATCGACCAAGGGAGCGCCCGCTGAGATGATCAATACGCATCCCTTCCAGCGAACGGTGAACGGAACTGATTACGTTTTCGCACACAATGGTGGATTGAGCCATGCTAAAACTAAATTGGACATCGGCAACTTAACGTGTGATGGCGACACCACATCAGAGCGAGCGTTTTGTCACTTGCTGGCCCATGGCGAAACCGCTTTGCGACGTCACCATTGGAATCGAATACAAGACATCTTGCACAAGATGAATGTGCTAGGAAAGCTGAATTGCATGTTGAGTGACGGTGAGTATCTTTTGATTTATAGCGACGCACAAGGATACAAGCGGTTACAAGTCTTGCATCGTCAGCCACCTTTCGGAGTAATTACTATGCGCAACAGGGATGGCGTGAAAGTGGAGATTGCTCTTTCCGGCAAGAAGAGTCGTCGTGCTCTACTCTGTGCAACGCGGGCAACAACTAGCGGCGAAGAATGGGGATCACTTGAGGATGGACAACTGATTGTCGCCCGCAAAGGCGAGATCGTCTGGCAAGGAAATTAATCAAGTCAGATGCAAGTTAGTTCATTTTCATTGAGCGTAGTTACGTCGCCCAGTCGAACGTGTGGTTTAGTGGTTGGAGGTAGTTCAGGGCGGAATCCAAGCCGCACAAGTCGGCGAACCGCCATCTTCGTCCTGACCAAACTTGCGAGCGTATTCCCATGGCTGCCTCGACGGCCAGCATGTGCTTGCGCAGGCTGTCGCTCTGCGTGTATTCGCAGACCAGGGCGAAGGCGTCGGGGCGATTCATGCGCCCTCGTCATCGTCATGTAGAGGAATGTGACGACACTTCCAAAGCAATTGGGCTATTCCTTCGATGATCCTGTCCTCATCTTCTTTTCGCCACCGGATCTGCATCGGAACGTCACGAACTTCGCAATGCCAAATCACCTCTCGAACAAAGGTTCTGTCTTCCAGCACGGTGACTTCGTCCGATGGCGTGGAAATGATGTGCTCATGAGGCACTTTCGACGGTCGTTTTGCTCTAGGTGCGCTCATGGCATACTCCTTGTGTCTTGGCGGGCATTGTCGCGGGCGGTGAGCCGCTTTTAGAGCATTTCGATGCTCCCACTAAAAAGTTACCGCAAACGCGTCATTAGATAACAGGGGCGATGAAAGATCGTAACTCAACCCATCCGGAGCAAAACCATGACCCAACCCAGCCGCCAAGACCTGGAAGCCGCCCTCTATGACCAAACCGGCGAGCCGGTCCCAATCACGAGAATTGCCATCGAGCCACTCAACGAAGGCTTCCGCTGGACGCTCTATAGCGGCCCGCGTCAGATCTTTTTGACGGAAGGCACGATATTTGATATTCGCAGCGCAATGGAGGCCACGGCCATCCTGGTCGAGAGCGAATTAGGACTGCCACCGCCCCTGGCCGCTTACGGCGAAGGGAAGTGATCTACCGCCATGTCGTGACTCGCACCAGCGCCGCTCTCCCAATTGACCTCGTAACTGGCCTCCAGATACGACAGTGCCCGTTTGATGTCGCCGTCACAGAGCGCCAGTAGCTCGGTGGCCGCATTTTCGATTTCCCTTGTCAACTTCTCGTTGTTCTTCTCTTCTGCATTGCTTAGCGTTTGGGTTGCTGCAATCAGTTCCATGGTTTCACCTCGACTGGCAGAGGGCTGCAAAGACATTGATTCTAATAAGTGCGGAAGCCGGCTGAAAATGGGGGCAAAGTTCGTATCTAATCAGTGGGCACAACGAGAGAATGTCGAAGTTATTTGCACCTTCAGTACCGTAGCAATTAACTGCGGAAATCGCATGAGGGCTTTGGCGGACGGGCCGTTCTGCTCATTTGTGTTCGACTCCACTGGTGAAGGCCCGAATCACCACCCGAACGGCCAGTAAGGGCATGCGCAGCCTGTCGCTCCAGGGGTATTTGCAAATCGGGGGAAAACACTCCGTCATTGGTTTGGCTTCGGCAGGTGCCGCGCCTTATGCTCTAAGGCACTACCCCGGCGAAGGGCCTGAGAGCCAAACCGTTCACGAAGCATGTCTCCCACCTCGTCGAGCTTGCCCTGCTTACCGCGATCCTCTTGATCAAAAAGTTGTCCCTGCGTCACACCCGAACGATCAATGTCGCTGACGCCCATCCCCAGCAAGCGCACAGGCAGACGATCGCCAGGTACCCGCGTATTGAGCAACTCGTTGACAGCTTCCCATAGCTCGCTGGTCCCGCTGGTGGCTTCTGACAACTTGCGGGAACGGGTGATGGTTCGGAAGTCGGCGAATCGAACCTTAATTTCGACGGTTTGGCCCCGCAAATCATGCCGTCGCAGCCGGCGGGCCACCTGCTCAGTCAATTCCAACAGCCAAGCCCGCAGCGTTTCCTGATCGTCAATATCCTGCGCGAAGGTCGTCTCGTGGGAAATGGACTTAGCCTCGCGGTCTGGCACGACAGGACGGGGATCAATCCCGTGCGCCAGTTCCCACAAATGTTCGCCGTGGCCGCCAAAATGGCTTTTGAGAAGGGTTGGTGTGAGCTGACGCAATTGGCCAATAGCGCGCACGCCCAGGCCGTGAAAGACCTTGCTGGTCTGACGCCCCACACCCCACAGGCGTTCCACGGGCAAAGGATCAAGGAACTCTTGGATCGCCAGCGGGGAAACCACCGTAAAACCATCTGGCTTGTTCAGGTCGCTGGCGATCTTGGCCAGGAACTTGTTGGGGGCCACGCCGACGGAGGCAATCAAGCTAATCTCCTGGCGAATGGCGTCTTTGACCTGATGCCCGATCGACTCTGAGCGCCCGAACAGGGCCTCGCTGCCAGTCACGTCCAAGAACGCCTCGTCCAGCGACAGGGGTTCCACCAGCGGCGTATAGCGGTGGAAGATGTCGCGGATCTGGTGGGAGACCTGGGCATAGTGGTCCATGCGGCAGGGCAGGACAATGGCTTGCGGACAAAGCCTGTACGCCGTCGATGACGGCATGGCACTGTGGACGCCGAACTTGCGGGCTTCATAATTGGCCGCCGCCACCACGCCGCGTTGACCGGGTGTGCCGCCCACGATGACCGGCTTGCCCTTCAGTTCGGGGCGATCGCGCTCCTCGACCGAGGCGTAGAAGGCGTCCATGTCAACGTGGAGGATCATTCGGCAACCTAACGGTGAGGAGGCACTTATTGACAACTGTGGTCATCAATGCACCCATTTCTTCGGAAATCCTTCCAGTGCTCCGCCTGAGGTCGGTTTCCACAGCACAACCTGGTCTATCTGCCTGGCGAGTTCAACATCGCTGTTCGTGATCGCCCGCACGCGGTGGGTTTGCAGCTTGACCGTCACCTTGGCGTAGCCGATGCTCAGGTCCGGGTGATGCCAGGCAGCCTCAGCTAGATAGCCGATCGTGGCGGTCAGCATCATCGTGTGCGGCCAGCCGGGCGTCGTGTATGTGCGCCGCAACCAACCCTCGCGGACCTCCCAGTCCGGTAGACCGGCCAGGGCGTCGTTCAGCTCGGATTTGGTCAGGACATGATCTTCTGGCATGAACTTGGCCTCCTTACGATCTGATTCCAACGCGGTATGCTGGGCACAGCCGTGATCTCCAATAAAATGGTACCACTGCCTCAGCGAACATTAAATGACTCGGCGAAGCACCCGATGAACTTTTTGACCACCGTAGACGCGTACCATCAACGCAGCAAACATCGCTTCGACCGCTATGCGGCTGCCCTGGGATACTTGGATTGGGCAAATCAGCCCCATCCGTTTCGATATTATGAGGGAACTTCCTCCACGCGGTTGGAGTTGAACCGAAAGTTGCCACCTATTGAATACGATCAGATTTACCGGCCAGAACCCCTGCCGCCAGCGCCGCTCAACCTGGAAACCTTGTCCGACTTCTTCTTTTACAGCCTGGCGCTCTCCGCCTGGAAACAAGCTGGCGAGAAAAGCTGGGCACTGCGGGTCAATCCCTCCAGCGGAAACCTGCATCCCACAGAAGCGTATCTTTTGCTGTCGGCGCTCTCCCCAGACGCCACACCGTCGCTATATCACTACGTCTCAGAAAGCCACGCGTTGGAACTTCGCGCGACGTTCCCACACGAAGTCTGGCAGGAAGTGATGGGACATCAACCAAGAACCTTTTTTATCGTCGGCCTGAGTTCCATCATTTGGCGGGAGGCTTGGAAGTACGGCGAGCGGGCATTTCGTTATTGCCAACACGACATCGGACATGCCATCGCGGCACTGCGGATTTCTGCCGCGTTGTGCGGCTGGCAGCTCACGCTGGTCCCGACTTGGTCCACTGAGGATGTAGCGTCGCTGCTGGGGCTCGATCGCCAGCAGGACTTTGTTCCTGAGGAGCACGAGGAGCCCGAGGTTCTCGCCCTGATTACCACCACGACGGATGGCACGCCCTCACCGTCGTTGTCGTCGCCGTCGAAGGAGCTGATCCACAAGATCCAATCCGCGGACTGGCACGGTCGCGCCAACCGACTCAGCCGGGAACATGTTCCGTGGCCGGTCATCGACGAGGTGACGCTCGCGACACGAAAACCAAGGGAGGCGGCGCTAGCAATACCTTCGCAGCACCTCTCTGAATGGCCTCCTGCAAGTCTCCCGCGCACGAACTGCGACGCCCGACAGATCATTTATCACCGGCGGAGCTGCCTGGCGCTTGACGGATCGAGCCGGACATCGCGGGACAACTTTCTGCGAATCCTGGGCAGCACGTTGCCAGGGGCGCATCCGCCCTGGGATGCGCTTTATTGGCCGCCCATGATTCACTTGGTACTCTTCGTCCACCGCGTTGACGACGTCGCGCCCGGCATCTACGCCCTGGTCCGCGATCCCACCAAAATAGACGCACTCAGAAATGCGATGCACAACACTTTTGTCTGGAAAACCCCGCCGGGGGTGCCTGAGGACTTTCCGCTGTATTTGCTGACCAGGGCGGACTGTCGAAAAACGGCGGAGGAGGTCAGTTGTCACCAGGACATCGCGGCCGATGGGTTTTTCAGCCTGGGCATGCTTGCTGATTTTGCCGAACCAATTCGCCACTACGGTCCCTGGTTCTATCGCAACCTGTTCTGGGAAGCGGGCATGATCGGTCAGGTCCTATATCTGGAAGCCGAGGCTGCCGGGGCTCGTTCCACAGGAATTGGCTGCTACTTCGACGATCCTGTTCACGAGATTCTAGGACTGGTGGATAGCCAGTTTCAGGACCTCTACCACTTCACGGTCGGCGTCCACGTCGAAGACGCTCGCCTTCAGAGCTGGCCTGCTTATGCATCTGCTGACCATCTAAACATGCACCCGCCCGTCCCTTAGCGGATACACTGTCGAGACTGTCCCACGGGAGCAACCAAGCTCGGGCGAACGCGCTATGTCATTATTGTTTAGCCCTCGCCGCAGTCAGCCAGCGATCGAGTTGATTCGCGAACGCTTGTCGATCGTTGGCGCTGAAGTTCGCCGGTCCCCCTGTGATCTGGCCTCCCCCGCGCAGTTCATCCAGCAGATTCCGAACGGCAAGCCGCTCGCCGACGTTGTCGTGAGTGTACAGTTCGCCGCGGGGGTTGAGCGCCTGTCCGCCCTTGGCGACTACTTCAGCAGCCAGCGGAATGTCGGCCGTAATCACAAGATCGCCCGGCACAACCAGTTCCACAATGCGCCGATCGGCGACGTTCATCCCACCCGATACGAGCAAGCTGTCGATGAACTCGGAACGCGGCGTGACCATGGACTGATTGGCGACCAGCGTGACCTTGGTCTTTGTTCGATTCGCGGCCCGAAATAGCAGTTCCTTGATGACGCCGGGACAGGCGTCGGCATCTACCCAGATTTGCATTGCGCGGTAACACACTCCACCGTTAAGAGCCCCGTCCGGCACGATGGTGATTCGCGGTCAGACTGTGCCCACATTCCTCAAAATGGGTAACGTCATCGTTGAGACGAGTCCCATCGGGTGGCCCATACTTATACCGTTTCAACGACGCATGTTACCACGCGTTGGTCGCTGCTGCCCAGTCGTGTGTTTCGCCCTGATGTTCGCCAGGGACAGCAGTTTGCCTGGCAACGCCAACCACCAACTCTCGCCTGTGACCGCGACAACCCGAAGTAGATGCGTACATCGGCTCAGTTCTGCATACGACGGAACACAATGCCCCCGCCCATCCCTGGGCAGGAAACATCGTCGCGACAGTCCAATAGCGATACTTTAATTAAGTTCCGGGACTATTTCGCCAAGTTGAAAGCTGGGCGACGCAGGTCAGCGTCAACGTGTCGCCCACGCACTCCACGGTGTTTGGTGGTTGCGTTGATAGGCATTTGACGCACACGAAGCCGCCGCGGCCATTGGGACCAATCGCCACCGTGGCGATCCGCAAACCGCAGACGTTCACCATCCTCACGGACGCAGGTACCGAGTTGCTTCAAGAAGTATGCCACACCGGACTCAGCACACTGTTCAAACAATTCATCTGCCCAGGCCAGATCAAACGGGTGGTCGACGGCCCCGGATTCTCCGCCCTGGATCACCCAATCGAGTTGAGGCAACCATTGGCTAAGGTCGATCGACTCCCACTGCGGCTCGACGGAAAGAAAACGAATAGTGCGTTCGTCGCCCACATTAAGAAGATGATTGATTCCCTTCGTCATGGACTGTGTCATTATGCTGGTGCCTGCCCAAAGATTGGTTGGCCAATCTACCCCTTGCTGCGTCAGCCAGCGAGAGAAGCGGGCCATACGGGCCGGTCGCTTGGTCAACCACTGCCATTGGTGACGGCGGCCCAATTCGCTGCTAACCTGCTCGATGATTTCTTGGCGAAGGTACCCGAACGTGACTGATTGCGAAAGCGCGTCTGACATGTCCGAAACAAAAATGAGGCGAGGCAGATCGTTTAGCCACGGTTTGTCACGTCGGGCTGTACCAGAAAGGTCGCGCCAACAAGTTGCCATTGCCATTCGCCCTGGTGCCAGCTCGACGACATCAAAGTTCTTTGCGAGACCCGGGTTCGTGCCGCCAAACCGTCGTGTAGTTTTGCCGGCGTAACAGCGCTTGTTAAGCCGATTCCACAGGGGGCAGCCGTCGCAACCCATAGTGGGGTTCACAGTGCCATCGGTCCACTGAATGGTGGTGTGTATGGACATTACGCTTCTCCTTTGCTGATTGGCAGTAATCCTGTACACCAATGCGATGTGAAGTCCAGGACGGTACCGCTCTCAATCAGTAAAACTGGGTGAAAAACTGCGACACGGGCACCGTGCCGGTGAAAGCAAAGTGGAACCCATCCTGGGAGCGGCGACCTATTTGGCTCGCCGGCAATAAGCAATGGTCGGCGGCGGCCAGCCCGGCCGTAAAGAAGGCGCTCATACTAAGCGCTGGCTACGAGGCGTAGCCTGGTGTCGACCATCGTCTTCAGTGTTGCCGATCGAAAGTTATTCGATGCAATCAGGATCGTCAACTGCTGGCGCGGCCATTTGGCCTCGGCCGCTTCCAATTTCCTCCCACAGCGGATAGCGTGTGGGGGAGTGGCGTCACAAGTTGTTACTACGGAAGAGGTTTTGATCCAAGACCATTTTGCTGCCCTCCTCATTGGGGGGCAAAGATTTATTTTTGCTTTCTGCTGTTTTCACAGTCAGACAGGACGATCGAGAGTAACGGCAGCCGGAACGGGGGGGCGCGGGCATCCGGCCGGCAGGCAACACTTTCGCATAGGCAATACGACCGCTTTTCCATTGTGAGGTTTCCAGTGCAACCATCGCTAGACAACTGCTGGCTGAAGATTGAGCGGGCTAAAGAGCACCGAGATTCTTTACAGCATTTCGTCCTCGATACCTTCGAGATTCAGGACAATCTCCCACGTCTCGGGATGAAGTTCGACTCGGATTCCGGCGAATATGTCATGTTTATTAATTTCATGCCGGATCTAGGCGATTTTCTTCCGCGATGTCAGATTATAGTCGGCGACATGATGCATAACCTCATCAGTGCGCTCAACCAGTTGGTTTATCAGCTTGCTTCACTGAACACTGGCGGTGCTATTAAGAAACCTATTAGCATTGACTTTCCCATTGCAGACGACGCCGAACGATTTCGAGATCTCCAAAAACGATACCTGCGGGAAGTTTCGCCGGATCATGTGACAATTATTGAGCGGTATCAGGGATACCACCGAATTGACGAAGACCTTGCCGTCGGCACCTACTTCCACCCGCTTACCATGCTTCGCGACCTCGCAAGCACGGACAAGCACCGCCTGCCGATTAGTCTGTCGATACCAACGTCCGTCACGTGTCACGAAGGAATCGACCTGATCCAGTTTCTGATCATGGGAAATTGCCAGCAATTCGCTAGGGTTGGCTCCATGTCCAGGCCACGCGCGGAACTCGGCGTAGAAGTCATGCGAGCCAAACTGCCAGCCGGCTCTGTCGAGACGAATATGGACGTTGCAGGACACGTAACCCCTTACGTAGCTATTGACGGGGATCGTCCGGCAATCCAGACGTTTGACAAGATCGCGGCCGTGGTCAGCAAAATCATCCACGAGTTTAATCAATTATTCTAGGATGTTCTGCCGCCGGGTTTATTTTCTGGATCACAGCTCGCCCCACTCTTTCCGCTGAATATTTATACATCCGAAACAGTCCTGCCTTTTCATTTTCAATCGACAGGTTAACCTCACAAAGAGGTAGTCCGAATGGATATTCGCGGGACTATCGGCGCATGCTCGGACGCGGTGATCACACCGCGTAGTTGCCAGTCCGTGAGGTATTCCACGTTCGCCTTAATGGGCAGACAACGTCCGTCGGGCAGCCGTGTTGGGTTAGGATCTCAGCCTGCTTGAGCGGATAATCTGACGGGTACGGCCTGTCTGCGGTATTCGCACCGAACCACTTTTGATATGATAACACCCTGATTGCGCTGCGATGGTGCATGCAGGGCGTCGGCTCTGGTCCCAATAGGTAGATGGATTTTACGTTAACGACGATAGGAAATGCGCATTTGGCGCCGTCCACTCCAAGATAGCACAGGCCATGCAATGGCGGATCTACCCAGTTTGACACCCGAACAGATTGCCCGACTGGTCCCGCAGGCTCGCGCAACCGAGCAGGTGGGAAGCGGCGGTCAAAAACTTGTATTTCGTACAACTATTGACGACCAACAGTACGCACTCAAGTTCGCTAAGGTGCCGACTAGTGAGTTTGCCGAGGTAGAGGACTTCTCCGCAACGGATATAGCACTTCGCGCGAAGAGAGAAGTGGAGACCATGCGCGATTGTGATTCACCCTATGTCGTTAAACTCGGCCCCATTGGCCTTTGTTTTGCCACCGTCGACGACCAACAACTCGTGTATTTTACAGAAGAGTATGTTGCTGGCGCTGACCTGCGCAACCTCTTTCGTGCGAATGGACCGCTCTGCGTCAGTGATGTGGCAAAATTGGGTAGGCAAATTGGTTCTGCTATCAAATCACTTTGGGATCTTGGCAAGATACACCGTGACATCAAGCCCGCTAATATAATGCGTCGAGATAGTACAGGTGATTTTGTGCTATTGGATGCAGGGCTCGCATTCGACATCGACGGCGAGTCTATCAGCGCGGCACCTGTTGGCACCCCAGCCTATTTCTCACCGGAGCAGTTTGAGTTTTCCAACCGACGAACCGTACTGGATTTTCGTTCTGATTTGTTCGCGCTCGGCGTAACCATGTATTATCTGGTCACGGGGCAACATCCATTTTGGAGTTCTGGCGACAATTCTGCGGCGCTCTACTCAAAAATTACAAATCACATGCCTAGCCCGCCAAACAGTTTGGTGTCGACTATTCCTGAGGCATTAAATGATGTGATTCTGCGTTTGCTTGGAAAATCTCCTCACCTTCGTTATCGACGGTGTGATCAGCTGATAGATGCACTGCAAGGGCTATAAGCAAGATGGCAGTATACGCGCAACACGGGCATGGCAAGTCTGACAAGATTGTCACTGGACTGAGCGATGGCAGCATTGAGGGCGTGATATTCGCGCCTCGAAACGAGAAGCCTGACAATTTACGCACTTGCCTCGAAACCCTTTCTGAGGATCATGGCTGCGAATTGCTGGTCGACCCTCAGCTCTACGTTGCGACGTTTACACCGGCAAACATGCGGTATCTAGAAGAGTACGACTTCTTCGAGGGTGGTTTGTCGGCAAGCGACTTCTCATTGCGACGGATTCGTCAAATCGCTCGGGATACGATTGACTATCAAGCGGGCCTGCCAGTGACGGCAATCCTGTCGCCGACTGTGATGTTTGGGACGTTTTCAGACCGTTGGTACCAAATTGCATTAAATCTTGCGGACGCGGCACGTGAACATCACGGCAGCTTGCCGAGCCCGCCTCCATTACTTCTCAGTTTTGTATTCGCGGAAGAAGCATTGACCGATGAGGATGAGATCGGTCGCTTTTTGGACACAGTCACGCAGGACGATTGGTCCATGGAAGGTTTCTACCTCGTCGCTGCCCGCCACGAACCAGTTTATTCACAAGACTTTGACCCGGTTCGACTCGCCAATTACCTCTACCTCGTGCATGCACTAGGCACGGTCAATGGACTCCGCGTCGTGGTGGGTTATACCGACTTCGTAGGGATTCCACTTCGTGCTGCCGGAGCGGCTGCCTTCGCTACCGGATGGTCGCAAGGTCTTCGTCAGTTCGTCCGGAAAAACTTTTTGCAAAAAAAGCCGGGAGGGCAGCCTCCACGAGATCGCTACTCTAGTGCCCCTCTATTGAACTCAATCTTGATGCAGGAAATGCAGGAAATCTTTGATGTTGGACGGCTTCGCAGTGTCCTTTCGGACGTTGCTCTTGATAGCATCATCACCTCAGCTCGTAGTCCGCAAGGCTCACCCTGGAATCAAGCCATCTCGCAACAGCATCATTGGCAGACCTTGCACGCTATAGATCAGTCGCTCACGGGTCGTGTTCGGAGAGATACGCTAGAGACGTTGAGGCGCGTACGTGAAGCGCAAGGTCTCTACACAATTCTGGAGCGAAATGGAATTGAGTTCGAGCGCTCGACCGGCAAGGATCATTTGGCCAGCTGGAGTCGTGCCTTGTCAGACTTTGCTCGACGTGCTGGAATTGATGTCCGTTGAGATCCAAGCAGCCCAATTGCCTGAATATGGTGTGCGGGAGACGATGGTGTTCTCTTTCTGGATGCGATTCGTCTAGCAGATGTCCCATCCGACTCGTGCTGTATTAAGCCGATGTTGAAACGACGGAAGGAATCGGCATGCCGGAGCGCTCTAGTGACTCCTCTCCTCGGCATGACGACATAAACACGATGTGAGAAACTCCTGTATCGCCGAGCCTGTTGAAATGCCCTTCGCCAATTCTCCAACTTAAACTCAAAAGAACAGATTTCGATGTCGGGCATCCGAAAGGTGGGACCTAGGCCGAGTAAACCGGTCTTGTCCATGGTCACCAATTTTGAGTTAAGAAGGTCTGCCAAAAGTTTACGGTACGTTCGCCTGCTGACACCGGCTGCGGAATAGAGTACGTCTTCTGGCTGTCTTCGTTTAACTTTGAGAGCAGCGAGGATCCTACTGCACGTAGGTTGCTGCATCAAGTCGAATGTAACTTGACCGAGACACCTAGAAAGCGCGCAATGCAGAGTTGCCCAAACCCAATCAGCTCGTCCATCCGAACAAGTCGATTCTATTGCGGACCGAACCGGTCCAGGCTTCGGTGAAGGACACCATAGTGCTGAGTCCGCCTGTCGCAGGAAACTCTGGCGCAGATCCTCCTCGCAAGTAAACGTCATCATCGCGCCTCTTTTCGGTCAATGTCTTTGGCTCGTGAGGCTGTATCGGACGACATGCCACAAATAGACCACTGAAAGTCATTGCCCTGTGTTGAATTATAGCTGTGGGAGCAGATCAACTCCAGGTTGGCAGGTACGGCCAAAGATGGGGCGGGTAGACCCTGCCGATTTTACGAGTTGGGTTGACTCTCAGGACCACAGTACCGGATGGTTTTTCCTACCACATGCTCCACCGCCGCGCGGTCACACAATCGCTGCTGCAAAACATGCAGTGTCAGTTCTGCTGGCAGGCACTCCGCAAACTTCAGGCCGTCAATCGCCTCCTCATCGACCTCGGGCAAAAGCTCAGCGGGATCCTTTGATCGAACCTCGGCGATGGCACGCTCCACGTCGGAATGTGACAACCGCTGCCCAAATCGAATTACAAAGCTGTCCGGCGTGGCACGGCCCCGGCAGGCGGTGGCAAGTGCCGGTGCCAGGCTGGCATTGCCGCCTTGTCCGGCAAACGTCCACCACAAGGTTTCACTCTCCCGGCTGGCGACGACGGTCGAGCCCTCCGACGTGAGCCAGGCGCAGTGGCCGCGGATCTCCGCCAGCTGCTCTCGGGCTCGTTGCGACCAGCATTCTTGCACTGCGTCTCCGGCCAGGATTTGTTTGATCGCCTGGCAAAGGCGGAACCCCAGTGATGGCTCCGCTCCGATCCACTGAGAGCGACCCTGGCCTGCGGATTCTTCGACGTGCGCCACCTTCCGTTGCCAGTCAATATGCGTCACTTGCCATGCGCGGCCGCCGAGGAGCAGAACTCGTGGACCCTCCTGCTTCGACAGAAACGTCTTTTCATCGACGAACCCCAGCTCTTGGCGTCCGTGGAGGACCGCAAACAGCGGCGGCGACATGAAGACGGAGAATAGCTCCATGAAGTTCCGCCGCCCAAAGGTGTCCTCGCCCTGCTGCCCGATCCCGAGAATCCCCTGGTCCTCCCAAAGCAGGCCCCGCTCCAGCATCCACTGGACAACCTTCTCGATCTGGTCGGCAGGCATTTGCCCGAATGCTGGCACCGCCCGGATCCATTCCAACCAGGTGTGCCGTCCGATCCCCGATTCCTGAAGGCTCAGTGCCATCAGTTGCTGAGCTAGGACGTGGTACGGCTCGGCAGGTGGGTGGATCGGCTCCACATAGCCCTCGGCCCATAGGTTGATCAGGCCGGCGGCCTGGACGAGGGCTTCGTCCTTGGTTGCCAGGAACAGGCAGTTGCGCAGCGCCCCGGAGCGGCGACCGGTCCTCCCCATCCGTTGGAGAAAGCTCGATACGGTGGAAGGACTGTCGATCTGGATGACCCGATCGAGATTGCCGACGTCAACCCCAAGCTCCAGGACGCTAGTTGCCACAATGACGCAGTCGTCTCGATTGGCAAAGGCATCTTCCGCCTGACGGCGCTGGTCCTGACTAAGTGAGCTGTGGGTGACAAACGTCGTCACATCCAACTGTCGCAGCGCCGCCCCAAGCTGCTCGGCCCGGGCGCGGCTGTCGATGAACACCAGCCGCTTCTCGCCACGATGAAGCCGCGAGATAACCAGCGCCGCGTTGGAGAGCGAGCCAACAAAATCCAGTGTGACCTCAGCTTCCGCTGCCGGCGCGGCGGGAGGGAGAAAAACGCGACGTGTGCCGGCGCTGGTGCCCGCCAGCCAGTCGACGAGTATCTCCGGGTTGCCGACGGTCGCCGAGAGACCGATCCGCTGAATGTCTCGACCGGCAAGCCGATTGATGCGGGAGAGCACCGAAAGCAGGTGCCAGCCCCGATCGTCGCCTGCAAAAGCATGGATCTCATCGACGACCACCGCCTTGAGCTGACCAAACAAGCTGCGGTAGTCAACATTCTGTGAAACCAGCATGACCTCCAGCGATTCGGGCGTGGTCAGCAGGCAATCCGGTGGCTCCCGCAACACATGCCGCCGCTCCGTGCTGGTCACGTCCCCGTGCCACAATGCGGAACGTCGCCCCACGAGCGTGCAATATCTCTGGAGGCGGGTGTCGAGATTATTCAGCAGCGCTTTGATCGGACAGATATAGAGCAGACTAAGCCCGCTCCAACTTTCGGAGAGCATTCGAGATAGTACCGGAAAGAAGGCAGCCTCCGTCTTCCCGCCAGCCGTAGGGGCCAGGATGATGAGGTGTTCGCCCCCCAGAATCGAAGGAATTACCGCATCCTGGAAAGGACGCAGCTCGCGCCAACCCAGACTGTTGACGACATGGTGCTGAAGGGCCGGATGCAGTTGGTCAAAATTGCTCACAGGTCCAACTCAATCTGATCGACGTCCGTGGCCCCCATCGCTTGCCGCTCAACGGGAGTCAGCTCCGTCTCCAAAAGCGTTAGGGCGTAATGCTGTCGCGGGTCAAACTCCGGGAACTGGTCCATCCGATCGAGCACGTCGGCCACGAGTTTTTTCAAGAAGATCCGCGGCGCTACACCCACCTTGCCCCCGAGTTTCCCGGCTACGGCTCCGGCCAAGTCCCGCACATAATCATCCCCGCACAGCGCCCCGATCCGATCGGGAGCTTCGGCATGTTGCTGAAAGATGTCCCGCACCTTACCGCCTACCTGGCAGAGCCGTTCCAAGTTGAAGGGGGGCAGGCGAATCTGGACGGCCCGCGGGTTGTCAAACCGAGCCTCGGTCTGAAAGTCCACATGTAGCCGCTGCGCCAAGGGCTCTAACCGTTGAACCCCCTGGGGGCCGTCAAAGAAGGCCGGCGTCCCGGTGACCAGCAGAAACAGACCCGGGAATCGGCCGGCATCGACCTCGTCGATCAATTGTCGCAGGGCATTAAGGCTTTTGTCACGAGCGTCACTGCGCATTCGCTGAATGGTCTCCACTTCGTCCAGGACGACGAGCAGTCCCGGATGTCCTGAATCGCGCAGAACGGTCAGGACGCCCTGAAGGAAGCTCATGGCCCCAAAGTGGTCGATGTCTCCCTTCACGCCGGCGACTCGCTTGGCGGCGGCAGCCACGTTCGGTTGCCCGGCCAGCCAGGCCAGTATCCCCTCGGCCGTGGCGCGTTCCCCGCTGGCCTGGGCCTCACGATAGCCCCTCAGTGCCGCGCTGAAGGTCGGCGCGGTGCGGGTTACCTTCGCCAGACGCTGCTCCAATAACTCATTGGTTCGCGCCATCAACTGCTGCTGGTTGTCGTGGCCGATGGTCCCTTCGGCCAGCACGTCCTCCTCCAGCGCAAAAAACCAGCCGTCGATCACGTTGCGCAAGGCGCCGCCGGAGGCATCCGCCGTGGCGAGGGCCTCCATAAGCCGGCGGTAGACTGTTTCTAGCCGATACAAGGGTGTCTCGGTTTCGGAAATCTGCACTTCCGAAGTGGCCATGCCCATTTTCCGGGCGCGATCGGACAACCAGCGGGCAAAGAATGTCTTGCCGCAGCCGTAATCGCCGCGAACCGCCTTGAAGACGCTTCCTCCTCCGGCGACCTTGCGCAGATCTTCGTCCAGAGCGCCTTCCAGGCGATCCAGCCCGACGGCGAAGGCATCCAGGCTGCCGCGCGGCACCGTCCCGCGGCGCAAGGCGTCGATGATTTCCTGTCGGCGTTGTGGGCTTAATGACATGGTGCGACTCAAACAAGATCGAACTGGACCAGTAACAAGTCTCGATTCAATTCCACGGTATCCGACGCTTCATCCCGGCTAATAACCGCATAGCCATCGACGTTCAGAACGCGCTGGGCCACAGCCAGCAACCCTCGCAGTCGCAAGGGCGGGTAGTCCAGCGCCCGGGCTAGTGCCACCGACGTCATCTTGCCGCCACGGCGATCAAGCAAGGAAAGAAGTCGGGTGAAGACCTCGTCTGCCGGTACTGCCCGGCCGCCGAGTTGCTTCTGGGCAGCGAAGACGGGCGCCGACACGAGTCGCGAGACCCATGGGGGCGCCGCGTCGTCGGTCGACGGCTGAGGCGGTTCCGCAGGGGCTTGCTCTTCCTGCTGGTCGATAAGATCGAACAGCGTGGCAGGTTTGAGTTTGGGCGTGGTCGGCTCAATTGACTTTGTCACGCGCAGCGGTGCGTCCCACCAGTCCGGGCTGTCGACCGACGCTTCGGTCCAACCCGCGGGAAACGACTGGGAGCTACTGAGGACGACAATCGGCACGACCATTTCTTGCGGCGTCAGGCCCCCGTGATAGCCGTTCTTTTTGATGCCATAGCGCAGCTTTTCGGTCCACGGGGCAATCAGCCGTTGACCATCGGTGAGTACGCGGCTCCCTTGAACTTGCAATTCGTTGGATTCGCACTGTCCGTTGTCAGGACGCCAGCGCTCACCACCGTCATAGATCCGTCCGATGGTCTGACAATCCAGGACGTGACCATGGTCACTCACCAGCACGACGACCCGCCGAGCCAGGCGGGCCTCATGCAACAGTGCGGGCAGTACCTTAATCTCGTCACGCGACCACCGGGTGTCGATCTGTTCCCCCTTCAGCAGGTGGTCATCCACCGCGTTGACCACGATGCCCACAATCTTGCGATGCGTGGAACCGATCTCATGTCGCACTTCGGCCGCTAGACTGGCATCATCGAACTCTGTAAGTGATGCCTTGTGGAACAATACCGGCGGATAACCGTTGCGGCACTGTTCCAGGAGCGTGGGATGCTCGGCGAACCCAATCTTTTCGTCGCTGGACGATCCCCTGCGTAGCTGACCGCACATCAGACTCGTGCGAGACATTTCCGTCACGGATGGGATTGTGGCGATACCCGGCCGGTTAAACGGCCGCCCTGGCTCAGTCAGTGCGATCCACTCTTCGCGCGTTGCATCGGCCAATAGTTCGCGGCAGACCGCGACGCTCATCCCGTCAATCACGATCAAGAGCACGGGAGTCTTGGCAGCCAGTGGCGCCACCACCTGTTCCAGAATCCGCTCCATGGGGATGACGTCGTCCCCTGTCGAGCCGGCCGCGGTCCATTCTCGTAGCAGTCGGCCAAAATGCGCCGCCTGCTGCTCCCGAATGCTGGTTACCTCGTCAAACAGCCGAGCATAGCCCTGGGAAAGTTCTGGCACAGCGTCCCCCGCCCGCAGCGCCAGCCGTGCCCAATCGACATACCCGCCATCACGCAGGTGATCTGCCGCGTCGGTAGCGAGCGACGGGGGCGGCGACGCAGTTTGGCGGCTTGCGAGCCAAGAGACCAGCCGCAGTGTCATGTCCACGCGTTCCAGCCGTCGAGCTTCCCTTCCCGCCTTATCGTGACGTCGGATCGTCTCACGGGCTTCCTGGAGCCCGTCCAGCGAGCCATAGGACTTGGCTTGAAGTGTTTCCGACAGCCGCTGTCCGAATTGTGCCAGCCGTTGGTCGAAGCCGAGCGGGGACGTGTCGCTCAGGTAGGCAAACGCCTCGCCCTGAAGTTCGCTCAGGATTTCATCGGCCCGCTGCACTTGCTGCTGTCGCAACTTCGGGTCCGTCAGTTGCAGCCGTACGACTTCGGTCGCCGTGGCAGCCCAGCGGCCCATCATGGCCGGCTCGTGATTTTCACCCCCCAAGAATCTTTCTTCCAGTTTGCCGGCCGCCTTTTCCAGACGACCTGCCGCCATGGGGTGAAAGACAACTCCCGCGGCCAACCCCAAGGCCAGCGCATCGGGACGCTCCAACCGCTGCACACACCGCAGGATCGTCCCGGCCACGGGGCCTGTGCGTTCGGAGAGCCATTCGATCGCCCCCGCGCGAAAGGCGTCGCTAGCGTGCCGAAAGCGCCCCACCGCGTCGGCGTCGATCGACCATCTCAACACCGATGCCAGATCGGGATTGTCCGCGGAAAGTCCCATCACGCGCCCCAACAACAGCGGCCAGACTGTCTCGGCATCCAGAAACCCACCCCGGGCCGGCGGATAGCCCCCGGCGGGAAATAACTCCAACAGGGCATCGGCAATCCAGCTCCAGCTTGGCCGACTCAAGCGCGGATCCACAGTCCGCGCCTGAAATAGCGACCGCACGATCTGCCAACTGTCGATCGGGAACAGTTTCCGCTTGCTCAGCCGAAGCCGGATGTCGTCACTCAGTTGATCGTTGTCCAAACTGGTAATCAGTACCCGCGTGGCGTCCGGTTCCGCCGGCTCGCGGAGCGCGAGGCGCATCGCCAGCGGCGAGTCACATTGCTGGATCAGATAGGACTCATCCCCATCCCGTTTGAGCTTTTCACCCGACCAGCGTCCCGGCGCGTGAATGCCAATCACGCGCGCATTGGGAACTTTCTGACGAATCGCTGCCACTTGCGCTTTGATTTGGCTGAATGTGGGTGCCGCAATCGTCACGTTGACTTGCCCCCTTCTTCAATGATCCAACTGAGATTGACGCGCACGGCCTGCCCAGCGCGCTTATCCCGATCCAGTTTGGCGAGCAATTCCTTGGCAGCCGGCAACTCTAAACCCTGTTCCGCTCCCTGGCTTACGATTTTGCGCGTGTTGTCCGGGACGACGGGAGCCACTATGGTTGGACCGGCGGGAGGCACAACCGGTGCTGGACCAGTCGGCGGCTGAGCTTGCGTCGGCTTAGAGAGTAACCGCACTGCCTTGGCCTGGGCGCCTCGCAGTGCTGGCGCGAGCTGCATGACGTGCTCGTCGCTTCGCAGTGCGTCGCGCACCGCGACAACCACCTCCCTGGCCTCTGCTTGACGATCGTCCGTCAGTGCCCCCACGGCCTCGAAAATCTCCCAGCCGCCCGTGTCCAGATTCCCTTCCAACTCGGCCGCCTTACCGACGCACTCCCCCATAGCCGCCTCGCTGGTTGCCACGTTAGCGGTGGCCAGCAGGTTCACCAAATCAATCGCCTCGTCGCCGCAAATGCGCTCGACAAGCCCCTGGGTCGTCGAAGCGGTCAACATCCGGTCGGCCTCTTCCGGCACCACCCCGATCCGTGTCAGACGCTCGCGCAGGCGCTGGACGTATCTCTGGCACGGCCGGCGTACTTCGCCCGCCTTCGCCTTGACACCGGCGGAGAGGAGGCCGACATTGCTGGCGTTGAGCAGTCGGGAGACGGCCACTCCAAAAATGCTACCGGCCCGCTGGACGGCCTTCTCCCACGTTCCTGCGTCCGGCAGCTTCTGTTCGCGTAGCTCACACTTATCGGGAATGTTAGCCAGCGTCGGCTCGTCGTAGTGAACGCCGTGCAGATAAAATGTCCGGTTCGTCTGGGCCGCGAAGACGAGCAGCACCAGGTTTTGGGCCTCCTTCGGCAATCCCATGGGCCGCGGATCGTCAATCCACTTGCGAAGGTTTTCAACCGTCATCGGGCTACCCGTCTCGGCAGCCTTGCGACCAAAATGGCTTCGCCAGTGCCGCCCCAGCACAAAATGGGTGGCGTCCAGTCGCATCTCCCCCACGAGCAACGGATTCGCGATCTGCCGCAACAGAGGACGTAAGGTCTTGTCCACTTCGACTCGGCCATCGGGCGCTTGGGTGGCCAGCGCGACCTGTTCATAAACCTTTTTGAGATTCCCCGACTTGATCTCCGTCTCAAAGTTTGGCGCTGCCGGAAACTCGTGGATCAGTGCCTGACCAATCAGGTGCTGCATCGCCTGACCCAGATTGGCGGCCACCGGTGGTTGCGGATCAAACCCCGAAAACAACGAAACGTATCGCTCAGCCAGTTCCAACTCGTGCGTCGTGTCGAGTGCCCCCGGCGTGATGGCCTCCAGGCCGTAGGCCGCGTCCAGGTGGCTTTTGACCCGCTCCCGCAACACGCTCCGCTGATTTTCCAGCACCGACTTGGCCGACTGCCGGTCCTGGGGTGAGAGATGGTTGGAATACTGGGTGAATCGCTCGCCCGACAAAATGTGCTCCAGGATGACGAGCATCCCCAAATCCTTCTGCGCCTCATTGCTGAGAAACGCAGGCACCCAGCAGACTGTCTTGGCTCCTTGGGGTTGGGTCTGCCGGAACTTCTGTAACCGGCTGAGGTCGTCCATGGGGCCGTGCCCCGGCTCGTCAAAGGGAAAGTCGATGATCAGCTTCCAGGCGTCTTCATTGCTCTCCAGTGAAGCGTCTGGCAACTCACGGATGTTCTTGAACAGCACAACACAACTTCGCTTGGTATTTCGCCACAGAAACTCGTGGTACTGCTCAAACTCGCCTTCACCCTCGATCCCCACCTGCTCGAACAGGATCTGTCGCACCCGACGAATCCGGTTTCCCTGATTGTCTTCGCGGCTGGCCTGGGCAATGATCCCTTCGGTATCGACGCCCGAAAGTTGAACCGAAATGGTCGGGTTGGTCTCTTCACCGATGCGGATCTCGCCCACGCTGGCAGCCCAAGCCCGGCAACGGCGCAATACTTCTTGCCCCTCTCGGCCGGCGATCGGGGTGCGGATCGTGCCGTGATTCAGCGCTGCCAGCCGTTCGGCGTTGAGGGAGCGGAGCGATTCCACTTCGGGCACGAGGGCGCCTAAGAGCAACGTCTTGATGAGCCGGTCGTCATTGCGGAAGGCAATTCGCTTCGGATCCTCGTAAGGAAGCTGTTCGACGTCTTCACGGCGGATCCCGTGCTGCCGTTCCAGCAGCGGCAGCAGCTTCTGGTGATACAGCCGCTTGGCGTTGTCGAAGTGGAGGGCCATCTCCTGGCTGAATGCTTCGTCACCGTGGGCGATCGTGTCGAACAGGTCGCCGATCGGGACAATGTCTCCTACCTTGAGCGTTTCCCGCTGCTCAACGAGCAATTGCATCATGACCTTCAGCGCCGTCCGTTCCCGCTGCAAGACGCTGGAGACTGCGATCAGAGTCTGCACGAGCGCTGGACTGAACGGGTAGACGCGGCGGAACATCTGCCGGTCTCCCTCGGCCGTCAGCAACACGTTCATGGCCGAGTCGCGCATCTTGATAGTCTGCTCGAAGGCCGCATCGAGTTCCTGGCGCGCGGATTCACTCTTGCACTTCAAGACCCGCTTTTCTGCGATCAGCGGCAGATTCCGATCCTCTAGCGTAATCTTGTGGAACCGCCCCTCCCAATGTTTCAACGCATCGCCAAAGTTCAGTCGATCTGCACCCGGCACGGCATCGCCGATCAGCTCCCGCAAATCCCGCTGTCGGGCCACGAAGCTCACCACGGGCACCGGACGGTCAGGCGTCTGGGCCTCGACCAGCTTGGCCAGCTTCTGCCCTTCCTGATGAACGAACTTCAGATCGGCGGCATGGCTGGCCAGCCACAGGACCAGCTCGTCCAGGAACAGAATGAGCGCGTGATACCCCAGGCTGGCCGCGTGTTGACTGATGACAGACAGTCCTTTGTCGAGAGAAATGAACGCTTCACCCCTGCCGCCAGCCTGCGTGTCGTAGGAGCCAAAGAACTTGGCTATCAGAGTGCTGATGAGCTGCGACCGCTCCTCCGCGCCCGGAGGTGCCTCGACCGCGGTATCGAATCGGGCGGCGTCCCAATTGGCCGCAAGTGCCCCCCAGCCACCGCCGCTGCCACCCCCTTCGTTGAGTTTCTCAAAGAACTTTGCGTCACCCAGCGTCGCCCGCAACGACTGGGCATCGCGAAACAGCCCCTCGGCCAGATAGACGCCGGGAATGGGCGCCTCGGGATGCACACGGCGAATGTACTCGACATAGCCCCCCAGGATGCCCGACTCCATGTCGTGGGCGCCGATCATGTGGTACGGCACGAGCAGGAACTTCTTGCCGGCAATCCAGTCATTGTGCTTCTGGATGACGGGCGCCAGCTCGGGAATGCCGCGGGCGGCGGCATTGCCTTGCAGAATCAGGTGCAGCACGGCCATGAAATGGCTTTTGCCGCTGCCGAAACTACCGTGCAGGTACGCGGCCTTGCTGGTGTTTCCTTGGACAGCGCTGCGGACAAACGCCAACGCGTCGTCGTAGCACACCTTCAGTTCGGGCGTAACCACGTAGTTTTTCAAGACCACTTCAGGCCGGCCAATGTCCTCCGCCAAGTGGAGGACGAAGTCCCCCTTCTGAACGTGGTCAGGGATTTCAATGAGGTCTTTTATGAGGGTCATAGCTCGTGCTCAATCCGCCTACTTCGTATTCAATCGGGACTCGTAACAGCAGAGGTCGCCAACAGCCACTTAAAACGGTCAGCAATCAACTTTTTTCGTTCCTCAATGAACTCCTCGAATTGATCCATTTCCCACAATTTAGGGTCCGCAGGAATCAAGTGCTTACGGAGGTAGTCCGAATCTTTGCTGGAAAACCATTCCTTGGGCAGAGTGGCCCACTTTCCGCCGGAGCCGTTCTCTTCGCGGCTGAGCAGCATGCAGTTTGCAAGCTGATCGCGAACGTCGCTGGTGTATTTCATCACCGACCGCCCCGTTTCGGGATTTATCACCTTCAATTTCTTAAGGGCGCTCTGCGGAAATATATGATCAATCTGTGGCATGTTATTGTCATAGGCGGGTGTCTGATTGAAGTCACGGTACCAAAGATTGAAAAGCAGATGGATAGTCTTTGAGCCATATCCCATTTGCCAGAATCGGTCCTCTGTAAGCTCCAAAGAGCGTTGTTGGGAACGTATGGCAGCAAAGGCCGCTTTGACGTCGAAATGACTTGATTCAGCAATCGTCTTCGTGAGGGCGTCGATAAGATTGTCCGGCTGGCCACCGAATGCTCCGGTCAGGAGACAGCGCACGACATAGTCATCCACTTTCTGTGCCGCTCGCCAAGCCTCTTTGTAGTGATACCGCAGGTAGACGAGAGGTATTAGGACCAAGTAGGAAGGAATTGCGCGATCACATCGAATGAATGTTTTTTCGCGCAGGTAGTCCAGCACGTCTTGGATTGATTCAGAAACGCGGTCCCAGTTCCCCTCGATGTCCTCTCGCACCCCCGCCTTGCGGAACTTATCGACCTCGTAGCGAGCTCCCTGTCCAAATACAACGAGGCATGTCTTGAGAACGAAATCGCGGTCGAATGCGAACCCATGCCTGTTTAGCGACTCCAGCAATTCTTCCATCTTTTCGTTTGCAAAGTTCCACTTCACACTGAGCAATGAGAACAGGAGGTCGGATTTACCGAGAATCGTGCCGCCAGAATTGGCACGGATAAAGATTTCCACAACATCGTCTTCGGTGTAGAGCTTGGGATTATCAATGCTGTCGAGTTCCTGGTAGACGACGGCTTCATCCATCTTGAATGTGCGGTCTATCAAGTTCAGGTGGTCACCAATCTTGTCTGCTTCTTCTTCGCCCAACTCGCGGCCGGCATTCTCCCCGATCTCGGCGCTGAGCTGCCGCTGCTTTTTCGTTGTAAACATCAGATCGCGAAAGCGAATCCAGGGGAACTTTGCCTTGGCGGCCTCCAGGAACTTGAATCGGTACTTGATGTCGTCTGGAGCCGCAACGTCCCCGCTAAGTATGTCCAAATGCAATTCGCGTCCCTCAAAACTGCCCTTAAGGCCGATGAAAAGGCTTTGCAGACGCTGCTGACCATCAAGCACCAAGCACTTCTTTTGCTCATCCTCCGTGGCGTAGAAATCGCTGAGGCGAAGTGAATGCTTCCAGTTGTCGATGAACTTCCGCCGCCGAATCTTGCTCGTTGTTTTCCAAACCAACAGCGTGCTGATCGGATACTCACGCAGAATCGAGTCAAACAGCCGGCAAATCTGCTCTTCCGTCCACACAAAGGGACGCTGGATGTTGGGCAGCCAAAAGCCGCCGTCTTCGTCAGGGTTGTTCAGAAATCCGACGATCTTGCGTATGGTCTGTTTTTGGTTCTTCATGTGTGGCTCATGGCAGGTACCGGGTCAAAAATTGAAAAGGCGTAATCTTATGTCGCCGCACTTTCGTTTCAGATCCAACTAGGTCTGGCCACGATTTCCGGCCCCTTCGGCGCTTGTCCCACTCGCCAGTGGCCTGTTTTGTAACTTCGCAGCGACGAAATGAGCCGATGTTCTGCCTCCGGCAGAGGTTTAAGTCCTGCGACGTGCCAGAAGACGGCCCACAGCCCCAGGTTGTCCTGTGCATATTGCTCGGTCGATGGCGGGCGATGCTTCATGCCGGCAGGGTGAGATCCATCATGGCTCTCCACGCTCCCGATATACCACCCGCTCCACATGATCTTGAATGTCAGTTTGCCGGCCTCATGCTCGTGAGACGGGTAGATGAGTACAGGGACAGGATCGCCCTCGCGTAGTTTGTCCACCGCGCGAAAGAGTTCCCATTTTCGGGAGCCGAAGGCGACAAACCCTTCAGCGTCCGCTACCGGCTCACCGTCAAGCAGGTGTTCTTCAGGCACGGGTGCCAGAATAGCAAAATCGACCAAGCTCTTCTCGGATGGAGTTGATAGTGATGGCATTTCTGGCATTTTCGTACTCCTTACTTCCAAAATTGTGTCGGGCAAGGCGATTTCATCTCGCGTTCAGTTTCACTCGCAACGGGAATTCGCGAAAGACATACTCGACATTAAAGCGTGACAAGGCCCGCATGCTCCTTCCAGACCGCGACGAATTGACGTGTGCCATTAAGAAGTTGTTTAGCGCTGCTTTTCTCAGGTATCACCACAAAGGCCCGCCCCGTCCCACGTCGATAATGCACCGCCCAGGCATCGAACCCCAGATAGCCGATTTTTCTCAGGCATTCCTTGATCAACGCGGAATGACCTCCGCGCTGTCGTCCCAGATGGTGATAGGCCACTACACTCATACCCAGTGAGAGATACCCTGCAATTTCATGCCAATAGGCGTGCTTATGCGAGGGCTTCCTGCGTTCCACTGAATCCCGTGAGGCGAAGAGAATGCCGTTATCTGGGTCGGTAAAAACACATGCCGAGTTTTTCATTGAGTGGACCGCAGCGCTATGCCATTTCTCACGTTGCTCCCACCGAGTTTTGTATTCGCGTTGTTCGCGGACCCTCCCCCTGAATACCGGTAAAGATGTTCCGAAGAATGCCGTGGATTGGTGAAGAACGTTTCCGTTTTCCATCATTTCGATATTGAGCTGACGGTGCTTACGTACCGCCCTTAAAACGTCGTAAAGCTCCGGGTCGCAGTCTCGGTAAATGGCGCGGCGCTTTTCAGACGCAGTGGTGAGATAGCCGTCATGCTTGCCATCTTTGTTATGCTCTTCAGCATCTGTGAGATACCACACTACGCCAAGCCGCTGTGATCCATTTTCTTGATGCAGCGCGCGAAGTAATCCATACTTGCCAAAATCACCCACATCACCCACGTATGGATGCCTCATGTTGTGGCCCTCCGCCGGCGGCCGCTGGTGCGGGCGGGGGGCTGCCAGGATTGGATTTCCGGTAGGGTTTTGCCGAGTTGGCGGGCTTCTTCCTGCACGAAGCCCTCGAAGTATTCGCCCATGGGGACGCCGAACTCGGCCGATACTTCGTTGTGCCACTGCTTGAGCCAGGGGAGCAGCTCGATCAGGCAGGCCAGGAGCGGGGTCAAACGAGGGTCGTCGCTGCCGCCGAACTCGTCCTTGACGCGCTGATAGTACTGCCCGACCGCCGTGGCCAGTTGCAGGTGGTCGTAGCCGGCCCAAGCGACGACCAGCGTGCCGTCGGGGCCTTCGCAGTGGGGAAAGCTGACCCAGCGTTCCTTGGGGACGTCGAGTTTGCCGCGGAGGCGCCAATAGTCGCTCTTGAGAAAGTCACCGCTTGTGTACTTGGGCGGGACAGGTATCGCGGCCGCGAACTCGTGGCATTTCTGTTTCTGAGCGGCAATATCTTTGCCGATTAACGCAAGGATGCGTTCAATGTCTCTTGGCAAGTCTCCGTCGTGTTCCGCTCGCTTCGCGTGGGCCTCCTCTTCCAAATCAGCGAGATGGCTGCGCAGTTGATCTTCCTCACGCTGCAATTCCCAGGTCTGCTGCCACTCGGCGCGCTTGCGCAAGCCGCTGGCCTTGTAACGGAGAATCGGCAGCAGGGGGACACTCTGGGATTCGACCAGTTCCGCAACCAGCCGCGGCAGGTCGAAGGCGAAGTCGCCTTGCAGGGCAGCGCCGAGGTTGTGAAAGTCCGAATCGCCGTCCGCGATGTCGGCAATCTGCGCAGTAGAAGACAGCTCCGTCCCTAATTTTGCAGTCCGACCACTTGGTTCGTTCATCCGCCCATCAAAGTCGAAATAGCTCTCCAATCGGCTCAGCAACAACTGTTCCAATTGATCTCGCTGCTGTTCAGCTACTGTCCTACTCGCCAAGCCATAAACGCCCTGGCGTCCGGCCCATAGCCGCTTGTAGACCGGTGTCTCGATCAGCCGAATGGCGTCAACCGCTCCAATTATTTGACGTCGTGATTTCCACACATCACTCTGTGCGATGCTCGCATCTATGTCGGCATCAGCACAGAACGGTCGCTCTGACTTCGTGGCCTGCTGCACATCGTCGTTGACATTCGTCTTGATAGTACCGTGAACAAATCCATAAGCCTCGTAAACAGACCAGTCTAATTCCTCTTGGAGGAAAACCATTTCACGCTTTAGTCGTTCAATGGCATTACGGTCTTGTTCTAGCAGCGAGAGAAATAATTTCCGATCCACTTTGGAAAGTAGCTCCTCGATTCTCTGCTGTGATTGCAATTGGTTAATCTGCTCACCGCGAAAAGTAATAGCACGTGCTGTTGCGATAACCTCCTGGCGACACGCTTCAGACCAATTTGGTAGCGGAAAGTTTTCGAGAGCCGTCGAATTAAATGCAAACCGATTTGCTTCCGCTCGTCCTTTCTCCGTGCTAATGTCGCCAGTTGTTGTCCCTTTGGGGAAGCACACTTGTTTCATCCAGAAGCACGCTGTGGAGCTGTTCAGAAGTCCTAGTAGCGCCAGGTGGTCATCTTCGGTTGCGTCGGCGGGCAGCTTGATGACAGGGGCCGTCTGCTTGAAAACTCTGCCCCCGCGATCCAGAGCGAAGTGATTGTGAGTGGCCACCTCGGCGAAAACAATTGCATACGGGGTCTTGAATCGTCCCGGAATCCAACGATACCACGACCACCAAGGTTCGCGCAGTTCCCTTCGTGTTTGCTTGTTGAATGACACCATCCCCTCTGATGAGGCTTTGGTCAGCCAAACATAACGTCCCCACGGAGCACTGGCGTCAAAGGCAAGCAGATTGTGGTTATTGTCGTACGGAACAAGGCAATCAATATCGCGTGCAATGACCCAATCGCGGACAACATCGCCACTGATAAGCTGACGAATAAGGTTCGGCTCAACTCCGGCTCGGCGCAATGCATTCTCGGTTGAGAAAAACATGTCATCCACGCCTGCAAAACTCGGCGGGCCGATCGAATCGACTAGGGCTGCGAGAGTGCTGGTTGCCACGGCATGTAATTCCTCCTTCAACTCCGCCGCACCGCCTCCGCCAATAGACCACGGATGCTTATGGAAGTTGTCTCTCAGCGAGTCGCAGACGCTGACAAACGAACCTTGTGAGTCGGGTTGGTCCACTTGGGCGGTAATGGCAGTCCAGACCACGCCTTGCGCTGGATCATTCGGTGTACTCGGTTCGCCACGGATACCCATGACAGTGCGGAGGGTGCCGCTAATTGGACGGCGATTTCGCCCAAACAAGATAACGGTTGGCGTTCCGTGACCGGGAATATAGGCCCCGCTCGTGTCGATGACGTGACTCAGGTCCACCGTGGGCAAGAACTCCTCGATCAGTTTCTTGCCGAACTCACGCTTCATGAAACTATTGGCTGTTATCTGGCCGACGTAACCCGATGCCCCCTGCCCATTGCCGTCTCCGCGGACAGTCAACTGAAACAGCCGCTGCATGAATGGGACCGAGAGCGAATACTTCATGTGACAGGCTGAATACCGCTCGCGGTAGGCGTCGTTCATGGCCTTGTCTTTCGGCGTAATGTACGGCGGGTTGGCCACCACAGCATGGTAGTGGCTGGGCTTCAGAACCTGGACTAGCTCCTTGTGGTCCTCCGCCTGGTACACATGATCGAACTCGTGCCAACCGAGGCTTGCTTGGGCGCCAACGCCGTGCAACAGCGAGTCACCACAGACAATGTTGAGTTGAAATGCCGGTGCATCAGCCAGCGTGCGTATATTGCTGGCCCGCATTGCCGCCAGCAGCAGCCGGAAACGGGCAATGACCACGGCGTACGGGTTCAGATCCACTCCGTGAATGCTGTCGAGCGCCTTTTGCACCAGATCGCGGACCTTTGTGCCAGGCTCCTTCTTCTGCCAGCGATCCAGAATGCGACGGAAACTCCCGAGCAGAAAGTGTCCACTGCCACATGCCGGGTCGATCATGCGAAAGCCGGCCAGCCCGAACTCTTCGATTGCTGGATCAAGCGTCCGATCGAGGATGAACTCCTCGACAAACTCTGGCGTCTGCAACAGGGCGTACTTTTTGCGCGTCGTTTCGGACAGATCCTGGTACAAGTCTCCCAGGAATCGTGTGTCCCAATCCGGGTCTGTGAAATCGTGGACCAGCGCGCCCGTGTTGGCGTCGATCTTCTGGAAGAACCGCAGCAACTCCCCAGCCGCATCGCCGGAGAGCCAATTGGGCAACTCGCGAAAGGGATTGTGCTCGCCAAAGATGTCCTTCGCGCCAGGCAGTCTGGCCAACTCATCGAACGCAGCCAGCAGGTAATGTCGATCGGTCTCAGTAGGATGTTTACGGAAGTACAACTCATGCTCATCGCGTGCCCGCGCCAGCCGATCCCCCAGCCCGGCGATCCGTGGCGGCTCGACGAGTCGGTTGTCTTCCAGGAACCGCACGAACACGCACGATAGTACCCACGCCGCCGCCGCCTGAGTGGTGGCGTCCGCGCGCCAGTCCTCAAAGTTCTGCGCCGTCCGCTGCGCCTGCTGCGCCCGCGCAAACTCTGCGCGCAGCGCCTCTCCCACCTCCGGCACCTCATCCGACTCGCTGCGCTCCAGCAAGTCCGCCTCCAACTGCCGCAGCAAGTCCTGGAGGTCAGCTAGTAATGCTTTTCGGTCAATCATGGGTCGTCTATCACAGGATGTTGTTACCCAGGCAAGTAGTCAATTTTCATTCCCAGTTCTTCGCTGACAGATTGATACAGTATTTGCCCGTATTCAGCTTCTCGGATGAGGAAGTCTTGTGCCTGCTTAAATGTTGGAAGTATCCAGTCTGTTTTGTGAATGATGCTGTTGCGAACACACGCTTTAACAATGTGTTGTGCGCCTGTTGGACACTTTTTTATTTTGGCCGGAATATAACGCCCAAACTCATGAGTCTTCAGATGACGAATTGCCTCGACAGCTCGGTGAGAGTCATGTAGATCGCCCCGATGATACGTGCGCACACGTTCCTCAAGCCCATCAACGTGCTTAAAAAACAGCTTGTAAAGGCCATCACAGTTCTGGCGTGCCATCGCCTTTGCAACTTCCTTAAAATATGGGGGCGTGTTCTTTGCAAATGACTTCTTTGCTTTTTCTTGGAATCGCTTGTCGATCGGAATGTGCTTGCCGGAATAAGACAGGAAGTTGCCAGCTAAGTCTTTTATGAATGTCTCCATCACCTCATAGGCAGTGGCAATCGAATCTGACTGAACAGCAGCGTTGCCTTCGTCGATCAAGCGAAGAATGTCCTTGCGAAGGACTGCCTTTACGCCATACGTCACGATGCGCACTTTCGCAGGATCCGATTCATTCGTGTCATAACCGTTGAATGCAGCTCCTGAGATCAACGCACCGACACCTCCAACACTGATGATCCCTTCCGCTAGTTTGATGTCGCGGCTTGATGACGCATCGTGTGAGAATGCAACAAAATGCGCAACGGCAAGCGAGTTGTGGAGTTTCTTAACGGCGTCCGTCACGGTATTCTTTTTGCGAGCCATCTGTTTTGATGCTTACATCGTGCCATTGGATCTATGAATATTCATTATCCAACCTTCGGGAATACGCGCCCGCTGACCGGGGCCAAGGATCGGAACAGCCTTGCCGTCGAGCAGTGCTTGGTGATCGCCAGGCAACAGCAGCCACAAACCAGGAATCCCATCCCGGCGACCGACCTTCTGTGACAGATGGCTTAGCACATCCATCCGGTCGTAGCGGGCCAGGACGCCGGCATATACGACAAGCGCCGTCTTTTCCGCCGCTGACAGCTTCTGTTCGACGATCGTCATCGCACGACCCACCAATAGCATTAGCTTGTCCCAGTCTCCTTTGCCGGGCGCGGCGTCGGTCCTGACGACCAGCTCCCAATCGACTTTTGCTTCGTTGGCCACGGCGTGCAGGGCGTCGAGAAACAGCCCCTCCAACTCAACCAGTTCAACGGCGAACCGCCGGCACAATTCCTTCATGGCCCGCTCGTAATACTTGGGATCGACCATCAGTGTCAGGAAGGCTCCTTCCTTGACCGCCCGCTGGAGTCGCTCCTCAAATTGCCGCGCATCGGCCTCCTCAGGTGTGACCTCGCCAACCTCGGCGCTCCCCGGCGATGTCGGCAAGCGAGGGAAGGACTCGCTTCCGCTGGTGACCGAAATCGAGTCTCTCAGCCGGCTCTCATAACAACCCTGGCCGTTCTTGCCGAGCGGATCCCAACGGAACTCAAAGCCGGCGTCCCGCAGCAGTTCGTCCAGCGCCGGCCTGTCGGGCAGCGGCGCGGCGCCTGGGTAACGGCTGCTAACCCGTTCGCGAATCTCTTCGACCGTCAGTTGCTTCGGACCGAGCAGCGCCCCCTGCGAGAGGGTCAGCACCCGGCCGGCAGGCATGCCGCGCGGGTAAAGTTCCTGGCGACTGGAGAGTGCGGCGTTGCGCGAGGCGGCAACAGCCAAACGGACCAGGCGGGCATCGGAGAGCGCTGAACCACTGGGGGCTGCGACCTCACGCAGCCGCTGGGCAACGCGATTCGGAGCAGCCAACGGATCTTCGATGGCCAACTCGTCGGCAACCTGCCCCAGAGCGCTGGCGTATTCGGCCAGCACTTGATTCTGGGCAATCAACACGCTGTCGCCGTCACGGCGCACGAGGTACCGCGGGTCGGTCATCGTCCGCTCGACCTCGACTGCGGCTCGTACCACGGCGCCAGAGAGTTGCGTCCGCTTTGGCTCATCTTCGACGCATCCCCGCTCCACCAGGAGCGCCTCGATCAATTCGCCGGCCGACACCACGCCACCCTGCACGGTGACAATTTCGGCAAGATGATCCCGGACCTTGGTAATGGCCGGGTCTTTAGACCCGCGATCCTGGAACTTGCCGAGCAACTGGCCCACACGGGCACGGGTGACATTGACGCGGCGAGCCACGTCCGCTTGGCTGGGCCAGGGATCCGTCACTTCGGGGTCCAGCCCGAGTAGCCCGTGCATCGCGTCTTTCGCGGTGTCTCCTTCACGTCCCCCGATTCGCAAAACCCGCTGGGCCAGCTGATCAACACCCAGCGTGTTGAGGTCGGTGGCGGCGGGCTGGGGCTCCGGCTCCTCCGTGATGGCCGTCTTGGCGCCAGTTGGTTTGCCCAAGCGTTCGCGGAGGATTTTGACCGCAGCCATGATCTCGCGGCGGGTCTTGTTTCCCACTCCGCGGAGCCGGGACAGCCGGCGCATGGGGACGGTGAGCAGGTCCTCGACCGTCAGGACGTTGGCCCGGTCGAGTACGTTCGTGGCCCGTGTCCCCAGCCCCAATTCCGAAATCGGCGTGTCTTCGGTCGCCTCTGCCAACAAGCCGGGCAACAAGGTTTCGTCATCGTGGTCCGACAGGGAGCCCGGCTCCTCGATTCCCTCGAAGCAATTGCGCCAGGCCCGCAGCATCTCTTCGGCATTGTCGAACCGCTGCGCCGGGTCGCGGCGGAGGGCCTTGGCGAAGAAAGCCGTCAACTCGTCGCGCAGATTGGCATCGAACACTTCGGCGTCGATTGTGATTTCGCAATTCAGGTGCGAGGGATCGGTCACACCGTCGCCCCACTTCGGCGTCTTCCCGGTGGCCATCTCGTATAACGTCACAGCCGCGGCATAACGCTCGGCGTGCAGGTCCCAACGGGGTTTGGGCGTGCGGAGTGGCAGCAGGGGGTCGAGATAATGCGTCGTCCCTGCGCGGATGTTTTCCGGCGGTGTGCGGGAGAGGGAAAAGTCAAACAGCACCAGATGCAGCCGGTCTCCGCGGCCAAGCATGCCGACGGCGATATTGTCCGGCTTGATGTCCCGGTGCGGCAAGCCCTGGTCTTCCAAGTAGTTGACCGCGTCCAGCAGATCCTCGCCGAATCTTTGCAGAAGGTCTATCAGGAGGTGACCATCCCTGCGGAGTCGTTGGCGGAGGGTCTCGATTCGCCGCGCCGTTTTATCCACGAAGACGGGCCGCATGGCGAAAGCCGTCCGGTCGCCGATCTCCAGCAGCTCGCTTAATTGCACCAGATTGGTATGGTGCAACTTGGTCAGCACTTCGGCTTCGTCTTTGAGGCGCTGATTATGTTCGGGATCGCTGGCCACCTTGAGGACAAAATCCTGCCCGGCCCGCTCGACCAAGAGCGCCACGGAACAGGCCCCTAGGCCGATTCGCTTGACGACTTGGAAACCGCCCGGCAATTTGTCGCCCATCTGGGCCAGGAGGGGATCTTCGACATACTCGTGCTCAGGTGTCGTCAATTCTTCTTCGACGGCGTCCAGGCAACCCAGCAGTTCGACGACGGAGTCAATTCTGTTGGGCACTTCGGGATGAGAGCTGTATTGGACAAGATACTGAAGGGCTGTGCCGGCGCCATTGAGGACGGAGCTGATCTGCAAGCCCTTCGTCTCGCGGAGCTTGTTGTTCAGCTCCAGGCCGTTGGCCGCGGGGGGCTGGCCCGAGAAAATATGGTAGGCGATGGCTCCCAGCGAGAAGACGTCCAGATGCTCACCCGTGTTGTCGCCGTCGGAGAGCGCTTCGGGGGCCATGTAGGCTGTGCTGGCGTCCTCAACCAGCCGGTCCACGTGCGATGTGGCGCTGATGATGTGCGACACACCGGATGAGCCGGCCCCGGCCCGATAGCCGGCCTGCCAGTTGAAGATTTTGATCCGCGGGTTGTCGCTGGTAGGATCGGCAATCAGGATGCTCTGCGGGCACAGAGCGCGATGGACCACTTTCTTGTCGTGGGCGTAGCGAACGACCTCGGCAATTTGGCGAAGAAGATCAAGGCGTCGATCGTCACTCAGTTTGTCTTTCTGTTGGGCGAGGTAATGGTCCAACCGGATGCTTAACGGATAGTGCTCGAAGAACAGGGCCGGACCGAGTTCATGCCCCGTGAAATTGAGTGCCCGCAAAATGCCCGGATGCTGGAGGGTTTCCAGCAACTGAAACTCTCGCCGGGCGGCTCGATCCAGGGTCTGTCGTTCTTGCGCCGTGGCACCAGTGCGGACTAGATAGAGACGCACCCGCCGCTTGGATTCGGGGAGCTGGGCATGTGTGCCACGCCAGTCCTGGAAGCCTGGCCCTTCGCCAATTTGTTGTTCCAGGATGTAATCGCCGACCTTTTGATGGCGGAGTGACGGCCGAATGCCGGCTTGATCCAATGCCTGCCCGATGAGCCGCCCCATGGGACGGTCGTGCGTGCCTCGGGCCGTAGCGCCGAGCCCGGGGCACTCTCGGCGCATGATCGCTGCCAGGATGCCGGGCTTTGCAGTCGTTTCGCCTACCGCCTCACGATCGCGGAGGCAAACGTGGGTGCGGGCGGTCCCCTGGAGGTCACAGTGCAGGTCCGGGGCCGAGCAGAATACCAGTGCTTCGATGTAGGGAACCTGTCCCTTCTTCTGCGCGACCCGTTGCTGCTGAAGTAAGGAACGCAGCTTTTTGGCTTTGAGGTTGGCCAAAAGCAGCGGGTTGTCCATCGTGGCCAGCTTGCCATCGCTTTCCCAGGTCCAGGTGCCGGCGTCGCCGGTGAGTCGTCCGGGATGACTCTTAATTTCGATCAGGAAGAAACCCTGCGGAGTGTAGAGCAGCAGGTCCACTTCATTGATGCTGCCATCTTCGGCGATGAACTCAAAATTGGACCAGGCCCGGTACGGCTCATACGTGGGGAACCGTTGGCGCACAAAATCCAACGCATCCCGTTCCCAGGGATACTTGGATTCGGTGACGGTGGTCCAGTTCGTCGTGGCCATTCAGAGATTGTGCTGGTTATTGAGGGTTGCATTCCGCTGCATCCTTGCGGCGTGAGCTTCGTTGGGCTATTTCGCCCGCTTCCGTTTCTTGGGGGTGGCTTCGTGGATGGATTTTTCGATTCGCTTCAGGAGCAGGTCGAGTTCCGAAATCTTGAAGAGTCGATAGTTATTCAAAGGATGGCGATGGACGACGAGCTTGCCGCTGGCATGCCAGTTCCGTAGCGTGTTCACGCTACAGCCGACGTACCGGGCGGCTTCGGTGACGGTTAGATATTGATCGAGATTGGGCATATTGCCCCCTCCCTCTTGGAATGGTTGAAGAGAGCCCCGCCCCCCTCAGAGGTGTAGATCACAAACCCTACCAAACCGGACGGCCGGAGGGAAGCTGCCCCCCGGAGAATCACGGCCGAAAAGAAAATGTCCAGTCGCCACTGCGCTGGACATTTATTTTGACAGGCCACGTATGCGGCCATTGACTTGGTCGGGGCGATTATGCGGCCGGCTTTTCCGGCAACTCCTCCGCCCCTGGTTCCAATTTGGCATCCATGAGCTTGTGAAACTCCGTCAGAAGTTCGGGGTGGTTCTGCGAAAGGAACCGTACAACGCGAACGTTATCCAGCAGTTTCCGCAGGTATCTATTTCGCAGATTCAGATTATCCTAGCAATCAATTTGGCGAATGGAAGACAGGGTATCGCTACCACAATACGTGGCATAGTCGAGGCGATAAGGTGAAGGCAGAATTATTCCAGTTGTGAAGCCTTCAGGTCGCCGATGGTGGTTCTGGCCACGATGCGACGTGAAACGGGATGCGACCTGATTGAGTCGCAGTTGATTCGAGTACACTGATTCCAGCTGTAGGAGATCAGATTGTATATGTACAACGAAAACGCTGATGTCTCCAAACGAGTATTGGTCGATTTGGAACATTCACCCCGGCCATGCGATACATCGCCGGAGTTCGCTTGCCCACGGTGTCGAGTCATTCCTTGAGAACAGCACGAATAATGATGCCATCATCGTCGTGCCCCAGCTGAATCGACACGTCCTTCTGTATAGCCTTTTGCACTGCTTGGCTAATTGCGCCAGCCGATGGTTTTATTGCCGGTGTTGCCGGTTTAGTTGCCGGTACCGACAGTTGCCGCGCCGGTTGCTGGGATTGTTCCTCGCTGGTCATTGTGGTTGCCTCCTTGGGGGGAATGAATAACCGTCGCAATTAGAAACACGAAAGTAGCTAGTATGCCAGCCATGAGGCACCTACCAGATACCTTGAGGTCAGTTGCTCGCTTTTCGTTTTGCTCACCGTTCTTTTTTGTCGCTCCTGCAAGATCACCCATATAACTGATGTAGAGTTTGTCCTCATCGCCGGCGTGAGAATCCAGTTCCAAGGCCATTGGTTCAGGAAAATTGATGCCGGACATCTGTCGTATTTGTATAGCAGATAATGCGAATCCGACTGCCAGGAAAAACGTCGCCCATGCAATTAGGATTACAAAGAACACGATCACGGACGACCTCGCTAACTGTACGATGGTCTCCATTCGCACAACATAAGCCCCCAGGAACAGCGATGAGATCCATACAAAAGACTTTGCACGTTCCGTCAATTCCCTAAAGCGCTGTTTCTCCTCCTCGTAGAGTTCCTTAAATCGAGCCAGTTGCAGTGGTTTTACGTTGTCGGACATGGGGCGATTATAACTTTCTTGATTAGCTTCCACTAGTTGCTCCGTGGGCTAGTATTCGCTTGCACTCTGTCCAAAAGGGTCCGACAACCCTTGCCACAGTTGTCTGACATCCGCACCAATTCTCCTTCATTTCTTTGTCGTGTCTTTCGAGCCACCCCTGGCTGGCAACGAGCAAATGTTGAGGAGTTTGTTTGCCCACTTCAACCGCAGGTGACGCCATTACTTTAAGTTTCTTGCCTAGGGCGTCACTTTTCGGACCAAGCAGCATGTGCAGCAATAAGCAATCACTATTAATATCCATGACGGTCCCTCGAAGTGTCTCATGCAATCGGTCGGACTCGATGGCCCATTGTTCCTTGCGTTCCTCACTTCCAGTTTCCACTGCGTTCCAGTAGATGCGATGCTGAATGTAGGCAGTCATATTGTAACGGTAGTCTTGGATGTGTCTGTTTACCTGAGTGAACAAATCCATCACCCGATCCTTGCGATCTTTCTGCACAATCAGATTGTGTGCGATAAACAAGCCGCTTAATGCAACGACGGATGAGATAACTACGGCTGCAATTTCCATGTCATTACCCTCATTGATTTCATGCAGATACGTGAGCGAATCGAAGAGTTGTGTCGAGTGCCTCCACGGGAATAGTTGTCCAATAAATGCAACTGGCGTAAACATTGCCCCGAACAGGCGGGATTATTCTAGCAGATAGCTATTGGCCAATGCGGTCTTCACTTACGCCACAATCCAGTGGGTCGAGCGCCAATTCCAAGTTCAGCAAGGAAGACATCGTCTCCAAGATCTGCATGGTCGCGGCGTTGACTTCTGCCAGTTGTTTTAGAGTGACGCGGATCTGTTCTCGTTTCTCAGTAGTGATGCTCGGCATGGGTGTATTCCTCTGAACGAGACTCGGGATGAATCGAACGACGAGCCCGGCGGCAATCGTCCCTCCTCTCGATACTAAAAGCGGGCCTGCAATCGGGCATATTCCTATGGTGGACGCACGTTAGCTCTCGTGCAGCGGACGCCGTCCCGCTCTGAAACACCGGCTCTTGCGGGAGCCCGTCTCAAGTTCACTTACGAGGCCGCAGTCTCCCGGGAGTCACTCGATGCACACATTGACAATTGCCAGTCTGGCGCTGGCCTTGGTGCTGGCCGTCATCGCCCTGATCCATCAGGTGCGACTGAGGCACGCACTGGAAAAACTTCTGAAGCTGATCTTCAAGAAATGGAGGCAAGATGAAGAAGAGAGACAGAGATTTGTGGATCATGGGCGCCGTGGTGGCTCTGGCCGTCGCAATCGGCGGATGCGACAGTGACGAGCGGGTGGCTCAAGTGGCTACTCAGGCGGCCGATCGTCAGGCCCAGCAAAACACCCAGATGGCCCGAGTGACCCATCAGACGGCGGAAGGGGCACGCAAGTTAGTGGAGGCGGATGCCGCGGCCCGCAAAGAAATGGTCCAGGTCCATCGCGATCTGCAAACCGAACGGGCAACTCTGGGGGGCGAGTGGAACAAGTTGGAGGCTGAGCGGCAGGAGATTGCCCAAGATCGACGCACGGAGTCCATGCTCGTGCCGGCCATCCAAACTGTCGGGGCCATAGTCGTGGCCGTGTTGGCGATTGGCTTCTGTCTGGTCCTTCTGTTCGGGTTGCGAAAAAGCGACGACGCGGATGCCCAACTGGGAGAACTGCTCATCCACGAGATGGTTGCCGAGCAGCCGAGGCTGTTTCCGCCGCGTGATGTTCCAGAACTGCCAGGACCGCACCGCCGGGAATTGGGGCACGAACCGTTGCATTCAAGCGAAGGGAACGACGATCCGGCCGACCCATCTTAGGAGGCACATCGTGGGCTATTTTCTGATTGTGAAAAAACCGTGCCAGGGCGGCCAGGCCGATTGGGCGAGCTGCTGGTCGGCACCAGGAATCCGTGAGGTACAGGCAGCGGATCAGGATGCCCCGTATTCTTGCGAGGCCGTATTGATCGCAGAATCCTTGCCGCCACGCACGGTGCGCCGAAATATCATTCGCTCCGCATCTCGTCCCCGATGTCGGGAACTTCCTCGAACGTAGGAGAAAATCTCTTGAGCCATATTGTTTCCATCAAGACGCAGCTCAAAGATGCCACGGGAGTTCAAGCCGCGTGTCGGCGGCTTGGCTTGCCTGAGCCCGTGCAGGGCAAAGCTGAACTGTTCAGCGGCTCGGAAGCCGGGCTGCTCGTAAACCTGCCCAATTGGGTCTATGCCGCCGTCGTCGACCTGACCAGCGGCGAGGTGAAATACGACAACTATAAGGGGAGGTGGGGAGATCCGAGAGAGTTGGATCGGTTTCTCCAAGCCTACGCGATCGAGAAGGCCCGCATCGAAGCCCGCAAAGCCGGCCACACGGTCACCGAGCAGCAGCTAGCCGATGGATCGGTCAAACTCACCGTCCAGGTGGCCGGAGGTGTCGCATGAAGATCATCGAAGTTATTGTGTCCCCCACCGGCGAAACCAAAATCGAAACCCGCGGCTTTAGTGGTGGCGAGTGCCGTGACGCAAGTCGGTTCATCGAACAGGCGCTGGGACAGCGGCTGACGGAGCAGCTCACGGCCGAGTTCCATGCGTCCACGAACACCGAGCGGCCCAACATTCAACTTTCGTAGTGCCGGGGAGGGGGGCGATTGTGGCAGCGTCCGCTTCACGGCTGATGCGAAAACCCCAACTCAAGCCGACGACTGCTATTCGGCCGCCGGATTCTCAATCAATGAGCTGTCAGTTCAAGCTGATACGCTGCCGGTGAGACCACCGATCGTTGATGCTATCGGCGATGCGCTGATACGACGCAGCTTCTTCCGCCGCAAAGTTTCTAATGGCATCGAGCATGTCCGTATCGGAGACGTCAGTCTCCGACAGCAGTTCATAGCAAGCTAAAAAGTTAAGTGCGTCATCCTCGGCATTCGTGCCAGGCGCGAGTCGTGGCGCTATCTGCTTCCACATCTGGAGAACATGGAGCTGGTCCCGTACGGGCAGGTCATCTATCAGCCCCAGAAATTGATCGTCAGTCATCGGGCACCTCAAGCGTAATGCGTCAGTCTAACGTCAGGTACTTCGCCCCAAAACACCCAGCCCCACTTTAACAAACGGGAGCGGTCGGGTCATCGACTGACCTCCCCAAAGGAGCCAACCGTGATCTTAGCGAACAAACTTTCAGAATACATCCGGGCTGCTTTTACGGGCATCTGGATTGAGTCTCACGAGCACCAGGATGCCCTGACGGAGATCGCCGGCCTGTGCAAACAGGAGGATTGGCGGTTGGCCACTTGGGACGTTGACCAGGGTCTCCAAATCCCCGGTCAGGGACAGCCGGCTGGCGGGAACGACCCGTTGGCGGCGATTCGCGCCGTCAGTGCGATGGCTTCACCGGAAGGGACTGCCCTGCTGGTCCTGGTGAACTTCCACCGGTTCCTCAATTCGGCCGAAATCGTCCAGGCGCTTGCCCGCCAAATCCAGGAAGGAAAGGTCACCCGCACGTTCATCGTGGTCCTCTCCCCCGTCGTGCAATTGCCCGTCGAATTGGAAAAATTGTTTGTCGTCGCGGAACACCCTCTGCCTGATCGTGACCAGCTAGGCGAGATCGCCCGCGGCGTGGCCACGGAGGAAGGTGAACTACCGGGCGGCGATGCGCTGGCGTCGATATTGGACTCTGCCTGCGGCCTGACCCGTTTCGAGGCCGAAAATGCCTTTGCCTTGAGCTTGGTGCGTCACCAGGGGATCCATCCCGAAACCATCTGGGAATTGAAGTCGCAACTGCTAAAGAAAAGCGGCCTCGTGTCGCTGCATCGCGGCAGCGAGCGGTTTGCCGACCTGGGGGGTTTGGATGCCATTAAAGCGTTTTGCTTGAGAGCGATGCGCCGGCAGGGAAGCCCGGATCCCCTGCGGCGTCCGCGCGGCGTGATGTTGCTGTCCCCTCCGGGTTGCGGCAAGTCGGCCTTTGCTAAAGCGCTAGGGAACGAAGCGGGCCGGCCTACACTCTGCCTGGACATCGGCAGCCTGATGGGGTCGCTTGTGGGTTCCACTGAGGGCAATATCCGCCAAGCCCTGCGAATCGCGGATGCGATGGCGCCGTGCGTGTTGTACTTGGATGAAGTGGAAAAGGGCCTTTCCGGCGTGGCCAGTTCCGGTCAGACCGACAGTGGTGTGACAGCCCGGCTCTTTGGCACCTTTTTGACCTGGCTCAACGATCACGAGTCGGACGTGTTCGTGGTTGCGACCTGCAACGACATTTCCAAGCTGCCGCCCGAGTTTGCCCGAGCTGAGCGGTTTGACGGCGTGTTCTTTATGGACCTGCCCACGGCTGAGCAGCGACAGAAGATCTGGGACATCTATAGCAGTTTGTTTGGCCTGGACCCGAGCCAGCAGCGGCCCCACGATGACAACTGGACAGGGGCCGAAGTGCGAGCCTGCTGCCGCTTGGCAGCTCTGCTCGACGTGCCACTCTCAGCCGCGGCGCAGAATGTGGTACCGATCGCCGTAACCGCGGGCGAGACCGTCGAACGGTTGCGCAACTGGGCCAGCGGCCGTTGTTTGGATGCTGACCGGGCCGGGGTGTACCAGCGGGTAGAAAGTGGCTCAAAGCGGCGGAAGGTCAGCCTCAAGCCGAGTGAGAATTGACTAAATAGGAATGTCGTCCTCGGGGGCGGTCGCAATGCCAAGAAATAAAGGAGTTGCGGCAATCCGTGCTTGTCAGGGAGGGATGCCGCAATAAAGTTCTTTTGTGACTTGGTTCTGCCCCCCAGGTCACTAGGCTCGGCGTGCAGATTATCTGTTCGCCGGGCTGATTTTTTATGAGTATTACTAGTGGCAGCACTCCCCCGGAGGATTGTTGACGGTTCAGAACGGCAACGGCCCGGAGAGAAAGTTTGCGGCCTGTATCGGCTGCGGTATTTGTGCGAGGTTAGGCAAGAACATGGAGGATACTGACAAGGCCCTACCGATCTCTGATGGTAGGGCAGGCAGGTAGAGCATGCGCAGGGACGCGCTTCGCTCGGTACTCGTTGCTTGGGCTGCGCCCGCCAACTCTCTCCTAATCGTTCAGAAGGGAATCTGAATGGTACCCTCCGCTCTCCATTGGCGATTCTGTGCCGCTGCGTTGTTCGTGGGATTTGTGCTACCAGCCTCCTCTCACGCTGAAAACCAACCTGCGGCCGGAGCAAAAGGAACATCCACTCCCGCGACGGTATCGACACAAGCCGCTGCTGCCGCTGCCAGCGATCCCGCGGTTGAGTTCATTCGCGAGCGCTTTGCAGACGGCCGGATCAAGCTGGAACGGGAAGTCGTCCGTGACCGCGAAGATAATTATGTGAATCATGGTCTATGGAAGATGTGGGACGAAAAGGGCATCGTCGTCGCCGAGGGGCAATATCGGGACGGCGAGCGGCACGGTGTTTGGACTGGTTGTTATTTGCCGGCCGAGGTTCCTCTCCTAAATGAAATGCCGTATCGCGAATACCAAGGGCCGTTTGTCTCGCAGGCGGAGTTTTCCAGGGGCAAGCTCCACGGGTGCTGGACGATCTACGATGCGCGTCAGCACAAGATCAGTGAGTGGCATTACCTCGATGGACGTCGCCACGGGTCGTGGACCTCGTGGTACGCCAATGGCCGCAAGATGCAAGAGTCGCACTATCTTAACAACGATCTCGACGGCACCGTCTGCGACTGGACCGCCGCTGGCCAATTGACGACGAAGGAGACGTACCAGGCGGGCTGTAAGCTGGGGCACAAAATCGAATACTACACGGACAGCCAACAGAAGAAGTCAGACGAGGTGTACCTGTTCGCGAAGCAAGAGTTGCAGGCCGCAGACGATTGGTGGAATGCGACGCTAGCCCAGTCTGCGACAGTGGGCAAAGCTCAGCGTCATGGGGAATCCAAGACATGGCATTCCAACGGCCAGCTTCACACTCAGGGAACGTATGCGAAAGATCAGCCTGTGGGCATACATCATTGGTATTATGCCAATGGTCAAAAGGCGGTTGAGGGAACCTACTCTGATGGTCAGCGCCACGGCCGCTGGTCTTGGTTCCACGCCAATGGCCAGAAGTCAATTCAGGGCGAATTGGTAAAAGACGTTCCGCAAGGCAAATGGGTCTGGTGGAACATTGCTGGCAAAGTTGCGCAAAGGGTCGATTATTCTGACCCAGGTAAGTCCAAATCGGACAGTCTGCTGGTAAACCAAGGTGCTGGGGAAACTGAGCCGCCCGCTGAGCAGAGCATACTAAAGGCATCCACACCCGCTAATGACATCCGTAATAAGTTGCGGACGGCCGCCGGACAGAAAACTCCGGGCGACGGCGTACAGAGATAACAGCGGGAGTTTCAGGCGCAGTTTCCGCCGTGAATGTCGCCACTCCACCAGCCGAAGACTAAAAGACTCGGGCGTGCGATTTGTCTGCTTCAACGCTCAACAACTTGATGACGGTCTGATACTCGACGGGCTTGATCAGGTGCTCATCAAACCCCGCTTCCTTGGACCGCGCACGGTCTTCCTCCCGTCCCCAACCACTGAGGGCAATAATCAGTATCCTTCGTCCCTGGGATTGCTCTCGGATCGTACGACAGACTTCGTAGCCATTCATCTTGGGAAGACCGATGTCAAGAAAAACGATCTCTGGCTGGTACGACGCGGCCACTTCCACCGCTGCGAGGCCGTCCAATACAACGCGGGTTTCATGGCCGCCGAGGCTCAGTAATTTGGCGAGCATGCTTGCCGCGTCCTGGTTATCATCAACCACCAAAATGCGTTTAGGCTTTGCTGGGGGATCTGCTACTTCAGGCCGCTGGGAGTTTTCGGTGACGACCGTTTCAATCGCTACGGGCAATCGCACCGTGAATCGACTGCCTTGACCTGCCCCATCGCTTTCGACCGTAATGGACCCGTGGTGCATCTCAATGAGCCGTTTTGCCAGTGTCAGGCCGATTCCCAGGCCCCCCTGCGACCGCTCCAAGGAACGGTCAACCTGTGTGAATAGCTCAAAGACCTTGGGCAGCATGTCGGCCGGAATGCCGACCCCCGAATCGGACACCGTGACCACGACTTCAGTTCCTTGACGTTCGGCCACAATCGAGATTTGGCCACCTCGTTCCGTGTATTTGCAGGCATTGTGAAGTAGATTGCTGAACACTTGGGCCAATCGCGCTGGATCTGCTTCTAAGCCCACCGGTTCGCGCGGCAGTTCGACCGTCAGGTGATGCCCGGCCCTCTGGACTTGGGCCGTGCAACTCTCGACGGCGTGGCCAATCACCGAGGAGAGGTCGACCCGCTGCTTGCGAAGATCGAGCTTGTCGCGGGTGATGCGGCTCACATCCAGCAAATCGTCCACGAGTCTTACTAATTGTGTTGTTTGCCGCTCCAGCATCTCGCGACTCTGGCGAACGAGATCGCGATCTCCTTCTGCCTGCTTCATGAGTTCGACGGCACCGCAGATCGGCGCCAGAGGATTGCGCAGTTCGTGTGCTAATGTAGCCAGGAACTCGTCCTTGCGACGATCTGCCTCCCTAACCGCCTGTTCCGCCTGAATACGGGTGGTGACCTCTAATGCGAAAATGGCGATGCCGCCGGGCTGCGTGGGATAAATACGCGTGTCGAACCAGCGTTTCCAGGGTTCGTAAAAGTATTCAAGTGTTTCTGGTTCGCGTTGCTCCATCACGCGCCGTGCGGCGGCTTCCAACGGAGTCCCTACCGTCGCCGGGAATACTTCCCACAAAATCCGCCCGATTAACCGCTGCCGGGGAATGTCCGATATTTCCGATACTCGATCGTTGGTATAGGTATGTTTCCAATCGCGGTCGACCACGATAAACAGATCACGGGCGCCGCCCAGCACCATGTCGGCGTGAATCTTGGCCTCGTTCACGGCCACTAAGGCACGCTCGTGCTTGCTCACGACCGCTACCCCCCACCACAGCACCGCGCACATCATGGCGATCATCGCGAAAGTCAGCAGGGCGGTCCCGGTGCCCGTATCGTAATAGCCAGCTGTCTGCCCCCGAAGGCGTAACCAGCCGGCGACCAGCGGAAGCGCGACAATTAACGGCACTGCCCGGCGCGCTAAGAGACCTGCACCGCTATTTTCCAAGAGGGTTCGCACCGGCTGCCGGTCGGGCAGGGAGGCCAAAAGTCCCACGGCCAGCGCCATCAGAACTATCGCCGTTGGCAGTGCAATCCCAGTAAGTCTGGGTAGCGTGTAAAGAGTATCGGCGCGAAACAGGTACGCGATGATGGCATGTAAAGCGATACAGGAAGCAGCGAGTGCCAAGCCAGCCGCCAGTCCACGCCCACGGCTGCCCGGCGAGCCAAGAGCGAGCATGACACCGCTACCGAGCAGAAACAGGGAAAGCGAAGCCGGCGGTCCCATTCGGCCTACTGCCGTGGTAGCCGTATCTCCCCAAGGCTTGGAAAACAGCAGGGTGTCGATCCCCAAATTGATGCCTGAAAGATGCTGGAAGAACGTGGCTCCCCCCATCCCCGCCACCAATGCTCCCAACCCAAAAACTAATTTGTAACGTCGAATAGCCAAGAACAACAGCGCGGCGCCCATGCTGGTCAGAGCCAACGCCGCATTGGGCTGCATGGAGATCCCATGGCCTCCCCAGTTGGTCAACCGGGGCGTATCGGTGGCCCACCCGGTCAGCGTCGTCACTCCTATGATCAGCGCAAGGGCGCCTAAAGCAGGAGGCACCCAACGCACTGTGCGAGGACAAGCTGTCGCGTCTGACGGGGGCATGGAAAACTCCGTATTCGCAGCTTCGTCGTAGCCAGCGCGTTCCACTTGCCTATCACGCGGCAAGAAAGCCGTAAGTGCCCGCACACAACCGCTTACAATGGGGCACCAAAAGCTCGTCCGTCAGTTCACGGAAAAATGGAAGTGGGGAATCTTTAACCCCGTTAGCTTAACGGTGTTAGTCGTTTCAACTATTGGACAGCGGCATGTTGAGTCGCGCTCTGCCAGAGAGCGTGCTGCAAGATGGGGGCCAATTCTTCCAATACCACTGGCTTCTCCAATACCAACTCCAGACCTTCCTCCAATACTGCTTGGCGCATAGCGGGAGTCGCGTAACCCGTGAGGCAAATGCCGCGCAGTCTCGGCCGTAATTCACGCAGTCGGCGAAAAAGCTCCACACCGTCTGTCTCTGGCATCGCAAAATCCATAATCGCCAGCACAAAGTCCCTTTCTTCTATTAGTTCCAGCGCTTCCTGGCTCGATCCTGCCACATCCACGGAGTAACCCCAACGGCCTAGGAGTTGCTTCATTAGCCACCGAGACGAGCGGTCATCATCAACGAACAGAATGCGGTCCCGGGTGCCAACAACCATCACAACATCTCCTAGAAGTGCCCAGTGGATAGTTCAATGCCTGAACAGGCAGTCTTTGAGAAAGTAATTCTAATCAAACTAAAGGCGGTTGCAATCCCGGATTGCAATCTCGGATTTCGCGATTCGTGTGGGCGCATCCGGTGGTCGTATCGTGAGTCACCGCCATACTCGGCAGCCTCTTCCTCTGCTTTCCACACTCGCGCAGAAAGTGGCTCAAAACGGCGGAAGGTTAGCCTCAAGCCATCGGATAACTGAATTACCGCTAACCAATGAGTCGGTGAACGTCCCGGCAATTGCAGGGTGGTGCGGTGTGATGTCGTGATTTGGTCATTCTCAAGTTTGTGTTGAAGCTGCGGAGCAGTTTGATAAAATGCTATCACAGTAGCTTAGGATTCGAGACTCGCTCTCGCGCTGCAAATCCCACTCGCCTTCGTAATCGGGCCCCTCCCACCGATCTGGCGAATGAAAGCTGACCTGCCCTTCGGACAGGTCCACATATAGCACCCACTCCGCGTAGTTTTGCGACGAGTCCTTCTTCCATCCCCATGGCAAACTCGATGCCGCAAGCGTTTTGCACAAACGCTCAATTACGTCGCCTTTCCGACTGTATGCCTTAACCCGATACTTGTCGGGGTATACCTTTGCCCGCGTTGACGACTTCTGGCATCGGAAAAGATCTGCTGCAAGCGCTCCGGCGGCGCCTAACTGTTCTAGCTTCTTCAGGAAGGCCCGCGTTTCGACCGGATCGGACCCATCGAATGCCATGCGTGCCGACATCAATGAAATGCGAGCTTTCCGTTGTCTAGTTTCCCATGCTTGTCGATTCTTACTTCTGTTCTGAGCATCCGCGACCTTTTCCGAAGTCGCTTGCTGCGCGATTCCCGCCAGGGTCGCAGATGAGCATTTCGGTGAGCATGCCCACTGATCGAATACGCGCGACAAGTCATAGTCGCATCGTTTACAGGCATCGCGTGCGGCTTCGATGTCACGCGTCTCAATAGGGATGCGGTGGTCATCGACCACTGCAATGTACGTCCGGGTAGTTCCTTCCTGGATTTCGTATATCCCGTCACTCAGGTCAAACGATTGCCGCTGGTCCGGGACAGCGCATGGCTTCCGAGTAGTCGGTTTCAGGAACTCGCGGTCGAATCCATAGGATTTACTAAGCCCTCGGATCCGTGCAATGTAACACTTGGCTTTGCCAATAGCGTCCATTTCAAGTTTCATAAGCGTAAACTGTCGGCATCAAAAGGCTTAGGCCAAACAACAAGGTAATTCGTTCTGTCAATGAAGTTCTATTATTGTTCGCTGACATGAGTCGAGTGGTCAACCCGGTACAAGCAGCGAATATCTGGGCGTCGAGGCGAAACTAAATGATCTCGAAAAATACCGATAGCAACAACACCGACAATTTTGTGAGTCAAAAGCTGGTTATGTAGAGATCTCCGTTACCGTCTTTATGTCGAGCCGTCCATTATGCAGAGTTGGATGGCAGCCCCTGGCACGGTGAGGTGCATGGTAGGAGACAGTGCGCTACCCGTACTTGTCAGCCATAGCCGGCTAATCCTAACAACTGCCAATGGGAAGCCATGTTATGAACTGGCCAACGCCACCGCCGCCGCCTTCTGCACTCCCTTGCGTTTGTCGCTGAGGGCCCTGATCAGCGCGGCGGTCACTTCGGGATTCTTGGGATCAATCTTTCCGAGTGCGTGAGCCGCAGCGACGCGGACGTATCCGTAGGTGTTTTGATCTCTTAGGACCACAAGTAGATCTGGAACGGTGTCTTTGGCCGAAGGTCCATGGGCGCGGAATTGGTATGCCGCACTCGCTCGTACCTGCGGGAGGCGGCTGTTCAATAGTTTTACGAGAGTGGCTTGGCACTCTTTCTCCGCAGCACCGATCGTGTGCAGCGCGGCGGCCGCACTGAGTCGAACTTGCTCGTTGGCGTCTTCAAGTCGCTCAATCAATGCTGGGACGGCAGCTTTGCCTTCTGGCCCCATCTGCGCCATGGTTGAGATTATCGTGCTGCGAATTGCCCGGTCGCCATTGAGGGCCCGCGTGAGGGCCGGAAGTGCCTCTTTAGCATCTGGCCCGATCTGCTGAAGAGCCCTGGCAGCCGTCTGGCGTAACTGCTCTTCCTTGTCCTCCAACATGCGGGCCAGGGCCGGGACGGCTTCCTTTGCTCGGGCACCCATGTTTGGAACCTGACTGGCAGCCTTCTTGCGGACCTGTAGGTCTTCGCTCTTGAGGTCCACGAGAACTTGCGACGCATCGACGGAAGTTTGTTGAGGTGTCCTTTCAGGGGTTGCGGCCCTACTGAAAAAGGGAAAAGCACTAGCGGCCACGAGAGTTATTAGAACAGCAAGGGCAAGTTTCTTTGACGTGGACATGGGGTGGCCTCCATAGGGTACGTGACCGCGGACAGCCGGTATTCGCTGCCTAAGGGCGGATATTGGGATGCTTTTTTTAATACAAGGCTTTCCGCCTCAAGCTCGCCTCTTCCTTAATGTACTGGCCTCAGGCATTCGGCAGTTTTGGCCTAGTCCTTTGCTAAACAACTTAATCTGATTGGACGATCACCATGGGTCTAACCATTCATTACGCCCTGCATTCTCGCCTTTCCAAACCTAAGCAGGCTCATTTTCTCATCGGGGGACTGCGGCGCCGCGCTCTGGATCTGCCCTTTGAAACGGTGGGCGAGATCGTCGAACGATCCGGTGCCGAGTGCGATTTCAACCAGTGCAAAGACGACGATCCTCATCGCTGGCTGCTGATTCAGGCGGGCCAGTATGTGAGTCTGCCTGGCAGCGACGGCCGGTACAGTTTCTCCGTGGTGCCCACGGAGCTGGTGGCCTTTGAGACTTTTCCCGGACCTGGCTGCGAGCCGGCCAACTTCGGCTTGTGTCGGTACCCGGCCACGATCGAGATCGACGACCCGGAGGATCGCGGCCACAAGCGCCGTCTGCGTACAAACCTCTCTGGCTGGCGCTGGTCCTCGTTTTGCAAGACACAATATGCCAGCAACCCAGAAGCTGGCGGGGTGCCTAACTTCTTGCGCTGTCATTTGGCCGTCGTGCGGTTGCTGGACTATGCCAAGCAGATCAACATCCTGGACAACATCTACGACGAAGGGGAGTACTGGGAAAACAGAAATGCCCCATGGTTGTCGCAACAGGTTGGCCAGTGGAACGAAACGATCGCCGCTGCGTTCGGCAAGCTAAAGGATCAGGTTGGCGACGGTCTGGTCGCCGAGATAGCGGCCTATCCGAACTTTGAGCATCTCGAAGCTCGTGGTCGTGACGCGGTCCAAGCACCGTAAGTGTTTTCTGCCCACCCCCCGAATCCCGCGTCGGAGTCAGCAATCATGGGAGCCAATTTTCTTTTGTATAGCCTGCCGTGGACTGAACTGGATGCGGCCCGGCAGAAGGAATTGCACGACGCCGTTGATAAGCTCACCGACGACCAATTGCAGGGCGTGGCTGACGCAGTTTGCTTACAGGTACCGACGGCCCGGGCAGCAATACACGCTGCCGCCTGCGATTACGTTAAACTTAACAACCGTCGCGACACAACCTCGTGTCCGCCTGACACCGATTCCTATTGGCGGATCTACACCGGTGGCCTTTCTTGGGGCGAACCTCCCACAGAGTGTTGTCAGACTTTTGAGATCATCGGGGCCTGTGATCCGCTCTTCGGGTTGATCGAACGCTGGGCACGGGAGGATTCTCCTGCTTCCGCTGCTGATACAGCTCGGCCTTTTGACATCTTCGACGATGTGACCGCCGCTTTAGAAACGTGCCTCGCCCATTTTGGGAAGCTAATGCCTCCAGATGATCGGGTGCAGCGTGAACGGCTGGCTGCTTCGGCCCGGACGTTGCTCCGATCGCAGTCGAATACTCCTCCATCCGTCTGGGAGGTGGAACTTCCAGCTCCCACCACGCTGCGCGCCATACTTCAGGAGTTTTGCAGGGATGTAGAAGCCGCTGGACGTGACCAGGTGGCTGAGGATTGGCCCGACCTGGTGATTACCTACGACAGGGCGAAAGAGGCGCTAAGTCACCCAGTCTGATACCTGGAGGTATTGAGACGGCGATCAATGCACTGGGTAGCGAGTTCGGATAAGGAGGCACGTGATGCACAAGCATTCCCCCGACATGGCAGGCATTTTGTCCTGCCTCTGCGACGCGCTGACCGATGACGCGCACGGTGTCGAAGGCTGCGTGATCGAATCCAGCACCCAAGACGCTGACAGCCACGGCAGTAACCATGACGGTGACAACAACTGCAATAACGAAGTTCACATCCTGATCCAATTACCGGACGACCGGGGAGGCAGGAAGTCGTTCTTCATCAACATCGCTCCTGCCATTTCCCGCGAGAGAGTGCCCTTGCAAAAGGCCACGCTCACGGTGGAGGTAACATACGATCCTGAAGTGACCGATGCCGAGTCCATCGCCAATGCGGCGGATCGGCTCTTGGAAACGGCGGTCTCGACGCCCGGGATCCTCGAAGAGTACGGAAGCCCGACCTTCGATTCATTTTACGTTGCCAGTGCACCACACTAGGGCTCTACGTTGACGGCCACGGACACGCAGCTTAAAGTGCAGTCGGTGTTGGCCCGTGCGTTTGAATCTTTGCGTCAACAATACGTGCCCAAACACCGGAGAGATGTGACATGGGTCTGACGATTCACTACCAGTTTCAACTTCGCAGCAAGAGTTCCGAGCGAGTACAAACTCTCCTGGAGAAGCTGCGTCAGAAGGCACTGGACCTCCCGTTTGAGAATGTGGACAGTGCGGTGACGCACCTGACCCCCGAGATCTGTTCTCGGGGACTGGAGTATTATCGCGGTCCCACCGGCATCCAGGATCAGCCTGCGGCCACCCAACGGCTCTTTTGGTTGTTGGAAAGCTGCTCCTGCCATAGCTTGACGCTACCGTGGGCCAAGAAGCGTGAACTCACGGCCTCTGTAGATCCAAGCGAAGCCTTTGCGTTTCGCACTTGGCCCGGTCCCGGTTGCGAGTCGGCCACCTTCGGACTGGCTTGCTATCCGAAAGAGATTGAAGCTGTTTATCGCCCAGAGGACGATGACAAGTTCAACGAGATTTACACGGAGGGTAATGTCAGCGGAGTCAGGTTTGTCTATGACAAATGGCTGCGCCATGTCGAGAGGCTCTACAAAAATACCCAGCCCGCTGAACATGACCAGCTCCCTTCGCCGATCGACTATAGCGTTGAGAGCAAGCGGATGGTTCCCACCAAGCTCGCTGGCCGCTGGTACTTCAGTGCCTTTTGCAAGACCCAGTATGCCAGCGATCCAGGCTGCGGTGGGATCGGCAATTTTCTGCGGTGTCACTTGAGCGTCATACGGATGCTGGAGTATGCCCAGGAGTTGGGCATCGAAGTCAAGATCGACGACGAGGGCCACTTTGGGCCGGCCAACTATTCCGACGACTATAAGGAAGCCCGTGCCGCCGGCCGCCAGCCCACCTATGTCGATCACCCGGCGACCCACAGCGTCAGCACACTGGTGAAGGAGTGCGGCGACTACAACAAGATGATCGCCGGCATGTTTGGGGCGCTGAAAGACTCCCTCAAGTCCCAAGGCACCGAACTGCAAAGCCCGATTTCGCAGTATGCCAACTTCGAGCATCTGGAGGCTGACTTTCACGTCGAGCATGGCGACAAGTTCGACGAGCTGATCAAGTCGCTCGGCGACATCGCCAAGGAAGCCGTGAAGGAAGCCGAGAAGCGAGCCAAGAAGGCCGAGTAACCTCGCTCCGGCCATTAACTCACGAATCTTTCTCCTCTGTCTCCTGTCGGAGGCGCTAGTTCCCCTTTGTGACCACGCCCTGCGCTACCGCTGCGCGCCGTGTCTCCTGGAGATCGTTTCATGCAACCAACACGCATTATTCTCAATGTTCACGGCTGTACGGTCCAGGACGTGTTTTGTTCAGACCCGAACGCTCATGTGCAGATCGTGGATTGGGACGTTTCCGAGAGCGACGCGGACGCGCCGGGCCTCGTCGAAGTCAACGTCGAGCAGGGCCGCAAGCAGAGAGCGTTTGTGGGCGGGTTGGTTCCCAATCCGCTGGCTCATCTCGCCGGCACCGACGTTGAAAAAGCCTTGCAGGCCGCGGAGGTGCTCGATGGCGCCACGTAGGCTCAAGGTCTGGTTCGAGTACCGCTATGGCGAGCGGGGCGTTTTAAGACCCGGTGATCGCTTTAAGGTTCGCGGCGGTCCGGTCTACGTCACCGACGAGGGGCAGAAGATTCCCATGGGCGAAAAGGGAGTTCATCTCTTCAAACGCTATTGCGAGCGGGGAGCGGAAAAGTGGATCGAGGCATCCTCCGTCAACGGCAGCAATTACGTAATCCTCTGGGTGGGCAAATCGCATCGCAGTCCCGTGGTCGCCGGCCTCGTGCGGCGGCCATATCGGATCAGGAAAGAGCGCGTGCCCGTTGGATAGCACCCCACGCCTCGTCTTGCCATCTCACTTGGAGTTCCAGCCATGCCACTATTTCAAGCGATTGTTACAGAAACGGTCTCCCTGCGACGGTGGTATTTCGTCAAAGCCCGAAACCTCGATGAGGCCCAAGCCAAGCTGAACGTAGGTGACACGTTCGAGGAGCAGGACATTCTGGGAAGTGCCGAGGTGCATTGCCGCATCGTGGATCCCGACTCCATCGAACGGGCGCCGTTCCGCGAAAAGAAGAAACCCATCAAAGGTCGGAAACTGCGTGCATCAAAGAGGGAAACACATGAGCATTGCGAACCAGGAGGCAACCCGCGTCGTTGAATACTTCCGCTGCTGGCTTGGCAACCAGGTCGGGGGCGGAACATGGGACACGGGCTTTCTGGCCATTCCGGCTGACACGCCCGACGAGCGAATTGATGAAGTCATCCGCCGCGCTGTGTCCCGGGTTCCGTGGGAGAGTGAAGCACCTGTGCTCGTCGGCTACTACGCCGATGGCTCTATCGACTTCGACATCGGCGGGGAGGGCTGACAGAAACCTAGCGTCCACATCCAACACATCAGGAGGATTAACATGAGCAGTGTGCTTGAAGAACCGGCCACCGTCAGCGAGATCTCCGCGGCGCAGCGCCTCAAGGCGGTCACGATGGCCGTCCGGGTGGCCATCTCGTGGTTTGGGATTAGCAAGTCATTGTCGCCGCAGCAGAAGGCTCAGGCCGCCGACACTTTTGGAGCCGATGGTGAGTCGATCTCAGCCGGCAAGAAGTTGCTCGACACGGGACACCCGGCCTACAAGGCCGTGACCGCCGTCCGCGGTCGGATTGTGGCGCTGTTCCGGGGCATGTCGCTTCCCTACCCGGAGCCGGGCATCCGGCTGATCCGCCAGGACGATATTCAGACGTTCAACGTCCAGATGACGACGCTCAAGGCCGAACTGGCCGAGGCGGTCGAGAACTTGCAGCGTCATTATGCCGAACTGAAGCGGGCCGCCAATCGCCGCCTGGGCAGCCTCTACAACGCAGCCGATTACCCCGATTCGGTGACCGACCTGTTCGATGTCGTGTGGGATTTCCCCAGCGTGGAGCCGCCGCAGTACCTGCAACAGTTGCACCCGGCTTTGTATCAGCAAGAGTGTCAGCGGGTCGCCTCGCGGTTCAATGAAGCGGTGCAGTTGGCGGAGGAGGCGTTTGTCAGTGAACTGGCCAAATTGGTCAGCCACTTGACGGAGCGGCTCTCAGGGACCGAAGACGGTAAGCCCAAGGTCTTCCGAGACTCTGCCGTCGAAAACCTGTCAGAGTTCTTCGCGCACTTTCGGCACCTGAATATCGGCAGCAACGACCAGCTCGACCGGCTGGTGGATCAGGTCCACGCCGTCGTGCGGGGCGTCAAGCCGCAGGAATTGCGCGATAAGGATTCGCTGCGTCAGTATGTCGCCACCGAGTTATCGGCCGTGCAGGCCACTCTGGACGGCCTGCTGGTGGACCGACCGCGGCGGAACATCCTGCGTCGCGCCAAGTGAAGCCCATGCAACTGGTCATTTCACCCACCGGTTCGATCCGTTGTGTCTACGGCGAGGAGATCGACCTGGCGGCGCTGGGCAGCCTGGCCGTTACCAGGGGCTCGCATGTCGAGCCCAATGCGAACGGGGCATGGTGCGCCGACCTGGCCCCCGTAGGCGGCCCCGTGCTGGGGCCGTTTCCCAATCGCAGTCAGGCTCTTGCCGCGGAGCAGGATTGGCTCGCAGCCCACTGGCTGGTCCGCGGCTGAGCGGTTTCTTCGCCCCCGATCGGGCTGAGCAGGCTTGGTCACTCCGGGTGCTCACTTGCACCTGCGGGTTTTCTCACGCGGAGTTTCCCCATGGACTCGTTCCTTGTCGTCGTGTTGCTGATCGGAGCCGTCGCCTGGCTCTATGGCTGGGATCGCTTTCGCGGCCCCGGCAATCCATCGCCTAGCAAGCGCGGCCGGCGCCGCTAGCCTACGCCGACCACGGTTGCGTTGATGATCCCGCCGGCGCGCTGTGCCGGTGAGTTGTGTATTCCTTCCTCCCTTCCTGAAAGGATTCTTGCCATGACCCAGGCAGACATCGACCGCCAAGTTGCCCGCGCCACGGGCGAAGACATTTCCACGATCACCGGCATGGGGTTTGTGCCGCTGACCGATGTTCCGTACGAGGCCGAGCGCAGCCCGCTAACTGTTGATTGGGACGAGCAGGATCGCCGGCGGATCGGCATGTTCCCGGGCCGCCGCGTCCGCCGCCCAGTGCTGGCCTAACCTGCCGCGCCGGACGCTCATCAGGCCGCCTGCCTCTACCTCCTGGCTTCTGAAAGGAAGGGACCATGTATGTCGCCATCGTCGGCTGAATCGTTGAGGGATGTGATTTCTGTGGTCCGTTCGTCACACCGCGTGAGGCCCAGGAGGCCATGGAGGGAACGAAGTTTCTCTTGGTCAAAGTGTTCCACCCGTAGCAGTTTGGCAGCGACGTCGTCTTATGCTGAAACGACGAATGCGACCGTGCCGGATTGGTCTACGACATGCCGGGAGACTGCCCGCGGTGCGGGCGAAAACTGACGGCCGTTGCGCCGTAATGGTCGCACCCCTACACCCAAGGAACCCACCATGCCCGGACTTACCGTCACTGAAATAGAACACCGGAAAGAACGTATTCTCGTCGGATCGACAAGCGGATCGAAGCCATCGAGGCTGCTGATCCGAACCTGACGGATCGCATCGACCGCGAAGCCCGTCAAAGGGCTCTCGCATCGCTGGGACTGGCCGAACTGCAATGCGAGGCCGATGAGGTCGAGCGGCAGGAGAAAGCTCTGGAGCAACGCGCCGCGGAGATCGAAAAGGCCATGCTGGCCCGTGTACGGGGCGTGCCCGCCTCCAGTATTGGTGCGCATGTCTATCACTGTCAGACCGAGATCGAGAATGCCATCAAGCGGCGGCAAGACGTCCACGAGGATGAATTGCTGGCCGAGTGCGAACCAGGCCAGAAGATCCTCGCACTGCGAAAAGAACGCGACGAACTTCTGGACACCGTGTGGTTGGCGACGTCCGGCAAAGACATTCGTTCCTTGTGGCAGAAGGTCGGCGACTTACTGGGCGATCAGATCACCCAGTTGCAAACCGAGGCTCTGACCATTGAACCGGTGAGCGAGGAATAGTTTCGGCGAACCGGTCCCTGTCCCGTCATTTAACCTGAGCGTGCCCCCAGAGCATCCGCTCGGGGGCACTTTTCTTTCTCTCTTTGTGGAGATCTCATGCACACCCATTGCTGTACACACACCGCCGTCGCGGATCCGGTAACCGCACCGGCAGCCAGTCACGTCCAGGTTCTGGTTGTCGTCGAAGGAGTCAACGACGTCGAGTTTCTACGCCGAATCAGCCGCATCGTCCATGCCGCCAACGCCACGCTGCCGGACCTCGGCGCCCTGGAACTCGAAGGCCGTTTGATCTTTCTGCCCGTCGGTGGCAGTGACATGGCCGTCTGGTCACGTCGATTGGCGCCCCTCGCTCTGCGCGAGTTCCACCTGGCCGACCGCGACGTGCCACCGCTCACCGAAGAGCATCAGGCCGCCGTGGAGGAAGTCAATCGTCGTCCCGGCTGCATCGCCGCCCTGACGGGCAAGCGACACACCGAAAATTACGTCCACGCGCAGGCGATCTTCCAGGCGCGGGGCCTGCACGTCGAGTTTGGCTCCGACCATGACCTGCCCGAACTGGTCGCCCGGCGAACCTACGAACTGCTCGGTGGACAACATCATTGGGACGACATTCCGTCCCGCAAGCGGCGGCAAATGAAGCATCGGGCCAAACGATGGCTGAACACGGATGCCGTCGATGCGATGACGACCGACTTGCTCGCCGCGCAGGATCCAGACGGGGACGTTTGCTCCTGGCTAGAAGCCATCCATTGGCTCATGGACTCGTAGCGCTTCGTCACGATGGTCCCAGTATTCACCCATGAGGAACTTTCACCATGATCACAATTACCCGTTCCACGGCCCGACTCGTCCGGGCTGTTTTTCGACGAGCCCTGGGATTCACCGCGCGGGGCCGGGGGTCTATCCTGCTGGTCGAGGCCGGCCCGGAGGGTTTGGCGTTCAAGTCCCGAAACTTCAATGTTGCGGCCGAGTACCGCATTGCCGGCGAATGCGCCGCCGAGACCTTGACCATGCCGTTCGAGCTGCTCCAGGATTGCGAAGGGAGCAAAGACCAGCCTGTAGAACTGAAATTGTGCGGGAAGAGTGTCATCGACGCCCAATGGTCGGATGGTGCGATTCCGCAAGTCAAGCAATATGACGCGCACAAGTCAGCCGACTTGCTGAAGGATTTTCCCACGATTCCCGAGATTCTGACTGAGAACCCGCACGGCTTGCTCAGCGCTCTTAAGGATGCCGCAGAGACCGCCGATCAAACGGCCGTGCGCTACGCAACGAACATGATCCAGTTGCGTGGCTCGTCGGGATCCCTGGGCGCCACCGATGGCCACCATTTGCTGGTCCAGCGCGGGTTCACGTTCCCATGGACGGACGACCTGCTGATTCCCGCCAGCAAAATGTTTGGGGCTCAGGAATTGTCGGGCGACGAGCCCATATTCGTCGGCCGCTCGGACAATTGGATTACGCTCCGTACCGGCCCCTGGACGTTTCACTTCAGCATCGGCAAGGAGGGACGGTTCCCCAAGTTGGACGATAACATCCGGCCGACTGAAGTTGTTCCGACCCGATTGCAACTCTCGGCTGACGACGCGGTATTTTTGGAGCCGGCGCTGGGTCTGCTACCCTGCCATGACGAAAATCACTTTCCGGTCACCCTGGAACTGAACGGCCAGATCCTCGTCCGAGCCAAGGCACTTGACCAATCGCGTGTGACGGAGTTGTCCCTCAACGGATCAACCTGCATTGGTGATGCGACCGTGCTGAACACCAATCGCAAGTATCTGGCTCGCGCGATTCGGATGGGTTTTCGAGAAGTCTTGGTCTACGACAACAACAAGCCAGTGCAGTGCCAGGATGAACACCGCAGTTATGTCTGGGCGCTGTTAGACCCGGAAGGGGCGATCAAGCCGGGGATTGATCCTATCAGGATTCAATCGCCGTCACGGGACGCTGCTGTTGCAGGCAATCAATCTCATCAGGAAAGGAACACAACCACCATGCCACGCAGTAAAACCAGCGATTACGGACATGCGCCGACAGGCGATGAGGCCAATGGCACGACCAACGGCGGCGCTGCCGAAGTCAGCAGAAATGTTTCGGGCCACGGCGCTACCAACGGTGAGCACGCCAGCGACGCGTCGCTCATCGAGCAGGCCGAGACCGTGCGGACCTCGCTGCGGGAATCGGCGGACAAGGTGGGCGATCTGATAGCCGCACTCAAACGGCAACGCAAACAGTCGCGATTGATGCGGTCTACCCTGTCGTCGCTTAGGCAGTTGCAGACGCTGGATGCCTAAATCGAACTGGGTGCCGCGGCGCGCGGGGCGGTTGTGTTTTTCCCAAACATGACCGCCCCAGGGGGCGGTCTCTACCTCTTGTAAGGAGATCGTCCCATGATTGCGATTGCCAAACCGAGTTCGCCAAAGCAGCCCGTCCCGCGCTGGCACAAAAAGTTTTTGGTCATGTTGCCGCTGATTCGTCGTCACGCCCAGATTTCGTTTCGCCAGCTCGATGCCGAGGCCCGCAATGAAGCCGTACAGGAGGTGATCGCTAACGCTTTGGTGGCGTTCCATCGCCTTGTCGAACTTGGCAAGATCGACGTTGCGTTTCCGTCACCGCTGGCGCGCTACGGTGTCGCACAGGTTCGCGCGGGCCGCCGCGTCGGAGCTAGTCTCAATTGCAAGGACATCAGTTCCCTGCACTGTCAGAAGCAAAATCGTCTGACACTCGAAAGACTGGATTTCTTTGACACCGAGGAAATGTCCTGGACAGAGGTTTTGATCGAGGATCGCACTGCCGGCCCGGCTGAGACGGCCGCCAGCCGAATCGACTTTGCGTCCTGGCTCCGTAGCTTGTCAGGTCAAAAGCGGAAGGTCGCCACGATGTTGGCCACAGGGGAGAGCACCCAGAAGACCGCTCGGAAATTCAACCTGAGCCCCGGCCGCGTTTCACAGCTACGGAGCGAACTAAAAGACGCCTGGGAAACTTTCGTGGGCGACTGTTCCACGCCCGAGGCAGCGTGACCATGAGGCCATGTCGCCCTGCTCCTGAAGCTGGACTCCGGGACGGGGTGAACATTACTCAGATGAGCGTCTGGCAGCGCAAAAAAAGAGCCCTTCACAGGTGGGGCAGTACCTTGTGAAGGGCGGGCCAGGGACGGCGAACCGTCCATGACTGCTTTGATTATTACTCGGCAATTCCGTTGCGCCAAGTACCTCTTTCGACCTGTCGTCACTGTGTGGGCGGAATCCCCCTGCTGGCAATATCTCCCGTGATTAGGGCCGATACCTGTGCGGGATTCCGTCCCACAACAATTTCTGTAGGTGCGATTTTGTCACCTCAACAATGCCAAGGAGCATCATCATGTCCGTTACGGCTACCGTCAGCATCTCCAAGAAGATCGGTTTGCCGGATTACGGCTCGCTCGGTGCGAGCTGTAGCGTGCAATTCGAGGTGGATTCCAACTCATTGCAGAGGGAACCCACAGCGTTTCAACAGGCGGTGCAAAATGCTTACCGGGTCGTGTCCCAGGCCGTCAGCGATGAATTGGCAAGGCAACAGGATCAAAGTGTACCGTCTGCGGTTCAGACAGCAGTTCCCACGCGTTCTGCGACCAATGGGAACCACGGCCACGGTGCGAGTGAAAAACAACTCAGCTATGCGCGACAACTTGCCGGGCAGATCGACGGCTTGGGAGTGCGTCGCCTGGAATCAATCGCCCAGAAGATGTTTGGAAAGCCGGTGGCGGGGCTCACGACGTTGGATGCCTCTGGTCTGATTGATGTGCTGAAGGACCTCAAGGCTGGCAAGATCGACGTGGCGGCGACTCTCAATGGTGCGGCCACATGATCACGGCCATCGACCAGGAGCCAATCCACGGTCGGCAGGGTGGCGTGTGGGACTATATCAGTCCTTCACGCTTGGGATTGTTCCTGAAATGTCCCCTCGCCTTTCGTCTGCGCTACGTCAACGGCATTCGGTCCCCTACCTCGCCGCCGCAGTTCGTTGGCAAAGTAGTTCATGCGGGCCTTGAAGCTCACTATCGACATCGAATGTTGGGACTTGCCCTGGATAGGGACTGTCTTACCAACCGTGTGGTGCGTTGTTGGGAGCAGGCCGTCAGCGATGAAAATATGGCCTTTGCGTCAGTTTCGCAGGAAACCGCGCTGAAGTCACAGGCGATTGGATTGATCAGAGCCTACCTGTTGCAATTGCCGGCGGATGAACCACGGCCGCTGGCCGTGGAGGCCACAATGGAGGTGCCGTTGATCGACCCGAGTACCGGTGAGAATCTGGGAATCCCACTGTTGGGCGTCGTGGATTTAATTCTTGGCGCGCCGGACGGCCCGACTATCTGCGATTTCAAGACCTCCAGCAAGGCGGCGCCGCCTCACGAGATCACGCACGAATTGCAACTCACGAGTTATGCTTGGTTGTTTCGCCAGACAACCGGGATGGCTGAGTCGAGCTTAGAAATCAGAAGCCTTATCAAGACAAAAAAACCGAAGGTTAAAATACATTCGTATTCGGCCAGGTCAAACCGGCATTTTCGTCGGCTGTTCTCTATTGTACACGAGTATTTGGACGCACTCGACTCGGGCAGGTTCAACTACCGGCCTGGCTGGGGCTGTAGCATGTGCGACTTCCGCGACAGCCGCTGCCGAACATGGGCTGGGTGACGGGACGTAAAACCATAATCCGCACGATTAGGCCGCGGCGATGTCCGCGGCCAATCGTGCTTTTTTTTAGATATGAGAGATCCTAGTCTCGAAGATTCGGCATAGTCGCGAAGCGTTCATTTACGAAGAATAGATAGCCCGTAATCGGAACTCACCGTACGGAACTTATTGAAACCAGCTATCGACCCGTCGCTTAGTCGGGAGGTTGCAAGTCCCGGTTGTCTATCGGAAGGCGGCTGCCATTGGTATCCGCCCACATAGCAGCCTCCCCATCCAGAGGACTCTTAATGTTAAATGCCTGGTAAGCGATCATTTCGCCGATTCGGACGATGAGGTCGACTAACCGTTCACCCGCGGTCCAATGGTCGCCAACACAGATGATCGCGGGCTCAATGTTCGGATGGAAAACGGCTGTAAGCATCTTGCATTTGGGACTTTGGTGTGGATACTCGCTCGTCAATTGGATTTCGACCAAGTGATCCTCTCTTACGATCGGGTTTCCTCCGACACCGCGGGTTAATCCTCGGACATAGTATTCGATTTGGTAACGATCCGGTGGCTCCCCCGCCATAGAAAGAACCCGGATCAAGGGGAAGTCCTGAAATGTCTTCCGAACTTGTTCCGCATCAGCCAATAGCCGCCGAGTGCGCATGGGCAATTTCCGCTTCGTGGGGTTAGCCGTGGGCTGCGGTTCGGCGGAGATTTTTGCATTGACGGGTCGTGGCGGCGCCGGTCTTGCCGCTACGGTTACATTAAGCCCAGCATCTATACTTTCAGGTGCCGCCGCTGATACGGACGGCCTTACCGGACGATTGAGAACGAGCGGTGGAGGAACTGCGATTTGCTGCTTTGCCAGCAACTCAGCAGATGGTTCAAAGGAAATGGTGATTTTGCCGCCTTCGGAACTCGCTTGGGAGGGCACCGTCATGGTTGTGCCACAAGATCTGCATCGGCCTCGTCGTCCGACGCTGTCATCGGGGACTGAGAATGTTGTGCCGCAATGAGGACAGGCAAATCTGATCATCTCCGACCTCGCTTCGCATCGTGCCTATCTGGACTAGTCCAGAAGTGAAACTATAAAACCACCAACGAAACCGAATGCACAAATCACAAGACTGATGACGGCCACAGCGACGTTCGGCCGACGAGGCGTAATTCCCAGATAGATTCCTGTGCCTATTGCCACCAGAATCGTTGGCAAGCCATACATCACGACACCCAGCAGGGAGCCGAGAACGGACGCAGCCAGGCAAAGGTACTCCCAGGGCATAACGTCGACAGACTGCAACTGCACGTTGGCAGGCAATGGACGCGGCAACGGTGGCGGTAACTGGCCCCCAGTGAGGGGAGTCTCGATACGAATGTCAGGCCCCGACTTGAGCACATTAACATTTCCGCAACCGTATGCCGAGCAACCGAAATTAGCGCTCCAGCACTCGTCGTGAAACGGTAACCCACACTCATTGCACGGCGTACGCGGGTCGCCGATTTCCACAGGGCACTGGCAAATGCTGCACATTTCCTCTACGACCAGGTCAGCATTCATGCGCGGACGCCCTCTGGCGTCACTGTCGGTGAGCGCTCGTTCGTCCATTTGGGGAATAACAACGGAATGACCGCAACTCTTGCACCTCCCTTTCTGGCCAGCGAGATTCGCACGAGTGCGCAACGTGACGCCACATGAGCAGGCAAACTCGATCCGATCCATGGCGTTTTGTGACATAGCCCACCTCTGACAAAGTTACAGTGCAGTGCGCGCTTTTTCCTGAAACTGAAACTCCGTCCCGCCAATCTGTACCAGATCATGGTTGCGCAGGCGGGTGCGGGTGGTTGGCTGTCCATTGATAAACGTGCCCGTGGGGGACCCCAAATCCTCGATTTCGTATCCGCCTGGGATGGTGTGTATTGCGGCGTGACGCGGTCCGACGCGAGGATCTTTGAAGAGATACACTTCACATTGCGGCGAACTTCCAATGAACGTGGGATTCCTATAGACGACGAACTGCTTGCCGGCTATCAGCCCGGACACAACGCGGAGCCAGCCCGTTTTGGCGGCCTTCTCGATCAAGCCTGTCCCCACTCCTGCCAACAGACCAATTCCGACAATGCCGACGAACCGACTGAACCCAGCGCTTCCCGTAACTATACCGATCGGATCAAAAAGCAATCCCCCGATCAGACCACCAGCTAAGCCTCCCGCAAGTCCGATTCCAAATCGCTTCCAGCTACGCAGGACCAATCCCGGAGCGACGGCGAGAAAAAATCCTAGTACGGCCCAGCCAAGTCCGCGGGCAAGGATCTGTTGAGTCATGCTCGCCCCTTGCCCACCCCCCACAGCATGATACAGGCCATTAATGAACAAACCTACGACCACACCACCCAGCAATCCGAGTAAGAGACCCACAGAACCACAAATCAGACTGGCTCGCCAATTGCGACCGACAGCCGGTTCGGCAACGGCTAGACAAAAAGCCAGTGGGATGCCGATGGAGGAAAACCAAATCAACTGCTGGAAATAATTCCGCCAGGCGTCCTTAGTCAACCGTTGCTGAGTGAGTCGCTCCTTCTCCCCATTGGAGAGCAAGTTGTCGCAAATAATTTGGACATAAGGGTTATGGCTGTATTTCTTGGTGACTTGCTCGACCAAGGAAACTGCCTGTGCTTCCGTGAGTTCACCACGATTCTCGCGTTGAGTGATATCGCGGACCTCGATGCGTGCTGCTTCCCACTCCTCCAATCGGTTCGGAATGAGGGCAAAAACAAACTCGCCACTGATCCAGGCAGCCACGCCTCCTATGAACCCAAACACTGCCATGTAAAACAGCGAGTTGTACCACACCGAGGCTTGTCGCTGCGGGACGGCAGCGGCGGCAGGCAGAGCCGGAGGGGCCACCTGCTGCTGGTAGTGCTCCTGGACTCGCGAGATCATGTCTTGCTGCTTGATGCGGACGTCAACCTGCGGAGTATTCAGTTCATCCCACGATACCGTGATTTTGTCTTGTGACATGTTCGGAATCCTTCAACATGAGGCGACTTCGTCAATGGTTGATGCGATCGGTGAGGTCTGAAAGCTCCTCGCGGTATGAAATCCAACTGCTTTGGTCCAGCACGACGTCGGCCCGAAACGCCATCCCAATTCCTTCACTGTCGATCGACTTCCGGGTGTTGATACCAATCACCTGACCCTGCTCATCAAAAAGTGGGCCGCCACTATTGCCAGGGTTGATAGGGGCGCTGGTTTGCAGCCAGCAGCCTTCGCGTTTCGCGGAAATGATTCCCGACGTTGTGGTGTAGTTGAAATCCAGTGGATGGCCCACCGCCGCGACATGGGCGCCAATAGTTACATTCTCAAAGCGACCAATTTTCAGAGGCTGAAGGTCATCTGTGTCAACGATAATCAACGCCAAATCAATGTTGGGATCTTTGGGTAGGGCAGCCAGATAGCCAACGACGACTCCTCCCGTATGAAGACTGACCGAGCATTCATCAGGAATCGTAGCTGTTGTAAAAATAAAAAATCCTTCCTTCACCGTAACTACATGCCGGTTGGTGCAGATCAGGTGGCGACTACCGTGACTCGCGACCACGAAGCCTGTCCCGTGTCCTTGGCTCGTTTCGATTCGCACCACGCTCGACTCTGCGATTCTCGCAATGTTCTCCAGCCAAGGACGGCGGGGGGCAAAAGAGTAGAAGCATACTGCGGCTGCGGACAGGATCACGAGCGAGAGAAGTATCGCCAACGGCCGATAGTTGCCAGATTGACGAGTTAAACAAGTGTCGGGCATTGCCGGAGGCTGTTCCCGACTGCCTAAGTCGGCAATCACAATGCGCGTTTCAGGCTGGGCCTGTACTTCTCCGGGAGAGATACGGATCTTTTCAGTGCCATCGCTCATGATGTTTGCCTTATCGTTACGGGGCTTCCAATCCCGTGGGGAGGGATAAAATCTCTGGTGACCCTTCAGCAGCGGCATTGCCCTGGCTTGGCTGTACGTGTATTGGGGGATCCAGCGAACGTGATCCTCCATCCGAGGGCGGGTCCAACTCTACATCCCTACCGGTGCTATTTCCCGTCGATGATTGGACGTCGACCGCTGGGGGTGGCGGCTGTTGTTTAGCGGATGGTTTTTTGATTCGAGGTTCTTTGTTGCTGTTCTGTTCCTCCAGCAGCGGAACTGGAATGCCGGGAGTGTGCCCGGCAGATGATGCCTGCACGCCAGGCACTGTCTGCTGTGCGCCAGAAACCGATGCGGCACTGCCGGTTGCACGGTTGGGCTGTGGGTGGAACTCAGGATCAGCCGTTTCTGACTTCCCAGGGCTCAGATTGTCTGTGGGAAGTTGCGTGGCACTCTTATGCTGGTCCTCAAATCCGGGATTATCGCGAAGCGGCCGCGGTGAATCACGCCACGGATGGCCATGTTTCAGCTCCGAAGGTGACTGTGGGATGGGGCGGGTGGGTTGCGGTACACTGGGCCGCATCATCAGCCCAAAGACGATGGGCCATGCCACCGAAATGATGGCCACTGCAATCACGGCCACCGTAAGCAACTTCTGGACAGTTTCGCAGCGTTGGATGCGCTCCCCATATTCGCTCGTATCGTTCGTCGCTATCGTGGCGGCAGCCGTCGCGTCCCGAACCCTGACGTTCCACTTATCAGCCTCCTGCACACCTTGGTCCTCCTCAATCAAGTACTCGCGAATCGCAGGTTTCCCACGTTGCCACGCAAATAGCCCCGACTCGTTGCCGAGCGGGTCGTAGACAAAGGCCAACTGTTCCTGTGCACCAAAGAAGTTTTCTTGGATGAAGACATCCATAGGCGAAAGAAAAATGCCAAATCCCGGATGGGTGTGGTACCAGCCCATGATTCGGGAGGCGGGATATTGCCTGTCCATCGTCGCGTGGATATGAGCCCAGGTGTCGGCGGTGAAAGTGACTTGTGCCATCTGACTGCCTGCGTGGACTCCACGTATGGCGGATTCGATGTATACAAAGGGTCCCTGACTGTCGCGGTATACGTTGCCGACCAGCACGCCGCAGACCTCTACATCCAGACGGCTGCTGCCGTGCTTGTATACCGCAGCCAGAACGGATCGCCTGATGACGATCGGGACGGATCTCCCAGTTCTTTCCTGACTGAGAGGAAAGCCAAGTAAGGGCCAACCGTCGGGGGTCAGGCTGTTAAGGTCAGGCACTTGGGAAAGCGAGGTTGTCGGGTTGGTTTTCATAGAACTCCATCCTCCACGTCAAGCAACGGTCCTAGCGCCTCCGGGGCGTCTCCGACCAGCAACAGTCCGACGCTCCGCTCCGTAGTTCTGCCAATAATCACGTCGAGCGGCGGAACTCCGATGTCCCGGAGCGTCCGGTCGGCAAAGGGCTCGGTCCCGTCGAGCTTGTAGAAAGTGACGACCTCTCGACGGCTGTCCTGACACCTGGGACACATCGCCTGAGCAGCAGAAACCTGGCCAAGCGATGTAAATAGTGACTCTTGGGCGCCACACTTGGGGCAGTGGAGCTTTTCCAGCATGTCGCGTCCCAGTTCCAGCACGACATCGTCTCCCAGCAATGCGCGTGCGCGAGCACACAACTGTCGGACGGTTATTTGATCGCTGCGCGCGTCGAGGTTTACGATTTCGTCCAAGAGGTCGTGGCCGTAACATTCCTCCTTTCGCTGGTACTCGATCTGATAGGAATCACCACTGAGACCTTCAAAGATCCAGCCGCGACCATGAATGGTGGGTAGTCCATGCAGCCATTTCACCGCTTCTTGGCATTGCACCCCTGCGATTATTGAACTGATGGTGGGGGTCGTTGGGGTCTTGCCCTTCTCCATTTCTGCTGCGGAAAGCAAATTGCACGAGCGTCGTTTTTGGATCAGTTGCCAGTCTATGGCCGACATGGTGCATTCGTAGCAAGGTCCATCCGGGACAAAGACCCTGGCACAACCTTGAACCTGTTCGATGGCCCCGTCGATCCAGGGACGATTCACCCGCCAGCAATTGCGATTGATGGCCAACCGTGCCTCGCGGTTGTCCAGCCCCCCGATAACGATGTCAGCCCAATGGAACAAGCCGATGCCAAAATCCGTCACGACATTCCCGCTGAAGGAATGCACTTTAATGTCAGGATAAATCGCTTGGGCGGCGGCGGCGGCAACTTCTGCTTTGAATCGGCCGGCGTCTTCGGCGCGATAAAGCACCGAGCGGGACAGGTTGGAGTTTTCAATGTGGTCCATGTCGGCGATTAGCAAATTGCCAATCCCCAACAGGGCCAGATTCTTGACGATTTCGTTTCCTAACGCGCCCGCCCCCACGACTAATACCTTCGCCCGCGAGAGTCGCGATTGGTCCCACCAGCCGATAAGCTGGAAGGAGTGGAAGCGATCCTCTTGCGCCGCAACCGTATCAGCAGCGGTGACTACTATCATCGGATCAGGCATGATCGGACCAACCTCCTTCCCTCGACTCTCCGTCTGAGAGACGGCTCTTGATATGAATGAGCGATAGCAAAATGTGGCTTCTGGCCTTGCTAATCATGCCCATGGCCGAGTTGCGGAAATCTTGAGCGGTCATGTCAGATTCCCTGCTGTGATTTCTGGCTGAAGGCGCAGTACGTCACCATTCTGGACTCCCACGTCGCACAGGCATTGCTCATCGAGGAGTTGCTTTCCTGATCGCTTGTGGTGGAACTTGTAGCTCAGCGGCTGCCCATCAGGAGCGTTTTGGGGAAGATTCATCTTGTCGAGCAAGACGGAAAGAATCCGGTTGACCGGTGCATTGTCGGGTAGTTCAACCTCCGTCCTCTTGTTGCCAGTCGCATCCCACACCTGTACCGTTATCATTCCCATCGGGATGTTTCTCCTTCTGCTGATATTCAGTTGTGTTGAGTAGCTCACTTGAGTTGGGCGATCACAGGTCGAGTGGTTAGGCTCAGCGCAAAAAAAAGCGGAGCGCCGAACCACGACCGCTCCTCCAACCTCCGCGAAGAGGTGTACAGAACAGTGCAATGGCCGGCGCTCCCTTTCGGGAGCGCGGTCCAAGCACTGGTTCTGTACAAAGGGCTTTCGCCCAGTTTCGCGGTTTTGGAGGAACCAGTATCTTGACGCTCACGCGTCTTCGAGTTGTCAGGCGACCGGCGAGCGGCCGCTCAATTTGTTAATAGTCCTCCGGCGATGTAATCAAAGTCCGCGACGTTATGCCGCGACCCCCCCATTGTAGTATGTTCGTCTTGCCCTGCAACTAGTTCGTGGGAATTGACGCAGGAGTCGTTGTGGATGGATTTTCCGAGGCGTTTCGCTAGGATCATTGATCAAATAGCTGAGGAAAAAACATGAATAAGGATAAGCAATCATTCAAGTCCGCCGTCGAATTGCTTCGGGAGGGCGAACTCGAACCCGAGCAGATCGAAGCCCTGGCAACGATCGAACGCTATCCCGGGGAACTGCGGAGGCAGAATGCCGAACTCAAAGCAGAGTTAGACCGTCTGCAAAAATTAGTTGCCGCGGAACGGAACATCAGCGATCGCCAGCAAGCCGAGCTAATCAAGACCCAATTGGAAGAGAAACTTCGGGTCTCAGATATCTGCCTGTCGTGACCATCAGGCCGCAGCTTAGCCGGCAAGCAGATTCATCAGCGTCGCGTCGCGAGTGGACATCGTCTTCAGCCGGCCGGTCAGGTCATACGTGTAAGCCGTCGAAGCCGCCAAGTCGCCGGCCCCTTCACCTTGCTCTGCGCCGTGGGCACTCATGCGCCGCTCTCCCGGCGCGCCCATGGAACTCGAAGTTGAGTTTCAAGAAGGACGACGGCATCTGCCTGTCGTGACCATCAGGCCCGCGGCTTAGGCTCGACGGTCTGGCGGAGTTGACCGGCCACATCGTAGCGGAATGTGGTGCTGGGTGGATCGTCTTCAGGGACTTCCACGCATCTGTGGGTAGCTGGGTGTCCCCGGGCTCGTATTCGCTGATGTTGAAAACTTTCGGTGGACTAGGACACTAGTCCCAAACTGCAAGAACCAGACAACTATATCTAATGCCTTCGTGCTCGCGGACACTTGGCTTCACAGCCTTCAAATCGTCAGGAAAATACGGCCAAGTGTATACGGGCAGTCCCATATAGCATCCTGCCGCCTCGGACATAGACGCGTCGGGTTTCAAGATTCCGGTTACTTCTGCCAATTCTCTTTCGTTAAGGTGAAACGCCAAAATAGCTATTCCTTGGCCCTGCATCCTAACAATATCGTCCATCTTTTGAATTGTTTCCACCATTTCAGAACTCTCCATAATGTTCAATTTCCGCTCGCGTGGCGTGCGGCATCAGCAGTTCGTTTCAGCCAGCCCGACCCTCCAGCACGTCGCACTTGTTCCAGTGTAATTAGAACATCGTCGCTGAGCATCGCTTGTTCAGCAACGGTAAGGCTTCGTAACGACGTAGCCGTGGCTGAGGCTTGCACTTCACCCAGCCACCATTGTGGGCTGTTCATTTTCGTGGCGGCTAGCGACATATCAGACATTGTATGTCCAACTTCGTGCGCGAGAAGCGGCTTTCCTTTAAGGAATCGTGTTGCACCACTACGCAAAGCCATCGAATGCCCCTGGATGAAAGCATCCTCCCATACTACCATCTGCCCCGCCTCGGTGACGCCAGCGCCCGCACTGACACTACTTCCTCGCATAACAATTACCTCATTTTGCCAGCCAAGTTCTTGGGCTGCTTTGAGTATTGCCTCATATGTCTCACCCGCAACGACCCGGCCGCCAAAGGGAACGACTTCTTTGCCAAATGTCGCGGCGAGTCGCACATTGGCCGACTCAGCCATTGTCCCAGCAAAACGCGAACTCCCAGAAGCCAAGCTAGCGCGCGGAATACCATGCAATTCCAATGTTGTGAGGTCAATGCCATTGTCCGCCACTCGCAGGAACCTAATTAATTGCTCGGCGCGTGCCGCATGGGCGGCAGTTTCGGCAGCTGCGACTCGCGGAGCGGCACTAAAAGGGGCAACGAGGGTAAGGACCGTATTTCCAAGCCTTCCACTTCCTTGCCCAAATCGTTCCAGTGCCTCATCCGTACTGAGTTCTCTGGCTGTATCAATGTCCCGCTGCGCACCCGCCTCTACAAGATGGATCAATCCTATCAGTTTATTGACTCCCATTCTTGTGCTGTTATGTCGAACGCCGAACGAATACGCATCGTCGACCGCAAACATTGTGCTCCCTGCGAGGTCGCCGCCCGTACCAAATGGATCCACCGCACTGCCTATAAGGCCAGTGCCCAATCGCAAACCATACGCCTCATATCCTGCAAGGCCGGCGATCACTTGTGAATGCGTGTTGACGCCATGATTTTCAAGCGCACGCGCCTGTTTGTCGCCCCAATTGTTGATAGCCGCTCTAATGGCACGAGGGCCTGTGTCGCCGCCCGTTGCTGACACAGCAAGCTGAAATCGCTGATAGTCTGGAACATCATCTTCTGACACGAAACCTGACGCAATATTTTTATAATTTCCTTGCAAGTCACCGTGGCACAAAGCACAACGAGGCGACAAGTTCATTGCAACCGGATGTGTCTCAGCTAGCCCCATAGGATCCGTCCAATTCGTCGGGCTATTGCCCACGTACCGGTAAGAATTCTGAACGTCATCTTCAATCGGATCGGGCGAAGCCCACTGTCCGGTGGGTGCGTCGTACCAGCGATACCAGTTGTTCTGTAAGCCCGTGAACGTATCCTGCGGCCGGGCCGTGTAGTAGAACAACTGGTCGACCGGCGTCGCCTGCGTCTCGTCCGTGATGACGCCGAAGCTGTCGTAGGTGACGTGGTTGGCAACCGTCGTTTCTTCCGACATGTCGTTGTACTCGACCATGTCGCGGATGCTGCCGAGATTGTCACCTAGCGCCCAGAGCAACCGCCCATCGGTCAGCAGGTCGTCCACGTCCTCCTGCGCGAACAAGTGATCGACCGCGTTTGCCCAGAGATAGCGCTGCTTGAGATTATCAACATCATCCGCCGCGGAGTCATCGTCCGAGAACCGCAAGACAATCTGCTTGCCGTCATAGACGAACCGGTCGGTCTGATCGACGGTCGCGTCACCGTTGGTATCCACCTGCCGTCCGATCCAACGACCGTGCATGTCATAGGTGTTCTCGACCACCAGAGTCGGATCGATCTCCTCGTCGGCGTCCTCCGTGCTGGCGTATTCCGTCACTTTCACCAGCCGGTTCTTAACGTCCCAGGCGTAGACCGTCACCAGGTCGCTGATCAGGTGCGTCTTGCGAATCCGGTTTCCCTGGTCGTCAAACTCGTAAGCGTACGTGCCGTCCGTGCTAATCCGGTTCTGGCTCCCGCTGGGCGTATCGTAGTCCTGGGTCTCCTCCGTCAGTTCTCCTTCATCGAAGATGACCTGCGTCCGGTTGCCGTTGGAGTCGTAGTCATAATGTTCGTCGCGCTGGAATGCGCCGTAGTCGGCATAGACGGCGTCTACAAGCTGTCCGCGGTTGTCGTAACCGTATGTGGCCACTCCGTCTTCCTCGGAGGTGAATGTCTTCACGCGGCTGGCGTCGTCGTACGTCCAGACATACATGGCCAGGGCGTTTTCACCCTGATTATGAGCCAGACTGGACAACCGACGCGTGTCGTCATAGAAGTAACTGGACGAAGCCGCCAACTGGCTGTTGTTCGCGCTCTCGTAACGGCGAATCGTATCCAGTTGATTGCCTGGGTTGTAGCGCAGCTCCACCCGTTTGTAGGCCACGGCATTGTCGAGGCCCGCCTGCTGCACCAAGACTTCCAGTTGATTACGCGAATTGTATTGATACGTGTTGTCAAAGTCCTCCAGCCACGCCCCCAGTCCCGTATCGAAGATCTCGGCCCTCAGCACGCGGCGGCGGCCCAGTTCGTCAAAACCCTGGGTTAGCCACACGGGCACGGCGTTCGGTGTGAGAATGTCCCCTCCCTCCGGCAGTTCATCGCCGTCGAGGTCCACGAAGTTGGCGATCCCGACCACCCGGTCGAGATCGTCAAAGGTGTACTGGTAGGCCGAGAACGAGTCGCTCTCCGCCACCAACCGGCTGGCGATGTCGTAACTCGTGTAAACCGAATTGGTCAGATTGCCGATTACCGCCAGCCCGTCGTACCACCGCTCCTCGATTCGGCGATTCATTGCGTCATAGTCGAACTGCGTGGTCCGGCCGTTGCGATCCACCTTCTCGGTGAGATTGCCTTCATGGTCGAACGTGTAGAAGCGATCGAGTGTGAAGCTGTCCACCTCAATCTCGTCGTGGACCATCCGGCCCCAGGCGTCGTAATGGTAGGTCGTTACGTTGCCGGCCGGGTCGGTCATCGTCCGTTGATTGCCCCCGATGTCGTAAGCGAAGTGTGTAATATCGCCATTGCCGTCGGTGTGCGTGTCGAGCCGGAAGAGCGCGTCGTATTCGTAAACCTCCGTCAGATCGTCCAGGTCTTCCAAGGGACGTTCGGGATCGTCGTCGTCTGCGCCCAGGATCTGGGTGCGCGTCTGGAGATTGCCCGACAGGTCGTAGATAAAATGCGTCTGCGGAGCGTTTTCAGGGCCGTCCGGGTCGGGGTCGGTCACATGGATCAATCGGCCGATCTTGTCAAAGTCCTGTGTTGTGGTGCGTCCCAGCGGATCGACGGTCTGGCGGAGTTGCCCGGTCGCGTCGTAGCGGAATGTGGTCGTGGGTGGCTCGTCTTCGGGGATTTCGACCAGGATCACTCCGTCGGCCACTACGCGACCGCCACCCGATTCGGTCGTTTGATCGCTTAAGAGAATGTTAAGCGTGTCATCGGCTGCCGTAATTTCACCTAGCAATTGCCATTTCACTCCGTCGAATGTCGGTCCCACCGGCGCGTCATTTTGATTCACGATGATATACTCTCCATCGCCTATCTTGAATCGGGCGCCGGTGGCGTTGGCGGCATCATCCTTCCACGTTGCGTACACGCGATACTTCTTGCCCACCTCAAGACTGTCGAACTCCCAATCCGCGTGTCCAAAGCCTGTATTACCATAGGTGCCGAGCAAGTGTTGCTGGTCACCCAGATAGCCGTTGAGCGAATCGGTGGTCCAGGTTCCTGCGACGGTGAAAGCATCATCCATATCGTTGTCATCGTCAATCAGCGTGCCGGTGGACAAGTCCGGGTGATTCTGCGGATCGAGCTGCTTGACCAAACGATTCTGAGCGTCGTATTCGAAACGAGTCACTTTGCCCAGGGCATCCGTCTCGGCGACCTTGTTGCCCACGAGGTCATAGGTGAACCCATACAGGGGACGCGACGAGGCCGTGTCGCCGGAGGGGGTGACGTGATCGGCCGAAGGGAGTTCCACCTTCACCAACCGCCCCCGATCGTCGTAGTGGAAATCGGTGATCCGGTCGGTCGTGCTTTCGGTGTACGTTCCCAGCGCGTCGATCGATTGCAACTTCCGTCCCGCCGGGTCATAGCGCAGCTCGGTCACGGCCTTGGCCGCAACCACGCCGGTGGGCATCAGGTGCGACGCCTGGGCGGCCAGCACTTGCGTCACCCGGTAGAGATTATCCAGCACGTACTCGGTCACGTTGTCGCGGGTGTCGGTTTCCAACCGCAAGTTGCCAACCACGTCATATTGATATTGGGTGGCGGCCCGCTCCATCTCGCCATCCAAGAGCGGCGCAGTGACTTCCTTGACGCGATTCAGATCGTCGTACTCGGTATTGGTAGTCTGTTCGCGGGCGTCGGTGACTCCCACGACTCGGCCGACAATGTCGTAGACCGTATAGGTCGTGGGCCGCGCGGAGGACGTCGAGCCGTTGGCCGCCACCTGCGTGGCCGACGCTTCCTGGATCTTGACCCGCCGATTGAGATTGTCGTAATCGTAGTCGGTCGTCTGAGTGCTTAAGTCGGCCACCGGCACGACTTTGGACCGCAGATTTCCGACGGCGTCGTAATGGAACTCATAGACGGGATCGATGCCAAACTCGTCCTCCGGCAGCGTCTCGCGAATCAGGCGACCCTGCTCGTCGTAATCCCGGCGCGTCACTTCTCCCAACGGGTCTTTGGTTTCCCGCAACTGGCCAGCCAGGTCATATTGATAATTCACGATGGCCGTAAAGTTACGCATCCCGTCGGCATCCGCTTCCCCGTGGAGCGGATCGTAATTGAGCGCGAGAGGGGCCAAGTAGGCTGTTTTGCGGTCCAGGGCGTCGTACCGATACTCTTCCGTGGCCCCATTGGCGTGTTCGATGTATCTCAGGTTGCCCACACCATCGTATTCGTAGAGCGTGTTGGCGTCGGTCAGGGAATGGGTTACAGGGTCGGCGATCTGGGGCGGCTTCTCCAAGACCAGCCGGCCCAACGCGTCATACTGATATATCGTGGTGTGACGCCCCGACTCATAAGCGTCCAACGGACCGATCTCGCGAACGAGTTGGCCCGCGTCGTTGTATTGCCGCGTCGTCTTCGGCCGATGGGCCGTCAGGGAGACGACGGCCCCTTCCGAGTTGCGACGATATTGGTTCGTCGGCGCGGCTTCCATCTCGATCCGCCGGTTCATCGAATCGTACTTGTAGTCGGTTTCGTTGTCCGCTTCGTCATCCGAATCGGCCAGAAACTGTTTCGGGTCTGTCAGCCGGACCAGATTGCCGGCAGCGTCATACTTGCGAACCTCGATCGGCGTGTCATTGAACGGATCGCCGGCGGCGTCCACTTGCTCGGCCATCGGCAAAGTCGTTCGGGTCAATCGATTCAACCCGTCGTAGATGTAGCTCGTCTCACGCAACAGACCGTCAGACTCTTCCACGACATTGCCCGAATCGTCGTAGACCGTGATCGTAAACGGCGCGGCGTGAGGCGTTCCGATGCCGGATTGAGGATGAGTTCCCGGCGAGGGCCGGGTGATTTTTGTGTTGCGATGCAGAGAGTCGTATTCATAACTTGTCTCACGATTGCCAGCGCCATCCAGCGCATCGCGGACCGTTTTGAGGTTTCCGGCCGAATCATAGGCATAGCGAGTAATGCTCACGCCATGATCGGCCGTGGCGGGGAGCCACGCTTCAGAGACTTCGTTGCGCGCGGTGTAGAAGTTGTAGCTCGTGTTGCCGTTGGCGTCCGTGACCGATTCAAGGTTCCCGGCGTAGTCGTAGACATGGACGATGGTCGGTTTGGCAGTGGTGGGAGAAGCAGGGTTGGCCGCGTTGTAGAACTGCGACTCGGGAAGGGTCGTCTTCTTCAGACGGCCCATCAGGTCGTAGGCGTACTCCGTTTCACGCCCCAAGGCGTCGGTCTGCTTCTTTCTAGAACCTTCCTTGTCGTAGGCGTAGACCGTCGTGGGAGCGAAATGGTCGATCTCGCCAGCGACATCGACGTGATCGGCCTCGGGCAACTGCACTTCGATCAGCCGATTGAGCTGGTCGTATTCGTAGCGGGTGTAGCGGTCGGTGTCGTCTTCTCCTGTGGGCTCGTTCTCGACCGGGTCCAAGTTGCCCATTTGCTGAATGACGACGTTCACGTTCCGGGCGGCGTCGTACTGGTAGTGGGTGATGGACGCGTTGATAGCGATGCCGTCCACCGTGCCGGTCTGCTCTTCGCCCGAGCCGAGGCCGGCTCGGATCGACTTCACCAGACCATGCTCATGGGGTTCGACCCCTTCATTGCCGTTGATGTAGTAGATCGTCCGGGTCTTGATCCCACGCGGGTCCGTCACCAAGTCCACCAACCCGCCCGGCAGTTCCACGCTGGGTGTGATCTCTCCGTCACCGGTGTAGTGATACTTGGTCGTGATCCAACCTTCGGTCTCTTCGTCTTCGTACGGATCGGCGGCGATATCCACTTGCTGGTGAACTTCGATCGCGTTGCCGTAGGTGTCGAGTTCACTCAGTGTCTCGTAGCCACGAGCGTCCACATGCCGCGTGACTTGGCTGAACTGTTCGTCGTATTCCCAGGTCTCGGTAATCTTGCCGCCGCCGAGGAGCTTATCCTGGGCATACGTGGCCCGCAGCAGGTTGCCCCGGTCGTCGTAGCGATAGCTGGTGACTAGGGCACCCAGGTTGGCCGTGCCGCCGGCGCCGGCCGGTTCGGTCATCCGCCGCGTCAGGCCGTCGGTATCCCGCGAGTAGGTCCAAGTGTGACTCAGCGGATCCGTCATCGCCGTCTGGTAACCAAATCGATCGACCGTATAGGTCCAGGTTTGGTCGCGCTCGTTGGTGTAACGGCCTTGGATCTTGTCCGGCGTGAGAGCCGCCGCTGGCGTATGAATGTTCGAGCTAGAGGCCAGCCCGACCACCTGGGCCGGGGTTAGCTTCCACTGGGAATAATCGGCGCTATAGGCGCTCTCGAAGCGCCCTTGGGCGCTGTAGGTGATCCAAGTCATCGGGCGACTGATCCCCGATTCCGTCTGGATGCCGGGTGTGGTCACGCTTGAGAGAAATACATCGAAATAATCCTCATGGTAGTTTACATTCCATGTTAAATCGGTCTCGGGGGCCGTGAGTTCACCCGCGCCGTCCGAGTCGGTTTCGACGATCTTGTTGACATAACCCGTGGTGACGCCGGTCGTGCCAACCTGGAAATCGGTCACCCGGTCGGCGAAGTCGGTGACGCTGTCCAGATAGCCGCCGGCGTAGGCGTAGGTGGTCGTCAGACCGTAGATGTCGGTGATCGTCAGCAGCTCATTTTCGATGCTGTTTTCATTGGTGTCTTCCACGTCGTACTCGTAGTCGATGACATTCCCGTTGCGGTCGACCCGCTTGTCCAACAGCCCGTCGACCGTGAACTTATCGACGGTGCCGTCGGTGTGTTTTAGTTCATAGCGGGTGCCGGTGACCTCATCGTCTTCGATGGTTTCGATCCGCGTGAGCTTCGTAAAGCTGCCGGCGGGGCTGCGGTAGGTGGTTTCCACCTCGCCTTCAATCTCATCCCCCTTTTCCAACTCCGCGAACCAGCCGGTCGTGCCGTCGCCACGAACCAGGAGCACGCCCCGGCCGCCGCCGTCGTAGGACTCGTCGTTGTTGGGATAGGGCTTCTTGTAGTAATCCCCCTCACCCGTGACGATCCGGTCAAGACTGTCGAGCCACCAGCCGACGCCGAACTCGCTCTCGCGGCGGTTGACGAGGTCGGTCGCGCCCGTCAGCAACTTGGGCGTCGCAATGACTCCTCCGCGGTGTTCTTTGACTTCGATCTGGAAGTTGTAGCGGCCGGTCGGCAGCTCACCCACGTTGTCCGCCTGCACGGCCAGGCGAACCACCTGCCCGGCCGACGCGCCGGAGAGGCTGTAGAAGACCGGAAGAGTGTTGGAGATTCCCCCCAGCGTGAGCCTGACTTCCAGCTTCTCCGGCACGGACTGCGGCACGACATAATCCACCGACACGATCGGGTGCCGGTCGTTCGTCTGCCGGTAGACGGGAATGATGCCGTCCCCCTGGCCATCCGGCCCGCGGTCGGCGTGGAACACGACGTGCCCCGTCGCCACCTCCACGCTGATCGGCCGGGTGTAGATCGACAACGGCTTGAAACCCACGCTGTCGCTATCGACGCTGTAGGCGGGAGTTTCGCCGAAAAAGCGCGCGACTACAGCCGAGTCGATTCCATCCCGGCCGGGTTGGAGATATTCGGATCCCGATTCGTCCCAGGCTACCAGCACTCCTCCTTTCCCATCCCCTGCAACACCCGGCTCTTGATAGTAACCGGCCTGCAAGTTCGAAATATCAAACCGTTGCCCCACGGGACTACCATCGATTTCGAAATACTGCCCGACGGCATTGATGTCAGACCCTTCGCCAAACGCGGTGCCCACCGCAAGTAATTTGCCGTCGTCTTGAAAGTGCGCGGATATCCAATATGGCCGATATGGGGTCGTCAGTCCGGGTTCTTTCGCTAATTCCTGGGACGCGGTCGCAGTGCCGGCAGTGCCGACGATGGCTACTTTGAAGGCGTTATCATAGACCGATCCCCACCAATGTTCGCCCCAAAAAACCATCGCTTCCTTGGAAGCATTCATTTCGACGCTGGGTTGCGTGAGCAGCATGCTGGGGTGAGTGCTCGGATTCAGGGCACTGAGAACCTGCAGGGCCGCGACGGCGTCGATGGAATCGCCGTCGAATGCAAACCGCCGGGCAACGAGTTCCGTTTTGTGCGGCGAAGAGTATCCGCGATTCCAGGCCACCACGATCGTATTGTCGGAGGCTATGGCCACTCCGACGGTTTCAATAAAATCCGAGGAAGCCGTATAGATCGTCGATTCCGCCAACAACGACTGATTGACATCATAGACGCCGGCCTTAACGGTGCTGAAGCTTGGCAATTGAGTCCGTGCGACGACCAACAGGTCGCCGTTCATGTCGGTGTCGATATGAGCGTAATAAATGTCATTGAACGAAATCGGCGTTCCGACTGTTTCCGCCGTGTCCCAGGTGAACCTTCTGACTTGAGTTGTGGTCGAAGAGATCGTGTTTTCCTCGGTGACAATTACAAATGTGTTGCCCGAGTCAATTGCCACATCATCGAGATAAAGTGTCAAAGCCGGATAACTAGGTGAGGAAGCTGAGGCGACCAGGAATTCATTGCCCAGTCGGGTGCCATCGGCATTGAACCGCTGGGCATAAATACCCTCCCCTTGAGAACTGTTTGAAACCCAAGCAACCACGCTCCGGCCATCGGGCGCCATGGCGACTTTGGAGTAGTATTGATCCCCATAGGTGGTCGTGTTGACGACGAACTCCAGGTTCTGCATCGTCTGCTGCACGCGGACGTCGTTCGGCGCTGGGGCCACGGCCGCCTGGTTAGAGGCGTGCGTCAGGTCGAGTGTCTGGCCCGCCGTGCCGACGCTCTCGTTCCAGCCGACGAACTGAATGATCGACGTGGCGGCCGAAAGGATCTGGTCTGCCTGACCGCTGACTGGCAGGAACCGCAGCCGGGTGTCTTCGTTGGCCGGGAGCAGCAGCGCGGCGGTGGGGCTGACCGCGCCCACGTCCTCCCACGTTTCGCCTCCGTCGAGGGAGAACTGAACGTCTCCCAAGTCGGCGGCAGCCGCACCGTAGATGGCCATGCCCAGGCCGGTGGGGTTGGACGTGTTGACCAGCCCGGCGATCAGGTCGGAGACCAGGGCGCCGGTATTTTCATCGTCGATCTGACCCCAAGGGAGCGACAAGAGCGGGCCGCCGCCGGAGGATTCCAAATCTTCGTCCGGCTCATAGGTTCCCACCGTGATCGTGGCTTCGCCGTAGAGGCTGCCCAGGTCGGTGGCCCGGAGCGTGATCGTGGCGCTCCCCAGCGTGCTGCCGGGTGTCAACTGCAACACGCCGCCGGTGATCGAAGCGCCGATCAGCGAAGGATTCGAGTTGCTCTGGATCGTGAACGTCAGATCTTCGGCGGCGTCCTGGTGATCGTGGAACCAATCGCCCAGGTTGAACGACGCGGGATCGCCGTCCTTGACCAGCAGGACGTTGTGGGCTCCGGTGGCGACCGGCGGATCGACCGCGGAGGCGATTTCGAGATAGGCCAGGTCGATATAGTTGGATGCCCCGCCAAGATCGTTGAGCTTGAGGTTCAGGACGCCATCGGTGACACGGATGCGGTAGGTGTTTTCATAATCCTCGCTGGATCCGAGCGAGATCATTTCCTGGGGCACGCCTTCGAGGCTGACTTCGACGGAGTCCAGCGTGCTGGAACGATACGGTCCCCAGCCGAGAGTGACGTCGTACTCGCCGTTCTCCACTCGGGCCAGGAAAGCGAGGGGCGTGTCGCTGGTGGTGTAGACGAAGTCTTGCGTGAGGTAGGAACCGCCGCCGCCGTTGTAGTTGTACATCAGGTAGTTAGGAACCCAGCCAAAACCACCCAGCGACGTGTAGATGGTATTGTCGCTAGCGCCGGTGTAGCCGCTTTCGACGGAGCCGTAATCCGGGCCGAAATCGAGCTTTAGCGGCAGCGAGGGGGGCGGATCTGTGGCTTCGACGATTTCCAGATAGGCCAGATCGACGTAACCGGTGTAGTCTCGATCGGCCAAATGGAGCGTCAGATGGCCGTCGGTGACCGAGACGCGATAGGTATTGGCGTAACCCTGGTAATTGCCGAGGGCAGTAATCAAGTCTCGCGTTTCGCCTTCGATCTGGACTTCGATGTTGTTCAGTGTGCTGGAGTGGTGGGCGCCCCAACCGAGCGTGACGTCGTAATCGCCGTCGGCCACATCGGCCACGAAGGTCATCGCCTTGTCATTGGTGTAGACGAAGTCGTAAGTCAGGTAATTACTGGAGGAGCCGCCGGTGGACGAGTAGGCCGGCGGGATGACCCAGCCGTAGCCACCCGGGGAGCCATAGGAGGGGCTGTAGCGCGTTTCATGGGTAGCGGACGTAAAGCCGCTGGCCGTGCTGTAGCTGCCGAAATCGAGATGCAGCGGGAGCGTTGGGGGCTCGATCGCTTCATGGATCTCGAGGTAGTTCAACTGGATGTAGGTTGTGCCACCGAGATCGGCCAGTTCCAGATTGAGCATGCCATCGGTGACGGATACTCGGTAGACGTTGGCGTAGCCTTCACCGGAGTCGAGTGAAATGGTTTCGTGGGCTACGTCTTCGAGGCGGACTTCGATGTTGTCGAGAGTCGAAGAGTGGTACGATCCCCAACCGAGGATCACGTCATAGTCGCCGTCGGGAACCCTGGCTTGGAAGGCGAGCGAGGTGTCGTAGTAGCTGTTGGTGTAAACGAAATCCTGCAGCAAATACGAGCTTCCAGAGGAAGAGTAGTTGTAGCTGGAGAGATACTGGGAGGGAATCAAGCCATAGCCCGTTTGCCCGGTGTAGTTCGTGTTCTCGGTGGCTCCCACATAACCATATTCGACATTGCCGGAATCCGTCCCGAAATCAACCCTCAGCGGCAAACCCGGGGGAGGAGTTTCGACGGCTTCTTCGATTTCCAGATAGGCCAGGTCGATGAATGGCAAACCTCCCTGGTCGGACAGATGGATGGTCAAGCGCCCATCGGCAACGGAGACGCGATAGGTGTTGGCATAGCCCTCGTTGGAGTCGAGAGTCACTGTATCGACGACTTCACCTTCGATTCGGACCTGCACGTCGTCCAGGGTGGTCACGCTATAGTGATAGGCGCCCCAGCCGAGCGTGACGTCGTATTCGCCGTCTTCCACGGCGGCAACGAAGACCATCGACTGGTTGTTGGTGTAGACATAATCGTAGGTCAGGTAATTGCTCGAAGAGCCGCCGGTGCCAGAGTAGAGGGGGGCGATGGTCCAACCATAGCCGGTGGGGGAACCATAACTAGGACTGTAGAGCGTTTCGTGAGTAACCTGGGTAAAGCCATAGGCCGTGTTGTAGTTGCCAAAGTCCAGCCGCAGCGGCAGCGAGGGAGGCTCCACTGCCTCCTTGATCTCCAAGTAGTTCAACTGGAGATAGGCCGAACCACTGACGTCGGCCAGTTGCAGGTTGAGCATCCCATCGGTGACGGTGACTCGATAGACGTTGGCATAGGCCTCGCTGGACGCAAGGGAGAAGGTTTCCAATGTCAGACCTTCGGCGCTGACTTCGATGCCGTCCAGGGTCGAATAGTGGTACGGCCCCCAGCCCAGGATCACGTCGTAATCGCCATCCTCCAGCCGGGCCAGAAAGGTGAGCGACGAGTCGGAAGTGTAGACAAAGTCCTGCAGCAGATTAGAGCCTGAGTACGAGTTGTAGCTGGACAACTGCTGAGATGAGGGCGCCCAGCCGTAGCCGGCTTGGCCAGTGTAGGTGGAGTATTCGCTGGCGGCCGTGTAACCGGATTCCGGAGAGCCGGAATCGGGACCAAAATCCAGTTTCAGCGGGATGGTGGGAGCGATTGGGTCGGCTGCTTCCTGAATCTCCAGGTAATTCAACTGGATATAGCCCGTTGAATCCTGATCGGACAGATGGAGCGTGAGGTGGCCGTCGGACACGGAAACGCGATAGGTATTGGCGTAGCCCCGGTTGGAGCCTGGAGTTACCGTCTCAAGCAGTTCTCCTTCGATATGGACGTCGATGTTGTCGAGCGTGCTGGAGTGATAGCCTCCCCAGCCAAGCGTGACGTCATAATCGCCGTCGGCGACGTTGGCGACGAACGTCATGGACTTTTCATTGGTGTAGACAAAATCGTAGGTCAGGTAGTTGTTCGACCAGGAGCCGCCGGTGGATGAGGAAGTTGGCGCGATTGTCCAGCCATACCCGGTGGGGGAGCCATAGGTCGGGCTGTAGAGCGTTTCATGGGTAGCCTGAGTGAAGCCGGAGGCGGTGGAGTAGCTACCCAAGTCCAACCGCAGCGGCAGCGTGGGGGCGGGCGGATCGGTAGCGTCGGTAATTTCGAGGTAATTCAGTTGCAGATACGTGGAACCACCCAGGTCGGCCAGATCGATATTGAGCAGGCCGTCGGTAACCGTGACCCGATAGACATTGGCATAGGCCTCGCCGGAGTCGAGGGTAAACTCTTCCTGCGCGGCCCCCTCCAGACTGACCTCGACTTCGTCGAGCGTTGAGTAGTGATAGGCGCCCCACCCCAGCGTCACGTCGTAGTCGCCGTCCGCAACCCGTGCGACGAAAGTCAGCGATGTGCTGGAAGTATGGACGAAGTCCTGCAAGAGATAGGTGCCGCTACCGCTGTAATTGGACAACGACTGCCCGGCCGTCCAGCCATAGCCGGCCTGAGGCGTGTAGACTGTGCTATCGGTGGCGGCGTCAAAGCCGGATTCCACGCTGCCGGTTCCGAAGTCCAGCTTCAGCGGCAACTCGGGCACGGCCTCCCAGCGGACGGCATCGGCTATCAACTTCGTGCTGCTAACGTCGTTGGAGAGCTCGATGCTCACCGTTTCTTCGGTGATCGTGAAGATGCCGAGGCTCTCCCATTCGACTCCGTCATAGGTCTCGTCATCGGGGCTGGCTTGTTGGTCGATTTCCACCGTGTCCAACAGAGTGGCATCGTCGTAGATGGCATATTCTGCGGCGTCGGTGCGATCTCCGTCGGCCGTGTAGGTCGTGAAAAACTCATATCGCCCGGGGGTCATCGACTCAAATGTCCAACTGGCAGTGTTAGACGTGGAAGCGGTATATCGGCTTTCACTGGCATAGCCGGAACCTACATTGCTCCAAGAGCCTATCTCGGCGTAGTCCGTATCCGCATCGTCGAGGACATTGGCCGAAAGCATCTGCCGCTGTTCAAGCGGCTCGATGCTGAGCCGAACACCGTCGCGGCGGCGTTTTCGAGGCTGGGGCTTCTGCACCCATCTCAGTCCCAGGGTGCTAAGCGTTTCCTTCCAACTCTGTAGCGGCAGACGCATGACACACTCCTTCTGTCATATGCAAAGCCCAAACTAATCCTCAACGACGACGAGAATCGCAGCGCGCGGATTAGGCTACACTGTGCGAGCGAGTGAAAAGCGAGATTTCGCCCTCAATGACAGCGCCGCCAATCTGCCCCAAACGGGATTGCAACCCGGATGAGTGGTTGTAATGTAGCCGAAAAAGCGAAGATGTAAATAGTTATTTTCAATTACGAAACTTAGTTGTTCCTCGACTGAGCATGGCCGAGACCAATTCTTGTCGAGACTTTAACCCGAGCTTTTTTTGAACGGAATTCATCTGATTGCGGACTGTTTGGACGGACCTTCCAAGCCGAGAAGCCGTTTTCTTATCGCTCAGCAGGGCCAGAAATTCGACAACGACCTTCCGTTCCCTATGCGTTAAAGGCAGTTGTTGCACGAACTTGCGCAATTGTCCTTTGCGCGAAAGAGATGAGTCGCGAATTGAGAGCAGTTGTTCAACCTGGGACTGGAGTGTATTGACCCGTTGTTCAAGCTCAATAATTCGTTGTTGTAAATCGTAAGTGCTGGATTTCAAAGCGTTTCGACCTCCTGGATGAGATTTTGTTTTTAATAAGAAGGCACGACAAGATGTCTTAAGCGAAATAGTAAAGCGCGTTTTCGGACACGAACCGGACATTACCAGCGGATTTTTCAAGGCAACTCTATTCTCAATCACCGTCTTTCGATTCGATTTTTCCACGAAAGGGGTCTCAGAATGTCCGAGGTCGTCGAACAAGATCCACCCTCCACGATTGAAAACGGCAAGTCTTCGCAGGGTTCCCGCTCTCCGATGCCACAGCCAACACCCATTGAAGCGGACGATAGCCAGGTAGTGGCCACGTACACAAACTTCTGCCGGGTTACTGGCACGCCGGAAGAACTGATCGTTGATTTTGGATTGAACACCCAGGGTGCCGCTGTCCCCACGCAGCCGATCAGACTGACCCAACGAACCGTGATGAACTATTACACGGCGAAGCGGCTGCTCGGCGCATTGCAAATGTCCGTCGCCCGGCACGAGCAGGCATTTGGAGTGCTGGAAACAAATGTCCAAAAACGAGTCGGCTCACAACCTCGTTAGTGGCTGACATGGACGCAAGACAATCTCGACGGCAGGGATGGCCGCCAAGATTGTTGTTATCGTGCCCGCAGTCGTAGCGGGTCTCGACAACAAGTATTGTCTGACTAGTGCAGGAGTCCGGGCATTGCAGTTCTTTGCAGATACGCAAGGAGGTGATGAATCACTACGCTAGAGCTTGTAACTTTGGTGGCCGCTCTCGTCGGCATGGTTACGGGAGTGGGGGGCTTGTTACTCGGCTTGGCGAATTATCGCCATCAAATCAAATACTCGGCCCCTATAA